>JANLFX010000056.1 GCA_024653325.1 Anaerolineae bacterium
GGGAGGGTAAGGGAGGGGTTAGGAGAGGTCAGAAAGCCCGAATTTAACATCGTCGAGTTATTGAGTAGCGTGAATTCACGCATCACGTTTCACGCTTATGCGACCCTCATGCAACCAGACCACTCGTGTGGCATAACGGCAGACCAGTTTGTAATCATGGGTGATGAGCAGAATCGCCTGTCCATTGCGGTTGAGACGGGTCAGAAAGTCCATCAGCCGGCTGAGATGACCCCAGTCCTGGCCCATGGTCGGCTCATCGAGGATAAGCAGCCGAGGGGAGAGGACCAGCGTCGCCGCCAGGGCGGTGCGCTGCTGTTGTCCGGCGCTCAGCGTCTGGGGACGTCGGTGCCGGATGGTGGTCAAGTCAGCGGCCTCCAGCACAGCCTCAATGCTGTCGTCTGTGGCCTGCCCATAATTGCGCGGGCCAAAGCTGACCTCTTCTTCCACCTGGTCGCACACCAATTGGTGCAACGGGTTCTGGAAGAGCAGTCCCACCCGGCGACCCAGGGGCAAACGGCGCAACGCCGGTTCCCAGATAACTTGCCCGCCCTGGGGCCGCAGGATGCCCGCCAGGATGCGGGCCACGGTGCTTTTCCCCGCGCCGTTCTCACCCACCAGTGCTACCAATTCCCCCGGATACAGGGCCAGATCAAGGCCGTGCAACACGCGATGTCGCCCGTAACCCGCTTCCAACCTCTGGAGGGCAACCAGCGGACGAGTGCCGGTCGGAGGTGAAGCGCTCTCCTCGGACATACGCCGCCAGTCGTCGTGCTCTGCGCCGTGCCAGGGATAGCACAACCCGAGCGCGTCCAGACGCGCTTTGTCGGCGAAGACCTCGGTTGGCTGACCGTCTGCTACGATGCGCCCCTCGTGCATCAGCAGCACACGGTCAGCCAGCCTGGTCAGGGCCTGCAGGCGGTGCTCAATGACTATCACGGTCAGCCCCTCCTCGCGCTGCAGCCGGACCAGGGTAGACAGCACCTGGTCCGTGCCTCGCCAGTCCAGGTTAGCCGTCGGTTCATCGAGAACCAGCACGCGCGGGCGAAGAGCCAGCACGGAGGCGATGGCCACCCGTTGCTGCTCGCCGGTGGACAGAGTGCGTACATCCCGGCTCCGTAAGTGAGCAATACCGGTCGCCTCCAGGGCAAATGCCACCCGCGCCACAATCTCCTCGGCCGGCAGGCCCAGATTGCGCGGGGCGAAGGCCACCTCTTCGTCCACCGTGGCGTTGAAAAGCTGCGTGGCCGGGTTCTGAAAGACCAGCCCGACGTGGGAGGCCAGATCGCCTGGCGGGTGGGCGCTCGTGTCCAGACCATTCACCCGCACCTGTCCGGCCATTCGGGCAGACAAGATATGGGGGATAAGTCCACCCAGGCAAAGAGCCAGCGTGCTCTTGCCACAGCCGGAAGGTCCACTGATCAACGTGAACAAGCCTGCCTCTACGTCCAGAGAGACATCGGACAACGCGCACACGGAGCCATAGTAGACGGTGAGATGGTGGATCTGGACGGCAGCTCCATCCAATGTCATGCTTCCTCTCCCTGAGAGACGAATTGCTGGCGACAGTGGTCAAGCCAATCAAGGATGGCCTCCAGTTGATGGCGGCGGAACTCGCAGACCAGATTCCCGAAGCTGTCTGCATTCAATTCCGCCGCCCGGGCCAGAGCATCCATCCGCTCACAGCAGACGGCTTTCTGCGCCTCGATCAGGGTATCTACTCCCTCCAATCCCAATTGGCATAGGAAGTAGAGCTTGGCCAGGAAGAGGACGCGGATGTCGCGGATCTCCTTCACCGGCTGGTGCACCCACTCCAGAAAAGCCTGGCGTCCGTCCGGAGTCAAACGATAGACCCTACGCGCCGGGCGGGACTCCTGAAACTCGGTCTGCGCCGCCACCTGACCGGCTTCTTCAAGCTGTTTGAGAATGGCGTAGACCTGGCTCCGGCCCGCGTGCCATATGGGACCCAATTCTGAAGCGTACTTTTGATACAACTCATAGCCATGCATCGGGCCACGCATCAGCAGACCCAGCACGGCCTGGTGTGGGGAAAGGATGGCCTGTCGAGTCATGATTCATCTGCCTTACTCAATAAATGAATATTCAAATATTGAATATACTTCTATTATAGCACACGTGGTCAGTTTGTCAAAAAATCCAACGAAGAAGCGCGCCGCACCTTCCCGGTTTATTTGGAGAAAACGCCAGACTGGTCTATAATAGCGACCAAATCCCAAAAGCAGGAGTTGTTCATTGACGGAATGCCCTCTCATTATGGTGACCAATGATGATGGAATCGCCTCCCCAGGGTTGCGGGCGGCGGTGCGGGCCGTATTGCCCTTGGGTGAGGTGTTGGTAGTAGCTCCCGCCAGGCAACACACCGGGGCCGGTCGTAGTGCACCGCCCTATGACGGCCACATCCAACGCGTCATACTCAGCCTGAACGGAGAGGAACGAGAAGCCTTCGCTGTGGAGAGCACGCCAGCCGTGGCCGTAATGTACGGTCTGCTCAAGCTGGCGTCCCGTACCCCCTCACTGGTAGTTTCCGGAATCAACTACGGCGAGAATGTCGGGTTAGCGGTTACCGGCTCTGGTACCATCGGCGCAGCCTTGGAAGCGGCGAGTAAAGGTATCCCCGCGCTGGCAGTTTCTCTGGAAACGGACAAGAAGTATTACTACAGCCACTCGGATGAAATAGACTTCTCAGCCGCAGAATATTTCACCCGTGAGTTCGCCCGCCTGATGTTGACCACTCGCCTCCCTCCGGATGTGGATATTCTCAAGATAGACGTTCCCAGTGACGCTACACCCCAGACCCCCTGGCGTATGACCAGGGTCGCTCGCCAGCCTTATTTCCATCCCATTCAGCAACCGGACCACGAGGCCATGGACTTTGAGATTCGGGTAGACATGGACACATTGAAACCGGATTCGGATATATACGTCCTGCGGGTGGCCCGGCAAGTGTCGGTGACCCCTCTCAGCGTGGACCCGAGCTCTCGAGTAGATCTCGGCAGCCTGGAGGCCCTGTTCCGTTGAGAAAGGTGATTTGCCCACCGCTGCGCCTCTTGACATTGCTATGATAAAGTGGTATAATAGAGCCAGGTATATAGATATTCTATGTATAAACTTGGGAGTGGGCAATGTCACCGGCATTGGATATGAGAAAAGGGAGTACAGCGGTTCTGGTGTTAACCCTGTTGGCCAAGCAACCGATGTATGGCTATCAACTCGTCAAAGAGCTGGAGCAGCGTAGTGATGGCTATTTCAATCTCAAGGAAGGTACTCTATACCCGGCCCTGCATCGTTTGGAAAAGGATGGACTGGTACGTAGCGAGTGGAAGGTAACGGATCAGGGCCCGGCGCGAAAATACTATCACATCACCGATAAAGGTAAGCGGGCCCTGGACAAATCTATAGATGAGTGGGGTACGTTCGCCCGCAAGCTGCTCGCTGTGCTGGATAGCGCGTCCTGAGCGCAGGCAGGGGGGGGCGTCATGCAAATCATTGAGGCATACCTGGAAGAAGTGGCTTCTCACCTGATGACGGATATGGTGACCGAAGCCGAGATTTTGCGCGAGATCAGAGAACACTTGATGGAAGCGGTGGAGGCCGGGATGGCGGCAGAACTGTCTCCAGAGGAAGCAGAGCGGCAGGCCGTAGCCCGGTTTGGCCCTGCCAGGGAAATTGCCGAACAGTTCCGCCAGGTGCACAATGAATCCGTCAGCCAGGCAGTGCTGTCGGCAGCGCTACCGGTGCTACTGACCATGGTCCTCAGATCGGTAGTTCTGCCCTGGCTGCACAGCCTGCGCGGCTGGCCAACCGGACCGGCGCCGCTATTTTTCCTGGCTCTGATTATCCTGGCACTGCTTCTGCCGGCATTAGCTGTGCGCCGCTGGCGTTACGGATATGCAGCCTGGGCCTTCTTCAGTGTGATGGCCATTTTACAGGCAGGGAGCAAACCATGAACAGCTTTTTGGTCATCGAGCACATCCTGCGCAATCGCGCGGATTTCTTCGACGAGGTACGTAACGGCAACGATCTCTCGGCCAAAATCCGCGATATGCTGATCAGTTCATCATTGTTCTTCGCCCTGTACGGATTGGTGCTGGGCTATTCCAATAGCTGGATGCAATCCCTTTCCTCGGCAGTCAAGCTGCCGGTGCTGTTTTTAATCACGCTGGTGATTTGCCTGCCCACGCTGTACTTCTTCAACCTGCTGTTTGGTTCCAAGCTTACCCTGCCGCAGACCCTGGCCCTGATCCTGACGGCCATCACCGTCACAGCGGTGCTCACCCTGTCCTTCGCCCCTATCTCCCTGTTCTTCTGGCTGACCGCGCCCAATTACCAGTTTTTCAAGCTGCTGAACGTGGCCATTCTTACCCTGACCGGCTTTTTCGGGTTGACTTTTCTGGTGCAGGGGATGCGCTATGTGCAGCCCGAGGGGCGCTCGGTGCGCACCATCATCCTCTGGATGTGGATTTTCGTCTACGGTTTCGTGGGCACGCAGATGGCCTGGACGCTGCGCCCCTTCTTCGGTGCACCGGATCTTCCTTTCCAGTTGTTCCGCCAGTTTGGGGGCAACTTCTACATGGATGTCTTGAACTCTTTCTGGATGCTTTTATTCGGTCTGTTGCGATGACGACGGCTGGCTACCAACGAACAAAGGCCCGTGACCCCACCAGGGAGCACGGGTCTTTTGGTCCAGGCTGTAAACCACCCCGGTACAGCAGAGCATACTTACACAGTGGCCTAGTCTGTCTTGCCCGTTGGTTCGTAAACTCTTCTTCCCTCTTGAATAAACTGCACGATCTCGTCTGTAGTGATACCCAGGTCTATACCCTCCACGTCCAATGGAGACCCTTCCACCGCCTCCGGCTTGATCACAAAGGTTCGTCCATCTTTGCGCTTTATTTTAACTTCCCCCTCTTTAACAGCCTGTTCCAGCAAGGAGGCAAGCTTTTGCCTCGCTTCCGAGTAGGTATACACTATCATCTGACTACCTCCATGACCTTTACCCCCATATGTTTAGTTGCATCAACCAGATTTCTATCCAGAGAAAGCAAAGGCGATTTGTATTTCTGGGCACATCTTATCAGATAAGCATCATAAGCATAGATGCCCAGCGCATCCACTATCTTCAGTGTCTCTTCTAACTCCACATCCACAAACCTGATTGGAATCCGCTGGTATACTTGGACAGCTTGTATAGCTTGTTCAACCGTTATCCTCCCTCGTCTCAGCATAGCCGAGAAGGCATTGCCAATCTCCCAATGAACTGAGTGAGGCGCAATCAGGTTAGCTCCGGTTGTCAACTCAATCAGAGCTTCTTTTTCCGGTTCATCGGCAATGACCGCGATAAGAGTGGAAGTATCCACAACTATATCCATGATAAACCCTCACAAATAGATTTAAAGGTGTACAATTGTACATGTTTTCTATTATAGCATGTTTATTAAATCATGCAAAACGTACCCGTGGCAATGCTCCCTGGAGTGAGTTTGCAACGCGGCACTCATGCTGTAACCATCGGGAAACTGCGGCAAGCTCAGCATGATAGACACTCCAAAACGACAATCGCAATACAAAGTGGACATCCGGTAGCATTTGGGGTATAATAGCACCGCCTGCCTGCACGGGCGACCTTTCCATTGTTCACGTAGGCGGACAAACGATGCCAAAGGCGCAATGTTTCGACTGCACCCAGCTCAGGTTTCAATCGCCAGCTACAGGCGGTAAACAAATACCTTCCTCAAGGAGTTAAGAGATGTCCAAGAAATACGCGAACCTGATCACCGGACCGACTTTCGAGGAGATGCTTCATCCGGAGAAGATTGACCCCGCTGTGCGCCAGCGCGCGCTGCGGATGAAGAACGAAGACCCCCTGGATCCTATCAACCTCTACAACATTACCTGGAAGGACGCCGATAACCGCATTCGTTATTATGTGCTGCCCCCCCAACTCACCGGTGTGGAGGCCCCCATCGCCGTGCTGTATGGGAAAGACTTCCCTACTGGCAGCCATAAGGTGGGAGCCACTTATTCGGTACTCATCGAAAAAGAGCTCACCGGTGAGGTTGACCCGACCATCCATTCCCTCGTCTGGCCCAGCACCGGCAACTACGGCATCGGTGGGGCCTGGGTCGGCTGCCGCATGAAATTTGACAGTATTGTCATCCTGCCAGAGGAAATGAGCCGCGAGCGGTTTGATCTGGTGCGCAGCTACGGCGCGCGGCTGATCCTCACCCCCGGTTGTGAATCCAATGTCAAAGAGATTTATGACAAGTGCGCCGAACTGCGGGCCCAAGACCCGGAACGCATCCGCATCCTCAACCAGTTCGAGGTTTTTGGCAACTACCGCTTTCATTACTACGTCACCGGCAATACCTGCATTGAGTTGGCGGCAGAGCTCAAGGAGAAAGGCATTGGCAACGGCAAGGTCGCCGCCTACGTTTCAGCCATGGGCTCGGCGGGCACCATCGCCGCCGGTGACCGGCTCAAGCAGGCATGGCCGGAACACAAAATCGTCGGCCTGGAACCCATCCAATGCCCCACTATTTACTGGAACGGTTATGGCGGTCACGACATCCAGGGCATCGGCGATAAACATGTCACCTGGATTCATAACGTGATGAACATGGACGCCATTATGTGCATTGATGACATCGAGTGCAAGATGGGACTACAACTGCTTACCGAGGAAGCCGGCTGGAAAACAATGATTGAACGCTACGGTGTACCCGAGGAAAGCGTCCGGCTGATGGCTGAGACTTTTGGCATCTCCGGGGTGTGCAACGTATTGGGGGCAATCAAAACCGCCAAGTGGTATGGCTTTGGCAAGAATGATTTAATTGTCACTATCCTGACCGACGCCATTGATCGTTATCACTCGGTGATGAAGCAGATGACGGCCACCTATGGCCCGATGGATGAGGTGGAAGCGGCCGTCCGCCTGGTCAGTATTTTCCATAAGCAGAAGCTGGACTGGATCAGCGAGGGCACGCGTGAGGCTCGTAATCGCTGGCACAATCTGAAGTACTACACCTGGGTGGAACAACAGGGGAAAACCGTCGAGGAACTGAACGCGCAGCGACACCAGGATTACTGGGAGGCCCAGCAGGCCCGCGTGGCTGAGATAGACCGGCTCATCCACGAATATCGCGGGCAATCATAGGACGGGTTGTCAACCCGTCCTACAACTGGAGCATGAGGTTGCCGCGCATGAACTGCACCCACCGCCGGCCACCGTCCGGCTCTCGCCGCCACTGCCCTTACTGACGGCGGCAAACAGGGAAATGCTCCGGCTGGTATTCGCGCTCTGACAGTGAGAGCAGGACAAGGGCGCATCGGCTTGATTCATCGGTCGCAGTTTAGAAAACCTTGTTCCGCAATCCGCACAACAATACTCGTAGATAGGCATTGCTCAGTCACCTCCCATTCTGGCCAATATTGTACTCACTTTGGCAGAAATGGTCAAGGTGCATCCAGAAAATAGAGGAGGGTACCCGGTGAAGGAACTGACCGCCCGCGCGTTAAATACGGCACAGGTACAAGGAGCTACCTATGCCGACATCCGCATCGTGCGCTGCCAGACGCAGTCCATAGCCGTGAAAAACGGAGCGGTAGAGGGCTTGCAGATCACAGAGGAGCAGGGTTTCGGAGTGCGGGTCATTGTCAACGGCGCGTGGGGATTCGCAGCCAGCGCCCGGCTGGAACCGGCGGAAGTGGAGCGAGTCACAGCCCTGGCCGTGCAAATCGCTCGCGCCAGCGCGCTGCTCAAGCGGGAAGAAGTGAATCTGGGGCCGCCGGAAAAGCACGTGGCCACCTATCGCACGCCAGTGCAGATTGACCCGTTCACCGTCTCACTGGAGGAAAAAATCGGTTTGTTGCTCGCCGCCGATGCGGAGATGCGCCGCGAGCCCGCCGTGAAAGTAGCCAAAGGCAACATGCAATTCATCCGCGAGCATAAAATCTTCGCCAGCAGCGAGGGCAGCTACATCGAGCAAGAGATCATCGAATCCGGGTGCGGTTTGGAAGCTACCGCCGTTGGCGAGCACGATGTGCAACAGCGTTCTTATCCCAACTCCTTTGGCCAACACCAGGGTACGGCGGGTTACGAACTGATCCAGGCCATGGACCTGGTAGGCCATGCTGCACGGGTCGGCGCGGAGGCCGCTGCCCTGTTAAGCGCGCCCCAGTGCCCCAGCATGACTACCAGCCTGATTCTGGGGTCAACCCAGTTGGCTCTGCAAGTGCACGAATCCTGTGGCCATCCCATCGAATTGGACAGGGTATTTGGCTTCGAGGCCGCCTACGCTGGGACCAGTTTCCTGACCCCTGAGAAGTTGGGCACTTTCCGATACGGATCGGAGATAGTGAACATCACCGCCGATGCCACCATTCCCGGTGGTCTTGGCACTTTCGGCTTCGACGACGAGGGAATTCCCGCGCAGCGAACACCTATCGTGCGCCATGGCCTATTCGTCGGCTACCTCACCTCGCGCGAGACGGCAGCCAAACTGGGAAAGCGTTCCAACGGCGCCATGCGAGCCAGCGGTTGGAATCGGATCCCCATCATCCGGATGACCAATATCAATTTGGAATCAGGAGAATGGGACTTTGACGATTTGATCGCCGATACCGATGAGGGCATTTCCATGGAGATGAACAAGTCGTGGAGCATTGATGATAAGCGGCTCAATTTCCAGTTCGGCACTGAGATAGCCTACGAGATCAGGCATGGCAAGCTAGGCCGACTGTACAAAAACGCGACTTACACCGGAATCACCCCCCAGTTCTGGGCCAGTTGTGATGCCATCTGCAATGAAAAACACTGGTACGTGTGGGGCATTCCCAATTGTGGCAAGGGGCAACCGCCCCAAGTAGCCCATGTGGGACATGGGACGGCCCCAGCCCGTTTTCGAAAAGTACAGGTTGGGGTGATGAAATAGTTCAGGGGAAACACATTCTCCCGCAAAACTTGCAGGAGGGTCAAGTGGGGAAAGAAATTATCCGCTTTCGGAAACCACTTTTTCTTTCATGATGGGCAATTTGACGATGAATGTCGTACCCGCGCCCACCTTACTTTCTACCTCGATAGTACCCCCATGTTGTTCCACGATACCGTAGCTTACTGAGAGCCCCAGGCCGGTACCCTGCCCTACTTCCTTAGTGGTGAAAAATGGGTCGAAAATACGCTTGAGATTTTCTGGTGGGATACCTACACCCGTATCAGAGAAGATAATCTGCACTTCATCGCCCAAGGCGCGGGTGACCAAGCGCAAAGTCCCGCCTTCGGGCATGGCCTGATAGGCGTTCTGGATAATGTTGACAAACACCTGCTGGAGTTGGTTGGGGTCGGCCAGTACCTGGGGCAGGTTTGGGGCGTAGCCCTTGGTCACCACAATATTGTCCAAAGACATCTGGTGTTCGATCAGCACACAAGATGCTTCCAGTACCTGGTTGATGTCCACCGGCTGGAGCGATGGTCTGCTGCGTCGGGCGAAATCGAGCAGATTCTGAATGATGCCCTTGCATCGCAAGCCTTCCCGCTCAATGGTGGACAGAGGTTTGCGCAACGGATCATCTTGGGGCAGCTTGCGCAAGATGGCCTGGGCGAAACCCAGCATCACACTGATAGGGTTGTTTAGTTCGTGGGCCACCCCAGCAGCAAGCTGACCGATGGAGGCCAGCTTCTCAGACTGGACTAACTGAGCTTGTGCCTCTTCCAGCTCTTTAGTGCGCTCGGCGACTTTCTTTTCCAGCTCTTCACTAAAGCTTTTCACCTCAGTATACAGGTGAGCATTCACGATGGCAATGGAGGCATAGTCAGCCAGAGCGGAAAGGAGGTACACGTCACTTTCTGTGAAGGGGGTGTTGGATACCTTGTTATCCACGGAGAGCACACCAATGACTTCATTGCCCGATTTTAAGGGCACATACATCAACGATTTGACCAGGTAGCCCGTTTTGACCTTGAGTCGCTGCGCATCCCCGCTCTCCAGGAATGGTTGGCCGGTCTTGACCACCTGCCCGGCAATGCTATCCTCCACCCGCAAACGAAAGCCGCGCGCATATTTCTCCCCTAGTCCGCGCGCGGCACGCATATATAACTCGCCGCTTTTCTTGTCTACTAACATTAGCGAACCTTCTTCTGCGCCGGTGACGTAGACGGCGGCCTCTACGATGCGATTGAGCACTTTCTCCAGGTCTAGCAGAGTGGTGACCGATTTGCCGATAGAGTACAGAATGCTTAGTTCTCTGACCCGCCGCTCTAACTGGCGGTTGATCTGCATGATATTCTGAGTTAATTGGTCACGTTCGGCCCGCAAGCGTCCCTCAGTCAGTGCCCGTTCGATGCTCTCCAGCATCTCCTGGACGCCATACGGTTTGATCATATAATCTCGGGCGCCCAGGCGAAAGGCCTGTACTGCCGTTTCCTCCGATCCGTGAAAGGTCATCAGGATAACAGGAATATTGGACTGTCTTTCCCGCAGGGCAGCCAAAACCTCCAGGCCGGTCATCTTGGGCATCTTCAGGTCCATGATTACCAGGTCCGGATTCTCGGTAAGGGCCTTGTGCAGGCCTGTCTCACCGTCTTTGGCGATTATGTACTTGTAGCCGTTGGGAGCCAGGACATATTCGGTCAGGAATTGCAGGCTGTCGTCCCGGTCATCCACCACCAGAATGGTTTCGCCAGCCAACGCTGCCTCCCAACTCAACCGAAGATGTCATCCAGCAGGCTACGGACTCGTTGTCGCCGGGCCGTAGTATCAGCTTCATCCACGGCCATGCATACTGCCACAGGTTGTCCTGCTTTCAGCGCGCCCTTCTCTGGCCAGTGCAATGTCTGGTCCCCCAGATGGATGGGCACGCCCGCTGCCTGAGCCGCCGCCTTCTTGCGGCGACCTACCTTGCCTACCCAAACACCTCCGCCCACAGCGGCAGCGGTAGCCTGAGCGGAGGCCACATCCAACACGACAGCCATGCCCGCGTGCACGTCCGGGGGCAAATTCTCCCGGGGCCAATCCAGCCGTTGCCCGTCGTCCAGGACAACAATGGCCCAATCCTCTTCCAGACTATCCACAACCCCGCGTAACATCCTGCCCTCCCGCTACTTCTCTGTGCTCACCTGATAGCTATTCCCGTCGGTGGTGACAGTGATGGTCCCCTGTTGGTCAGTACGGTAGATTTTGATTTTGCGTCGCGCCAAACGCTCAATGACTTGGCTGCTGGGATGGCCATAGCGGTTGTCCGCTCCCACGGAGATCACGGCCACCTCCGGTGACATCGCTTTCAACCAGGCTTCACCTGTCCCATTTTTGCTCCCATGATGGGATATTTTGAGTATCTGAGCCCGCACATCACCGCCTTGAGAAAGAATCCAACTCTCCTCATCATCCTCAGCGTCACCGGTGAAAACAAAGCTAACTGCTTTATAAGTCAGGCGGATGACCACAGAAGCGTTGTTGGTATCCCCGGTCTGAACCACATCATCGCCAGGGCCCAGCACCTCTACTTTCAAGGCCGGATCAAAATCCAACGCCACACCCCGCCGAGCCTTGACAGGCGTGAGTTGTCCTGCGTTTTTCAGGCGGCTAACCTCTTCCAGGAACGCTTCGTAGGTCTGAGTAGTATGCTCTTGTCCGGTGAACACCGCGTATTTGACCGGAATCTCCTGAAGCACCGCCACCAGCCCGCCGATGTGGTCCTGGTCTGGATGGGTAGCTACCAAGAAGTCAAGCCGGTCGTATCCATGAGCCTTCAAAGTGGGGACAATGACCTGATCGGCGTCTTTCGACGAGTTGCCGCCATCAATGAGCATGGTATGGCCGTTGGGCGATAGGACAAGGATCGAGTCACCCTGCCCGATGTCGAGGAAGAGTACGGTGAGCGTGCCCTCTTGTGGCAGAGAAGGTTGGGTGGGAGTCCCTGATCTGATAAGTCCGCAGCCCAGGATCAACAGGCTGATTAAGAACAGGGGGACAACAGTTCGCCAGGAATGAGCACCGGGGGACTTATCTTTTTTCATCGTAGATCCACACTCCTCCGCTTGTATGCTCTGGAAGCCACAACCTTTGCAGTCTGATTCAATTTTACCAGACTATGGCGGAAAAGGCAAGAATGCCACGGCCTCGATTTCCACCAGGGCCCCCAAAGGCAGAGCAGCCACCTGCACTGTCGAGCGTGCGGGGGGACTTTCAGGAAAGAACTCGGCATAGACCGCATTCATGGCCGCGAAGTCATGGATGTCTTGCAAGAAAACAGTGGTTTTGACCACCTGGGCCAGCGAGCTGCCCGCCGCCTCCAGCACGGCTGTCAGATTCTTCAACACCTGGCGGGTCTGAGCAGTCACATCACCCTCGATCAATCGCCCCTGCTCAGGGTCAATAGCGATTTGTCCTGAGGTAAACACCAGGTTCCCTACGCGGACCGCTTGCGAATACGGCCCCACGGCGGCCGGGGCCTTGGAAGTAGAAATAATCTCTCGAAACATTTTCCATCTCCTCTTGGTTACTAGTAGGACAGGTTTCCAAACCTGTCACCCACTGCGGCGGCTACAGAAAGCCGTCCTACGCAAACTGGTTGCTGGTCACTGGTTGCCAGCCACTAACACGGGTCAGGTAGAAAGCACTGGAAAACCTGATTGCCCAATAACCTCCCCCACCGTGTAAGCCGCACCCGATCACGGGTCACCTCCAGCAGGCCGAGGTTAGCCAACTCTTCTATCTTGCTCCCGTAAATATCCGTGAACTCGACGCCGAAACGAGCGCGAAATGCACCAAAGTTCACCCCCTCCTCCACCAGCCGCAGGCCGAGAATGACCGTCTCTGCCATTTCCAGAGCGCGATCTATCTCCTCGCTTTCTGCGACTGGCTGTTTCCCACCAACAATCGCCTCAATGTAGATTTGTGGGATGCGTACATTGGCCCATCTGCATCCCGCCAGCCAGGAATGCGCCCCGGCCCCCAGTCCCAGATAGGGTTGATTGTGCCAGTAGACCAGATTGTGCTGACACTCGAACCCAGGTTGCGCCCAATTGGAAATCTCATAGTGAACATAACCAGCTTTAGCCAGTTCAACCTCAGCCCATTCATACATCTCAGCGGCTAAGTCATCATCCGGAGCGGGCAATTCCCCATGAGCGATGTACCCGGCCAGGGGGGTGTGTTCTTCAATGGTCAAGGCGTATAACGATAAATGTTCCGGACCCAGGTCCAGCGCCTGCCGCACTGTCGCCTGCCAGCGAGCCATTGTTTGCCCTGGCAGCCCAAAAATGAGGTCCAAATTTACATTGCAGAAGCCGACCGCCCGTGCCTGATGATAAGCTTCCCGCGCCTGATCCGCATCGTGGAGGCGACCTAGCAGCCGCAGCTCACTGTCATCTAAACTTTGCACTCCCAGGCTAAGCCGGTTCACACCCGCTGCCAGAAGCCCGGCCAGATAACTTTCATCCACGGTGCCGGGATTGGCTTCCACAGTCGTCTCAGCGCCGTTGATCACTTCAAAACTGGCATGGCAAGCAGCCAGCACCCCGGTCAGCAAAGACAAAGGGAGCACGGTAGGTGTACCTCCACCGATGTAGATTGTGCATACGCGCAGACTTCCCCAACGGGCCACATAAACGCGCATTTCTCCCGTCAACGCCTGGATATAAGGAGCGAACAGGTGTTCCAGCCCGGCATAAGAGTTGAAATCGCAGTAAGCGCATTTCTGGGCACAGAAGGGAATATGCACGTACAGAGCAACGGACTGCTTCATCCTATCTCCAATTCCATGGACCGGGGCTCCTGCAGACGAAAGCTCACCAGAAAAGCCAGGCCATATAGAATCAGCGCCAGACAGAAGAGCACGGCAAAACCGGCCAGGTCCACGATCAATCCACCCACTGATGAAACAAACATCCCTATCCCGAGCACCGTGTTGGTAAAGCCAATGTACAACGGACGCTCTTCAGCAGGAACTATCTCCAGAAGATAATTGATGTTCCCTATGGTTGTTCCAGAACGATAACCACCCAGTAGAACGAATATCATGGAAAACAAATAGGGAATGGCCCCATGTAGAGAGGGCACGAGCCGGTTTAGAGGAGCCATGGTCAGTGCTACTAAAGGCATAGCCATCCCCATCAGGGTAGAGACCCGTACCAGGCGGCGGTTGCCCTGCCGATCGCTGATCTGTCCCCACGCCAGGTTAGACAACACACTGGCCAGCGTCAGCCCGGTTTGATAAATACCCAACATACTGGCCGGCACCTGGAAGGCCCGCTGCGCATACACGATGTAAAACGGCGTGGCCATTTCAGCCAACATCAGGGAAAGGCGTACTATCAGGAAACGGCGGAAATTCGGGTCATGACGGGGCAGATTCACCCCCCGGCGCAATTGGCGGATCAATGGTACGCGCTCGCTGTTGACCACTTCCACGGGTTCAACCACTAACCCAAAAGAACCCATTGCCAGGCTGATAACCACAAAGGAAGCGAACATCAGCACAGCGTAGTTGATCGGAAAATCCAGGCCACTGCGTCCCCCCAATAAGTAACTGACCAGCGCACTGCCGCCCAGGGCCGCGATACCACCAAAGAAAAGCCGCATGGCGAAGAATGACCCGCGCCGTCTGGGCGGAATGGTTTTGCCCACGATGTCCATGAAAGAAAGACCGGCGAAACCTGCACTCAAACTGGTGATCGTGAGAAATAAGTAGAAAAACAAAAGCAGCCAACGGCGGTCCCGCACCAGAAACACGGACAGAGCCATAGCTCCCCACGAGAGAGAGCGTACCACCGCCACCGTGTTGTACAAGGGGAGCTTGCGCTGCTGGCGCTGCAGGTAGCCGGAGATCAGGAATTGCGGGAGAAACCAGCCTCCATCCCGGATAGGCCCGATCAACCCGATGAGGAAATTCGCCCCCGTGAGCTGGCTGACAAACCAGCTCAGAACCAGAGACGTTTCCGTCAAAGCACTGGCCAGGTTAAACAGGACGCCGTTGCACACGCCCAGGAGAAAATTGCGCCGCAAATGACGGCATGCGATCTCATCAATCTGACTGTCCAAAGTCCTCAACCTTGTTTAGCTCCAATGAATGACTCGGACTACTCTGATGCATTGGTCACGATTTCTACCATGACACTGGGTTCCACTACTGTATTCCCTGTACAGACTTCCTTTCGCCGACCAATTATACCACCATCCTGTGTCCCAGCCAAGAAATTTACAGGCTAGCCCTCTGCCCAGCAGGTTTGATGCCCGCCAAAGCAGAAAGCCACGTCTCAAATGGCTCGCCTCTGGTATTGGTCACCTCCCCGTCCACAAACACGGTCTGGATAATGACACCGGGGATTCCTTTAACCCCTGAAATAATTTGCTCCAGCTTGACCCCCGACGCCGGACGGTTTATGCGAGCCAACATGTCACTGACGTTTCCCGGTGATCCACTCCGCGTACCAATCGGCCAGCGACTCCCCAGACACCTCTTCCAGCGCGGCGAGCAACCCTTCTGGGGTAGCGATGTCATCCTGGTAACGAGCGGCGTACTCGCGCAAGCTGGCACGCAGGGCATCGTAGGCCCGCCAGGGTGGAGCGGGCAAAATCCAGCACCACCTTACCGCTCTCGGTAAGGGCCACCGGCCCACGTCCCTCGCGCAGCAGCAATCGTACTCCCAGTTCCTCCTCCAGACGCCGCATCTGCTGGCTCACCGCCGGTTGGCTGATCCCCAGCACCTGCGCCGCCGCTGAAAAGCTCTTCCGTTGTGCGACCTCCACAAAGGTGCGCAGATAAGCTAATCGCATTTGACAACCTGCCCCTTCTGACTATAATATAAGCTGTCTTTCTGGCCATGATAAGCAATACTTATCCTATTGTACCCCAATTGCGGGCTTGTGCAAGTTTCGCCCGCAGCGACGATTACAACGGGAGGAGGTGAGCAGGGCATGAGAAGCTGGTGGTGGCCACCTGTCCGCTACAGTTGATGGGTGATCAGTGATGCACGTGTTGTGTCGAGCCGACAATCCATACCAGCCGTGTGACCCTGCTCGCCATCCATCTCTTCCCCATTATACTGGTTGATGCTCCTTTCCCTATCGGCAGCCGGGTCATCCGGCGCTGTGTACTCTCTGCAAAAAGCACACTTGTCCAAATTGCAGATCAGAAAGGAGCTCAACTCATGACCCGGTTCTTTTCTTCCCGATGGGGCATCATCACTGCCGGGGCAGTCATCGGCGTGCTGGCCCCTCTTCTGCAAAGATTTGGCAATCCCCCGAACATGGGCATCTGTGTGGCCTGCTTCGAGCGCGACATCGCCGGGGCTTTGGGGCTACACCGGGCGGCCGTGGTACAATACATCCGTCCGGAGATCATCGGTTTCGTGCTGGGGGCTCTAATCGCCGCCTTGATTTTCAAGGAGTTCAAACCCCGCACCGGTTCGGCGCCCATCGTCCGCTTTGTGCTGGGCGTATTCGCCATGATCGGGGCGCTGGTTTTCCTGGGTTGTCCCTGGCGGGCCCTGCTGCGGCTGGCCGGTGGCGACTGGAACGCCATCCTGGCCCTGTTGGGCCTGATCACAGGCATCGCCATCGGCATCTGGTTCTTGAAAAATGGCTACAACCTGGGACGATCTCACCAGGCCAAACCGGTAGTAGGCTGGATCATGCCTGGGATCATGGTTTTGCTGCTACTCCTGGTCATCTTTCAGCCCGCGTTCTATGGTTTCAATGAGGACGGCAGCCGTGCCGGGCCTATCTTTTTCAGCGTGAAAGGGCCGGGATCGCTGCACGCTCCGCTGCTTATTTCGCTGGCCGTCGGGTTGATCATCGGTTTCCTGGCCCAGCGTACTCGCTTCTGCACCATGGGCTCCATCCGCGACGTGATCCTGATGGGCGATACCCACCTGATCAGCGGGGTGGGTGCTTTGCTGGTAGTGGCCTTCATCGTCAACCTGCTGCTGAGCCAATTCCATCCCGGCTTTGCCGCCCAGCCCGTCTCCCACAGCAACCATCTGTGGAACTTTCTGGGGATGATGCTGGCCGGGTTAGCCTTTGCCTTGGCCGGTGGCTGTCCTGGCCGCCAGCTCTTCCTGGCCGGCGAGGGTGATGGCGACGCGGCCATATTCGTCACCGGTATGATCGTTGGCGCGGCCTTTGCCCACAATTTCAACCTGGCTGGCTCGCCCGATGCAGTGGTGGAAGGCGTGCTCAAGGTCGGTGGCCCTTCGCCGTATGGCATGGCGGCGGTGGCGATTGGACTGGTCGTCTGCCTGCTGATCGGGTTCTCCGCCCGCGAGTAGCTATAGACCAACGAGGCCAAGAGTCAACGAGGGTGCACCTGATCAACTCGTTGACTCCTATCTCGTTAATTCGTGTACAAGGAGAGATAGAGATGTCTGTTCAGGTTGATGCACGCGGCTTTTCATGTCCCCAGCCGGTGATCTTGACCAGAAAAGCTCTGGAAAAGGGCCAGTTTCCCATCGAGGTGCTGGTAGAGACGGTCACCTCGCGCGAAAACGTCCGGCGGGTGGCCGAAAAGGCCGGCTGCCGGGTGAGCGTCGAAGAGGTAGGAAACGAGTTCAAGCTGATCATCACGAAAGAATGACCAATGAGCCAATTAGCCAAATCCCAATAACCTGCCTTGGGATTTGGCTAATTGGGATTTGGGAGCTGACCATGATCTATTTTGACAACGCCGCCACCTCCTGGCCCAAGCCGCCCGGTGTGACAGAAGCGATGGTGCACTTTCTGGAGAAAGTAGGAGCCAACCCGGGCCGCTCCGGGCATCGCCCCTCGGTCGAGGCGGGACGCATTGTTTACGACGCCCGCGAGGCAGTGGCGGAACTGTTCCACGCCCCTGACCCGCTGCGTATCGTCTTCGGGGCCAACGCGACCGAGGCTCTCAACCTGGCCCTGCGCGGTCTGTTGCGTCCCGGCGACCACGTCGTCACCTCCAGCATGGAACATAACTCGGTGATGCGTCCCCTGCGCGCCCTGGAAGAGCAGGGCGTGTCCCTCACCGTCGTACCCTGCTCGCCCCAGGGCTTCTTGAGCCCGCCGGACCTGGAAGGAGCTCTTCGCCCGGAGACGAAGCTAATTGTGCTCAACCACGCTTCCAATGTAGTGGGTTCGCTGTTGCCGGTGCGCGAGGCCGGGCAAATCGCGCGACGGCACGGTTGCCTGTTGCTGGTAGACGCCGCCCAGACGGCGGGAGACTATCCCATTGACGTGCAGACCGAGTACATTGACCTCCTGGCCTTCACCGGACACAAAGCTCTGGGCGGGCCGATGGGCACCGGCGGACTGGTTATCGGCGAGCGCGTGCCGGTGGACGAGCTGGAGCCGCTGAAGCGGGGTGGCACCGGCAGCCGTTCCGAGCATGAGGAGCAGCCCGACTTTTTGCCCGACAAGTGCGAAGCGGGCACGCCCAACGCCGTCGGCCTGGCAGGGCTGGCCGCAGGGGCGCGCTGGGTGCTGGAAACAGGGGTGGAACACATCAGGGCGCACGAGGTACGTCTGACACAGCAACTCATTGACGGCCTGCGGGAGATACCCGGGGTCACCGTGTACGGCGGGCTGGATGCCACCCGGCAGACGGCGGTGGTGTCGTTCAACGTGGCCGGGCTGGAGCCTTCGGAGGTGGGGCTGCGACTGGATGAGGAATACGACATCATGTGCCGTGTAGGACTACACTGTGCGCCGGCCGCCCACAGGACCATTGGCACCTTCCCCACAGGCACGGTGCGCTTCGGATTGAGCTACTTTAACACACCGGAGGAGGTAGAGACAGCCCTGGAAGCGGTGAGAGCGATAGCGAGGGCCAACAAATAGCGAGTGGATGGCTCAGGAGATGCTGATATTTTGACTGGGAAGTACATTGCCAACGAGTGGCGAAACGAATAAGCGAACACCCATGACCCCAGCTCTATTCATTGACAGAGGAGGTGTGTTACATGGCAAAAATCGTAGACGCGCGGGGACTGGCCTGTCCCCAGCCGGTCATCCTCACGCGCGATGCTCTGAAGGAAACCAGAGAAGTGATCACCATTGTGGACAACGAGACGGCACGAGCCAACGTCACCCGGCTGGCGGAACAGACCGGAGCCACGGTGAAAGTGGAGCAGAAAGAGGACGGCATCTACCTGCATATCACTAAAGAGCCAACGGCTCACGCCGAACCGTCCCCTTCAGCCGCGGGCGCTCCAGCGGGGGGACCTCTGGTGCTGGTGATACCCAGTGAGATCATGGGCCGGGGCGACGAGGAGCTGGGCAGCATTCTGATCCGTGGCTTCTTCCACACCCTGGGGGAGGTGGAACCGCTGCCTGATAAAATCATCTTCTTCAACAGCGGGGTGAAATTGGTGATCGAGAACTCGCCCATGCTGGAGGATTTACAGGCACTGGTCGCCCGCGGGGTGGAGATACTGGCCTGCGGCACATGCCTGGGGCACTACGGCCTTACCGAGCAGGTCGCCGTGGGCGAGGTGTCCAACATGTACACTATCGCCGAGACGATGCTGGGCGCGGGGAGGGTGGTGAGTCTATGAGCTACGGCGTCGTGCTCGTCCCTTCCACCAGTCATGCCATCCGCGCTGAACGAGTCTGTCATCTGGCGGGGCTCAAGGTCAAGCTTATTCCCACCCCGCGCCAGCTCAGCTCTAATTGTGGCACTGCCCTGCGCTTCGACTGGGAAGAGCGAGAGACAGTAGAACAGGTATTGCGCGCGAATAAGGTGGACTATGATGAGGTGCACCAGTTGGAATGGTGAGCTGGTTGCTAGATGGAGGGAAAATTGTGAGTGGAGAGACGTGCGAAGTACGTGTGCCGCGCCATGCGGGTGCGCCTATCCGCCTGACAGCCATGACTAAGGCCGCCGGTTGAGCGGCCAAACGGGGCCCAGAGGCCCTGGCGCAGGTCATGCGTCCGCTGAAAGAAATATTCCACGAAGCCGACTATCCCGACTTGCTGGTCGGGCTGGAGGTGGCCGACGACGCGGCGGTGTACCGCATCAACGATGATGTGGCAGTCATCCAGACCACGGACTTCTTCACGCCCATCGTGGACGATCCCTACGCCTACGGTGCCATCGCCGCGGCCAACGCCATGAGCGACGTGTACGCCATGGGCGGTCAGGTGGTGCTGGCCCTCAACATCGCCGCTTTTCCGGCGGACATGGACGAAGCTATCATCCGCGCCATCCTGCGTGGCGGGGCAGAGAAGGTCAAAGAGGCCGGGGGCGTCATCGCCGGAGGTCACACCATTGATGACGAGGAACCCAAGTACGGCCTGGCGGTGATGGGCATCGTCCACCCGGACAGGATCGCCACCAAAGGCGGGGCCCGGCCCGGTGACGTGCTGTTGCTCACCAAGCCGCTAGGGGTAGGCATCATCACCACCGCCTTCAAAGCTGATGCGGCAGACCCAGCCCACGTGGAGGTAGCTACCCAGTCAATGATGCAACTCAACAAGCGCGCTGCCGAAGCCATGCAGGGCGGCGAGTTCCACGCGGCCACGGACATCACCGGCTTCAGTCTATTGGGGCACGCTTACGAGATGGCGGAGAAAAGTGGCGCGCGTTTACGCTTTCGCTTCGATGATCTGCCTTTCCATCCGGGAGCCAAAGAATACGCCGAGTTGCTCCTTTTCCCTGGCGGAGCCAATCGCAACAAAGCGGCCTATGAGCAACATGTGCATTTTGCCCCTTACCTGGAGTACGAGATGCAACTCCTGCTCTTCACTCCGGAAACTTCCGGCGGCCTGTTAATTGCCATGCCGCCCGGCGAAGTGGAAGGATTTCTGGCTCGCTGTGCGGAGCGGGGACAAAAGGCGTGGCTCGTGGGCGACGTAGTGGAGGGAGCGGGTATCGAGGTGCTGTGAGCAGTTCACCAGCTGTGGCCTGAAAAAGTATGAGCCCCAGGTACGGCCATCCGCAGGCCGAAACGGACACCTGGGGCTCTTTGTTGACTTGATTAGCAGCTACTGCTTTGCTGGCTGCGATGCTAATGATCAGGATAAAAAGCTGCCATTCAAATCAACAGGAGAAGGAGGGAGGAAGCACTTGGTTTGTTAATCCTGATAACCTGTTACCGATTGTTATTCTACAGCATGTGGGTTAAATCGGGGGTAAAGGCAGCGTAAATTACGGGTAAGCTTTCCGTTGGTCCGATCATCAGGCAGACCCAAGCCCGCCCCACGCGAGATTTGCTCTAGCCAATGTCTATGATATAATACAGGCATGTAGCAGCAACCGGTTAGTAGCAGATAGGTCGCTGGTTTGCACAGCCACTCACTTATCCGTTGCGAAGTGGCACGGACGAATCGGCATAGCTCATGAGAAAATTGTTCGCCAGAATGGTTGAAAAATTCAGGTCTTCCTGGAAGAATTACATCTTTCAAAGCCTGCTCGCTACTCTCTCGATATTCATAGTGCTTCTGCTCGTCAGTATGGAACAGGCGGTGATAATAGCATCAATAGGCGCGACTGCTTTTATCGTATTCGCCATGCCAGAAAGTGCTACAGCCCGGTCGAGGAATGTCGTCGGGGGGCATCTGGTCGGCCTTCTTTCCGGCTCCTTGTGTGCCCTGATTCCACAGTCTTCGTTTTTGCACTCCGTTATCGTGTATTCACTGGCTGTGGGACTTTCGATCTTAATCATGGTGATAGCAGGTATTGAACATCCGCCTGCGTCCGGTACTGCTTTAGGAGTTGTAATCACAGGTCCCTCTCCGAACTTGATAGTTGCTATCATAACAAGTGCTACACTCTTGTCACTAGCCCATCACTTTCTCAAGCCGCTCTTGAGAGATTTAACTTAACCGAATGCAACACCGACCAAACAGATTGTGAGGCAACATGAACCCAAAACGCTTTCTTTACCTGGGGCTGCTCATCGCGGCTCTGATCCTGGTTGCCTGTGGTCCCAATCCAACGCCGACGGCTACGGCGGTTCCGGCAGTGCCCATGGGCTTCACTAAAGAAGGCGCGCCCTATCGGGGCAATCCCGATGCGCCTGTAACTTTGGTAGAATATTCCGAGTTTCAGTGACCATATTGCGCCCGCCACACTCTGGAGACGGGCCCGCTTCTGTATGAAGCGTACATAGTCACCGGTAAAATCAAGCACGTGTTCATTCAGCATCCCCTTGATACCCTCCATCCCCAGGCGCGAGCGGCTGCCGAAGCCTCTCTTTGTGCTGCCAGACAGGGAGCCAAAGCCTTTTGGGACATGCACGATCTTCTTTTCGAGAAAAGAACCGAGTGGAGCGGCCAGGAGGACCCGGCCAAGCAGTTCAAAGGGTATGCCGCTGACCTGGGCCTTGATACCAACGCTTTTGCCACCTGTCTGGAATCTGGGGAGACCGCGGCACAGGTGCAGGCGGAGTACGAGCAGGGCGTCGCCGTCGGCGTGGACTCCGTTCCCGCCTTTTACATCAACGATTGGTTCATTTCCGGTGCGCAACCGTTTGAGGTATTCGAACAGGCCATCGAGGGGGCGTTGCGCGGCGAGCATCCGACTCCTACGCCCACGCCATTGCCGCCAGGCGTTTCACCTTTCGACGCTAATCCAGAACGACCAGGCTATACCTACAGCGGCGATGCTTTCCGTGGATCCACCGAAGCACAGATTGCCCTGATCGAGTTCGTTGATTTCCAGTCACCGGAGAACCGCAAACACTTCTTGGAGGTATGGCCCGAGCTGAACGAGAAGTACGTGGCCCAGGGTAAAGTGCGCCTCATTACCAAGTATTTTCCGGCCGCTGACCACTCCCAGGGGTTCAAGGCCGCCGAAGCTGCCGAGTGTGCCGGACAGCAGCAGGCTTTTGCGAATATGTATGACCTGTTGTTCCAGAAGCAAGACGAATGGAGCCAGGCGGATGACGTGTCAGCCGCACTGAAAAAGTATGCCGCTGAGTTAGACCTGGACATTGATGCTTTTGCTGCCTGCCTGGATGAGGGCCAGGCAAAGGATAAAGTAAATCAGGATTTCGCCATCGCCCAGCAAAATGGCTTCCCGCCCGCACCGCAGTTTTTCATCTTCAAAGGACAATATGGGGGCTACGTGCCTGCCGACAAACTCCAGGAGGCTATCGAGGAGTTGCTAGCGTATGAAGGATCGTGAGGAAACAGCGCCCAGTTTTTCAGGAAAACAGACGAATCATAACCACGACAAACCGGCTACCGCTGAGAAGGTTGGGTTGCGGCGGGATGTGACCATTTGGGGCTCTTACACCTGGGGCTACGCCGACGTAGGAGCCGATATTTACGTGGCCCTGGGGCTGGTCATCGGCGCTGCTCAGGGTGGAGCGCCGCTGGCCTTTGCCTTGGCCGGCTTGGTGTACATCATGATCGGCCTGGCCTTCACCGAACTGGCTTCCTCTTACCCGGTGGCCGACGGGGGCCAATACTACTCGCTACGGGGGTTGGGCGACTTCTGGGGTTTCATCGCAGGAGTAGCCCTGCTCCTCGATTACACCATTGACATTGCCCTTTTCGCCGTTGCTTCCACTGGTTACCTCAATTTCTTCCTTCCCTACCTGGGTATTCGCCTGGAGGACTTCACAGTGACCTTCGGCATGTTCCAAAATGTCAATCTCCTCTGGCTGGGCGAAGCCGTGATCATGATCATTTTCCTGTTGTGGTTGAATGTGCGTGGCATCCGCGAGTCTTCCCTGGTCAATGAGGTCATCGGCCTGGTAGACCTGCTCCTGGAGATGTCGGTGGTTGTCCTGGGCTTGGCTCATATTGGCTTCGGGGTGAAATGAGGTATCATCAACATCCTCATGAAGT
>JANLFX010000057.1 GCA_024653325.1 Anaerolineae bacterium
GTGAGGGAGGGGTTAGGAGAGGTCAAAAAGCCCGAATTTAACATTGTCGAGCTACATAGGACAAGTTTAAGCTTGTCCTACGTTCTCTAGGGAGAGGCATTTATGAGCTGGTTCCACTTCACCAAAGGCATACTCGTCGCGTACTCCTGGGTTATCGCTGCCCTTTTGTCCCTTACCTTTTTCCTCATCGCCCGTTTCTACGAGGAGAAAGCCGGACAGCGGTCTTACTATCAGCTCTTTCTTATCCCCTCTCTGCTCTTCTTGGTAGGAGGAGCACGGTATGCCATCATCGCCGGTGACCTGGTGGGAGACGTGGCTGGTGACATCGCTTTTTTTCTGGGGGGGCTGTCTTTGAGTATCTTGGCCTATTTCCTGTTTAATCTGATGACCGGGAGACAGCGGTGAATATCTTAACAGCGTTGGCAGGCTCGCTAGGCCTGCTCTCCCTGCTACTGGCAACCTGGATTTTCGCCCAGCTCAGCAAGCGGCTGGGCGAGGTAACGAAGCTACCCCGCTATTATCGGGGTTTCTATATAAGTATGGCCTGTCTGTCCATTGCCATCATAGCTCACTTCTTGCGTACCAGCGTGTTCCTGGCTGAGAATGTGGGTCCTACCGTGTTCCATAGAGATGTCTTCTACCTGGTTACTTATTATCTACCTTTAGCCGCAGGTATGACCCTGGATTTAGTTATCGTCTGGCGCTACTGGAACTGGCTGTTACGGGAGTAATACGGGTAACAGTCGCTTGAGAGCGCGGAGGCAACACGGCTCTAATCGAAACTGGACTCTGGCGTTTTGGGCTCGTAGTGACGACTTTAGTCGTCTGCAGGCGGAAAAGAGCGACTGAAGTCGCTACTACGAATCTACATCTTGTAGCAATGAAACAACTGCCTACAATGTGTAGCGGTGCTCAAAATTCGCCAGACTCCGGATCGAAAAATCTGAAGGCGGGGAAATAACGTGGCTCTGCGCAAATATAGCCATCCGGTCATGAAATACAAAGACCTGGCGGAATCATCCAGCGACGCGATGTGTCTGCTCGATGCTGAGGGCCGTCTCCTGGCGATCAACCAGCGGGCCAGGGAACTGTTAAATCGCCACCTGGACCTGAATGGCCGCGTTTTCAGCGAGCTGTTTGATCCCATGCAGGCAACGCGCATCAGGCGAGAGCTGGCTCGTGTTTTGGAGAGCGAGTCGGTTCCGCCCATCAATGCTTCGTGGGTCGGGGAGGATGGCCAACCCATACCTGTGGAACTCACCATGGTCAATCTGCAGGATAAGGGACGGAGCATCGGTGTGCTGGTGATTATCCATGATGGGAGCGAACGTCAACGCCTGGAATTGGAGCTGGCTCAGACTCAGAAAGAGCTTCAGCGCCGGATTGATGAGGCCAGAATCACATACGCCATCGGTGCAGCCATCGCTCTCAACCTCAAACTCGAAGAGATCCTGTGGTTGATTTACGCCCAGACGGGGAGTGTACTGAATTTCTCCACCTTTTCCCTGGCTTTATACAACGAGGAGCAGGACCAGCTTCAGTACGACCTGTTCGTGGATGGCGGCAAGCGAGCAGCACGTTTCTCCCAGAAAATCGGCGACGAAGAACTGGAACCCGCCTCCTGGGTCGTGCGCACCCGGCGCTCGTTACTCATCTACGATTGGGAAGTGGAACAGGATAACTGGCCCAAGGCCGATACACGGACCATCGGCGAGAACATGCGCTCCTGGCTTGCTGTACCCCTGGTGGCCCAGGAACGGGTCATCGGCGTGATGTCTATCCAGAGCCAGCAACCTAACGCTTACGACGAGGGCCATCAGCGCCTGCTTTATGCCATCGCTGACCATGCGGCAGTGGCCATCGAGAACGCCCTGCTCCATGCCCAGACCCAGCAGGAGCTGGAGGAACGAGCTGCGCTCAACGAACTAGCGCGAACTATCAGCTCCACCCTGGACCTGGATATGGTGCTGGATGCGGTTATGTCTGAAACCATCCGCACTACTGGAGCGGAGCGGGGATGTCTGCTTCTCCGGGATCCGGCCAGCGGCACACTGGTATTTCGGGCCGCGCGCAACCTGGACGAGCGCATTATTGACAGCGAGTCCTTCGAAATCAGCCGCACGGTGGTCGAACGGGTGGCCACCGAGGGCGTGCCTGTCCTCACCGTTAACGCGAAGGAAGATCCCCGCTTTGGACAGCGGACCAGTGTGATTGCCTATGGCTTGCGTTCAATATTGGCCGTGCCCCTCATCGCCAAAGGGGAGATTATCGGCGCCATTTACGTGGATAATCGGCTCAAAGTCGGCCAGTTTACCCAGCGTCACCTGGAGTGGCTGACCAATATAGCCACCCAGGCGGCCATGGCCATCCGCAATGCCCAGCTCTTCGAAGCCGAGCGCAAGCGGGCCATCCAACTGGAGACCATCCGCGAAGTCAGCCAGCGCATTGTCTCCATCCTGGTGCCGGATGAATTGCTGGCCCAGGTCGTGGCCCTGATCCGCGAGCGTTTTGGATACTATCACGTCCACATTTTCCTGGTGGACTCGGAAGCCGGTTACGCGGAACTGCGGGCGGGCACCAGCACCCAGGAGCAAGCCTGTCGCCAGTCCGAACCTCGTATCTCGCTTCACGGCAAGGGTATAATTAGCTGGGTGGCCAGCCACGGCCAACCGCTCTTGATCAACGACGTGGGGAGAGTACCATCTTTCCAGTTTGATTACCTGCTGGCCGATGCTAAAGCCGAATTGGCCGTGCCCTTGCGCATTGGGGAGCGAATCACCGGCGTGTTAGACGTGCAAAGCGACCGGGTGAACGCTTTCGACAAAAGTGACCTGTTCGTCCTCCAGGCCCTGAGCGACCAGGTGGCGGTGGCCCTGGAGAATGCCAGGTTATTCGATGAGATTCAGCGGCGATTGGACGAGGTTTCCACCCTCTACACCGTGGCCCAGCAGACAACTACCAGCCTGGATCTTAACGAAGTGTTGGAGAACATAGTCTGCATCATCAAACAGGTGCTGGACTGCCGGGGGTGTTGCATCTTCCTGGTTGACGAGGAAAAACAAGAATTATCCATCAGGGCGGCCAGCGGGCTGAGCGAAAAATGGCGGGACGAAGCCCGCCTCAAAGTCGGTGAGGGGATAAGCGGTCAGGTAGCTGCCACCGGCCAGTCAATCTACATCCCAGATGCCAGGTCGCATCCCGGGTTCATCTTTTTCGATCCGGCCGTGCGCTCCCTCCTGGTGGTGCCAATGATCACCAAAGACCGGGTCATTGGCACCCTGAGCATTGACGATACCAGGGTTGACGCCTTCACCGGAAATGACGAGCGGTTGCTATCCATCGCCGCTGCTCAGGCGGCAGTAGCCATTGAGAACGCTCAACTCTACGAGGACCTGAAAGAGCGCGCCGAGAAACTGGAACGGGCCTATAACGAACTGAAAGAACTGGACCGTCTCAAGTCCGAATTCGTGCAGAACGTGTCCCACGAACTGCGCACGCCGCTGACTTTTGTGAAAGCATACGTCGAACTGATGCTCGATGGCACCCTGGGCGAACTCAACGAGCGGCAGCGAGAAAGCCTGAAAATCGTGGCCGAGCGCACCAATACCCTGACCCGTTTGGTACGCGATATTATCGCCCTGCAACAAATCGAGCAGGGAACGCTTCACCTTTCTATGGTCAACCTGGGCGAGATAGCCCAGATGTCCATGAAGGGAGCCGAACTGACAGCGCGGCAGGCGGGGATCGAACTCAAAGCCGAGATTTCCGCCGAGCTGCCCCTTATCTCAGGCGACCGGGACCGACTGAATCAGGTCTTCGATAATATCCTGGGGAATGCCATCAAATTCAGCCCGGACGGAGGAGAGGTGATCATCCGCGTCTGGGATGCCGGAGACGTAGTGCAAGCCTCCATTTCCGATACCGGCATCGGCATTCCCGAAAGTGAACTGGAAAAGATATTCGAGCGATTCTATCAGGTGGACGGGTCTACCACCCGGCGCTTTGGAGGTACAGGTTTGGGATTGGCCATCGTCAAGCGCATCGTCGAGGCTCACGGAGGCCGCGTGTGGGCAGAAAGCACCCTGGGACGCGGCAGTACTTTCTTCTTTGCCCTGCCCAAACCAGCTACCAGCAACCAGCAACGAGTAACAAGTAATGAGCAGTAAGGAGTATTCATGGCCATCAGAACCTTCGAAGAACTAATGCAAGCCGCGCGGGAAAAAGGCCCTCTGACCGTGGCCATTGCCGCCGCGCATGAACAAGAGATATTGTTAGCCGCCCGCGATGCCGAGGAATTGGGCATCGCTGATTGTGTCCTGGTCGGCGATCGTCAGGCTATCACCAGCATCGCCGAGCAAAGCGATGTTGAAATCAAACGCATGATGCTGGTGCATGAACCAGACCCCAGATTGGCGGCGCGCAAAGTGATGGAGTTGGTAGGTCTGGGACACGCCCAGATTGCAATGAAGGGGAAAGTAGAAACCGCCGATTTCCTGCGCGCGGCCCTGGATAAGCAATACGGCATCCGTAGCGCAGGTTTGCTCACCCATGTGGGTGTATTCGAAATCCCCGGTTTCGACCGTCTCATCTTCGTCAGCGACGCAGGCGTAGTAGTGGCCCCGGACATGGAGATGAAAGTGGAATTGGTGCGCAATGCCATATTCGTCGCCCAGTCCCTGGGTATAGAACAACCTAAAGTGGCCATCCTGGCTGCTACCGAAATGGTGCACCCCAAAATCCCGACCACAATGGACGCAGCCAACCTGGCGAAAATGGCTGACAGAGGTCAGATCAGCGGCGGGATTGTGGACGGTCCATTGGCTCTCGATAATGCTATCTCACCAGAATCGGCATCCGTCAAAGGGATCAAGAGCGAAGTGGCGGGACACGCAGACATTCTCATCACCCCAGACATCGAGGCAGGCAACTTATTGGCCAAAGCCATAACTTACTTTGCTCACGGTCGCATGGCTGGCATAGTGGTCGGTGGGCGCGCGCCTCTGGTTGTTGCCTCGCGCTCGGACCCCCACGAAACTAAGCTGGTCTCTATGGCTCTAGGAGTGTTGCTGGCATCAAAATGATGCACAAGGCGAACTCAGAACAGCCCAACCAATTCCGCACCGTCAGTCTGCGTGAAGTTCTGCAGGCCATGCCCAAAGTGGATCTCCATCGCCACCTGGAAGGTTCTTTGCGTCTGGAGACGCTGGCCGAGGTGGCCTACGAACACGGCGTGGACCTGCCCAGCTACGACATCGAGGAACTGCGCCCCCTGGTACAGATGGTGGAAAGCGATCCTTACGACTTCCACCACTTCCTGGAAAAGTTCAAACTGCTGCGTCGCTTCTATTCCTGCCGCGAGGCAGTAGAGCGCGTAGCCTATGAGGCCGTAGCCGACGCGGCCAAGGACAACGTTCAGTACCTGGAATTACGCTTCAGCCCGGCCAGCCTGGCCATGGCCCAGGACTTCTCGCTGGATGAGGTGACTGAATGGGTGATCCAGGCCGTCCACCGCGCTCAGCAAGACTATCAAATTACCGTTGGCCTGATCGTCAGCATCTTGCGCGATTTTGGCCACGAGGTAGCCGAGCACGTGACCGAGGTGGCCATCGCTTATCGTCGCCAGGGCATAGTAGGGCTGGACCTGGCCGGTGACGAAGTACGCTACCCTGGCAAGCCCTTTGCCAAACTGTTCCACCGGGCCAAAGCCGAGGGCTTGGGCATCACCGTCCATGCCGGCGAAGCCATGGGCCCCGAACGGGTGCACGAAGCAATCACCTTGCTGGAAGCCGATCGCATCGGACATGGTGTGCGCACCATTGAGAACTCAGATGTGCTACAACTCGTCTTGAAACGTGACATCGCCCTGGAAGTGTGCCCCACCAGCAATTTACAGACCGGGGTGGTGAGCAGTCTGGGCATGCATCCTTTGCGGGATTTATATCGTCTGGGAGTGCACGTCACCCTGAACACCGATGATCCCAGCGTGTCTAACACCACCCTGACCGATGAATATGTGGTGGCTATCCAACACATTGGATTGACAATGATCGAGCTAAAGAACATTATTTTGAAAGGCATCCAGGCGGCTTTTCTGCCCGCACGAGAAAAGGCCCGGCTGGAGAAACGTTTGACCCGGGCGTTGGGGCTGGAGACGCCCTCCCGCTTTCGATGGCGTTTCTGGGAGTAGAATTATGATTCGCACTTTCTCCGAATTGGTTCAGGCAGCACAGAACAAAGGACCGCGCCGGGTGGCGATTGTCGCCGCCCACGAGGCTGCCACCTTGCAGGCAGCGCACCAGGCCCGAAATCAGGGATTGGCTGAGTGTATTTTATTGTGTGATCCGGCGCGACTGGAGGAGGTCGCCAGTGAGCAGAGGTTGACCCTGAACGGATTCGACATCATAGCCGAACCCGACCCTGGTCAGGCTGCCTGGCGTGCCGTTGAAATGGTTAACGCTGGGCAGGCTGGCCTGGCCATGAACGGCCTGGCCCACCCGCGATATCTGATCGAAGCCGCATTGGATCGAGAACGTGGCCTGCGTGTGGGCAAGCTGCTCACTGACGTCAGCGTGTTCGAGATACCCGATTTCGGGCGACTGCTCCTGATCAGCGACATCGCTCTCGTCGTCTCCCCCGGTTTGGAGGAACGGGTAGCTATTGTTCAGAACGCCATTGACGTGGCTCACCGGCTGGGCATCACGGAGCCCAAGGTGGCCATATTGGCTGCCGCAGAAACGGTGAACCCCAAAGTCCCCCTCAGCCGGGACGCCGCCGACCTGTCCAAAATGGCGGAGCGGGGCCAGATCAAGGGCGGCATTGTGGATGGCCCGCTGGGATTCGACAACGCCATCTCGCCGGAGTCGGCAGCCATTAAGGGCATTCGCAGCCCGGTAGCCGGGCGGGCTGACATTCTTATCGCTCCGGATATGGAGGCCGGCAACCTGCTGGCCAGGACGCTGGTCTGCTTCGCACGGGCCAAGATGGCCAGCGTCATAGTCGGCGGCAAATGTCCCCTGGTCATGCCTTCCCGCACCGACCCGGCGGAGACCAAGTTCGTCTCGCTGGCATTGGGGGTGTTGGTAGCGTAAGGTTTTTTCCACGCTTGGCGAGGGTCTCCTGACCCCGCCAGGCGCACAACCGCAGGTCAGTCAGGTAGGTGTCGGGGTCAGGAGACCATGACACATGAGGAGCACTGTTGTTTGTTAAAAAATGTAAGGTTTGGAGATGCTAACCTATAAAGCCATGTACAAATATCTGGACGAGGGCGTCCATGCTGAGGTGCTGGATTTTCCGGGGGTCATCAGCTTTGGTGAGACTCTCGAAGAGGCGCGGCGGATGCTGGCCAGTGCATTGGTGGACATGGCGGAGACTCACTTGATGCATGGTGAACCCTTGCCCCGCCCGGATCCGGCGATAAGTGACCCTGACGCCGACGTAGAAGAACCGATTCACCTGTTGCTAACAGCAGCGTCCCGTGTTGCGCTTGTGCCACAAGGTGCGGTTGCATGAAACGTCGTGACTTGTTACGGCACTTGCGCCAGCATGGGTGCCGGCTTGCACGTGAAGGCGCGGAGCATTCGATTTGGGAGAATCCAGCTACAGGTCGTCGCACCTCGATACCGCGCCACCGGGAGATTCCCAAGTACACCGCGGCCAGGATCTGCAAACAACTGGGCATTCCTGAGCCATCGTAACGGGGTTGGGATGGGTACATGGCTATGCCTTCCCTCCCGTGCAGACCCGGCGGAGACCAAGTTCGTCTCGCTGGCGCTGGGGGTGTTGGTGACGTAGAAGGAGGTAGAGATGTCAGTCGAGGCTGCACAGTTGATCGAACAGGTGGAGTTGGAGGTACGCAGTCTACCGATTGAACGCATCCAAGAGGTATTGGACTTTATTGGGTTCTTGAAAAGCAAGATATCATCCCCAAGTCGCCCTCCACGAGGATCACCAGAAGCTCTATTGGAATGCGCAGGGATCTGGGAATTTGAACCCGGCGAGTTAGATAAGATCTTGGCCGACATTGAGAGAGCTAGGAATATAGAACTTGAGACTGAGCCGGGGGTAGCAAAGTAATGGCCATTAGTTACCTGTTGGACACGAATCATGCCAGCAAATTGTTGGATGGGAATGCCTTTCTGACTCAACGAGTTGCCTCTCTGCACAAACAGGGTGTAGAGTTCGGCATTTCAATAACAGTGCTTGGTGAGCTTTATTACGCTGCCTATGCCAGTCAGCGACGAGAGATCAATTTACGACGGATTGTTTACCTGCTAGAGCGTGTGCCTGTCTGGCCATACGATCAAATTGCGGCTGAAGAGTTCGGTCGTATCCTGGCCGAGCAAAAAGCGACTGGATGCCCTATCCCCCCAATAGACGCTCAGATCGCTGCCGTAGCTCGCGTACGTGGTCTGACCGTCCTGACTGCTGACCATCATTTCAAACTGGTAGGGGGATTGAGGGTGGAGAACTGGCTAGACTTGTAGGTCGTCAACGTCATGAACAAGGAGGTTCAAACCCATAATGGTTTCTTCAATGGCGAGGAAGGAGGACAATTCATGATTGAAATTCGCATTCACGGCCGGGGCGGACAGGGCGCGGTTATTGCCTCTGAAGTCCTGGCCGACGCTGTTTTTCAAGAAGGCAAGTACGTGCAATCCTTTCCAGCCTTCGGAGTGGAGCGACGCGGCGCCCCGGTGACCGCCTTCACCCGCATCAACGACAAGCCCATTCGCATCCGCACCCAGATTTACACCCCCGACCATATCATGGTCCTTGATCCCACCCTTTTAGAGGTAGTGGATGTCACCGCCGGGCTCAAAGACGGGGCCTGGATTCTGATCAACAGCGCCAAACCACCCCATACTTTCACTTTCCCGGACCGCTATCGCGTGGCCACGGTGGACGCCAATGCCATCGCCGTCAAGTATCACCTGGGGCCGCGCAACGCGCCCATCATCAATACTGCCATCCTGGGGGCCTTTGCCCGGTTGACAGGTATCGTCAGCCTGGAGACGCTGTGTAACGCCGTGCGCGCTGCGGTGCCCATCAACCCGGAAGGCAACGTCGCAGCGGTCAAAGAAGCATACGAACAGGTAATAGGGGACGGACAATGAAGAAAGAAACCGAAGCCAGAGTTATCGTTTTTACCAGCGAAGCCGAGATGCCCATGATGCCTGCCTCGGTGGCCAGTACGCTGTATAACAAGACGGGCTCGTGGCGATATATGCGACCCCTCTACAAGAACCAAACCCCCCCGTGTAACGCGGCCTGTCCCGCCGGTGAGGATATTGTGATGCACCTGCAACTGACCGCTCAGGGCCGCTACGCCGAAGCCTGGGAGACCCTCGTCCGCGAAAATCCATTCCCCGGCGTGTGCGGTCGCGTGTGTCCTCACCCCTGTGAGAGTGAGTGCAACCGCGAATATCTGGGCGGAGCTATAGCCATTCACTGTCAGGAGCGATTCCTGGCCGATTACGCCGCCGCGCACCATCTGAGCCTGCCGACGACCAACGTTCCGCAGCGGGAGGAGCAAATTGCCGTGATCGGCGCCGGACCCGCCGGTTTATCCTGTGCCTACCACCTGCGGCGTATGGGTTATCAGGTCACGGTCTTCGAGGCTGGCGAGAAGCCCGGTGGCATGATGCGCCTGATACCGGAATACCGCCTGCCCAAAGAGGTGCTGGAGCGCGAAATCGCGGCCATTATCGCCCTGGGCGTGGAGGTGAAAACCGGGATGCGCCTGGGCGTGGACCTGGCCCTGAAGGACTTGCAGGGCTACGCGGCGGTGTTCCTGGCTATAGGGCAGAGCGTCAGCCGCAGACTGGACGTGCCCGGCGAAGACGCTGTGGGCGTGCTGCATGGTATTGACTTTCTGGCGCGGGTGGAACGCGGGCAAAAAGTGGACCTGGGCAAGAAGGTGGCGGTCATCGGCGGCGGAAATACTGCCATGGACGCGGCCCGCACAGCGCGCCGCCTGGGCGCAGACGTGACTATTCTTTACCGTCGCTCGCGGGCCGAGATGCCGGCCATTGACGAGGAAGTGCACGAGACGCTGGATGAGGGCGTGAAAATCGAGTTCTTGCGCGCACCGGTGGCCGTGCTCACCGCGAATGGTCGCGTGCGCGGCTTGCGGCTGACCAGGATCGAACTGGGCGCACCTGACGCCAGTGGGCGACGTCGTCCCGTGCCCGTAGCCGGCTCTGAGTATGAACTCGAGTTTGACACTGTGATCCCCGCCCTGGGCCAGGTCGCTGACCTGACCTTCCTCAGCGCGGAGGTACAAACGGAGCGCGGGCGAATCATCACCGATGAGAAAACAGCCACCACCCGTCTGCCCATCTTCGCCGGGGGGGATGCAGCCACCGGTTTCGGCACAGTGACAGCGGCGGTGGGCTCCGGCAAGCGGGCCGCGCTGGCTATTGATAGCTTCCTGCGCGGTGTCGAGCGCCCTTTCCCCGACCTGGCGCAGAACGTGCAGGTTGCACCCCGCCCCCATGATCCAAATGTGGTGCGCTTCGAGGACCTGAATACCGCTTATTTCGAGGAGATACCACGCCCGCCCCAGGATCAACGTCCCGCGGCGCAGCGGGTAACTACCTTTCAGGAGGTCAACCTGGGCTATGGCGAGGACGTGGCCCTGGCCGAAGCACGGCGTTGCTTTTCCTGCGGAACTTGCAACGAGTGCGATAACTGCCTGATTTTCTGTCCAGACGTGGCCGTGTTGCGGGGACCCAGCGACGACGAGCCTTTTGTCTTCAACTATGACTACTGCAAGGGCTGCGGCATCTGCGTCAGTGAGTGCCCACGGCGCGCCATCCTGTTTGCGGAAGAAATTAAATTCAATGATCAATGATTCAATGACCAAATTGGTTCATTGGGATTTGACCAGGAGGCTATGATGAGGAAAGTTGTCACCGGCAATTATGCCGTATCCTGGGGGGCCAAGCTGGCACGGGCGCAAGTCATCGCCGCCTATCCTATCACCCCCCAAACATCAATCATCGAGAAGCTGGCCAGCTTCTGCGCCAATGGGGAGATGGATGCTCGCTTCATCAAGGTGGAAAGCGAGCACTCGGCTATGGCCGCCTGCATCGGGGCCTCGGCTGTCGGCGCGCGGGCCTTTACCGCCACTTCAGGCCAGGGCCTTCTGCTCATGCACGAGGTCGTGCACTGGGCGGCTGGCGCACGTCTGCCTATCGTGATGGGCGTGGTCAACCGCGCCATCGCCCCGGGCTGGAGCATCTGGACCGAACAGAACGATACGCTCTCGCAGCGCGACACTGGCTGGATACAATTCTACTGTGAGACCAACCAGGAGGTGTTGGACACCACCATCCAGGCTTTCAAAATCGCAGAGAAGGTTTTCTTGCCGGCGATGATCGTCCTTGATGCTTTCGTCCTTTCTCACACCTCCGAAGCGGTGGACATTCCTGAACAGGCAGAGGTGGATGCTTTCCTGCCGCCCTATCGTCCCCCACTCAAACTGGACCCGGAAGACCCACGAGCGTTCGGTGCTCTGGTCCTGCCCGGCGAATACATGGAACTGCGTTACAAAATGCAGAAAGCAATGGAACAGGCGTTGAGCGTGGCCGAGGAGGTGGATCGCGAATGGGGCGAACGGTTTGGGCGCAGTTGGGGGTTGGTGGAGCCGTACCGCCTGGACGACGCCGAACTCGCCCTGGTCACTTCGGGGACGGTCACCGGCACTTCGCGGGAGGTGGTGGATGCGTTGCGCGAGGAAGGGGTGAAAATCGGGTTGCTCAAAGTTCGCTTGTTCCGACCGTTCCCCCACCAGATAATTCGGGAGATGTTGGCCGGGGTGCGGAAAGTGGCCGTCATTGATCGCAACATCTCCTTTGGAGACAGTGGAGTGTTCGCGCAAGAAGTGCGCGCGGCATTGTACCACGCAGATAAGCGCCCACCGGTGTTCGATTTCGTGGCCGGACTGGGAGGGCGGGACATCGTGCCGGAAACCATCCGCGAGATCGTGGACTATACCGTCACCCACGACGCCCCCACGGAGGAGTTCACCTGGGTTGGAGTCAAAATATAGAGTTTCAAGTTCAAAGTTTCAGGTTCAAGGTTCGGATGCCGTCCTTGCCACCTGAAACCTTGAACCAAAAGAAGGAGCGCAAACATGCGTGAACCAAAGACTTACGCCCGGAACTACGAGATACCTGAAGAAGAGCTAACCTACTCGGGCAGTGTTTCGTGTCCTGGGTGCGGGGCTACGCTGGCAATGCGTTACGCTCTCAAGGCCCTGGGGTCCAACACGATAACCGTTATTCCGGCGTGCTGTTGGTCTATCATCGCCGGGCCATTTCCGTACTCATCGCTCACCGTGCCCATTTTCCATACCGCTTTTGAGACGGCGGGTGCTGTGTCCTCGGGCATCAGTGCTGCGTTGGATGTACTGGGTAAGAAGGACATCACGGTGATGGCCTGGGCCGGCGACGGCGGTACTTTCGACATCGGTTTGCAGGCCCTGTCAGGAGCGGTGGAACGCAACGAGGATTTTATCTACGTTTGCTACGACAACGAGGCATACATGAACACCGGTATCCAGCGCTCGTCAGCCACACCCTGGATGGCCTGGACGACCACCACGCCGGTGGAACATCCTAAAGAAGAACCTAAGAAGGACATCGTGGCCATCATGGCCGCTCATCGCATTCCCTATGCCGCCACGGCCACGATTGCCTACCCCGAGGACATGATCGCCAAGTTTCGGAAGGCCAAGGGCATCCGCGGGTCTAAATTTATCCACGTACTATCCCCTTGCCCGCCAGGCTGGAAGTCCGAAGCCAGCGATAGCATCAAGCTTACCCGGCTGGCGGTGCAAAGCAAAGTCTTTCCCCTGTACGAGATCGAGCACGGGGACAAGGTGACCATCAACGTGTGGCCCAAGGATGGCGGCGTGCCGGTAAAAGAATACCTGCGGCTTCAAGGCCGTTTCCGCCACCTGAGCGAGGAGGCCATCGCTGCCATCCAGGCCGAAGTGGATCGCAATTGGGAGCGGTTGGTAGTCAGGGCGCAACGGGTAATGGGTAACGAGTAACGAGCAAACAGGGGATAGAACACAGACCATGCAAATTCAAATCGGTAACGTGAGGGTGTATCACGTGCTTGGTGAAAGCTTCCGCGCCGACGGTGGAAGCCATTTTGGATTGGTGCCTAAAGTGCTGTGGGAGAAAGTTGCCAAGGCGGACGAGTTTAACCGGGTGGACATGGTGTTCAACGGCTGGCTGATTGAATCCGGCGGCCAGCGCATCCTGGTAGACACCGGCCATGGCACCAAGCTGGACGACAAATTCAAACACAATTTCGCTATTGAGGAAGAAGACCGTCTGCTGGTCAGCTTGGCGGCCATAGGGGTGTCACCGGAAGACGTGGACATCGTGATCAACACTCACCTGCACGCCGATCATTGCGGGGGCAACACCCGGCGGCAGGGGGATCAGATCGTCGCTACTTTTCCCAAGGCCGAATACTGGGTGCAGCGGTTGGAGTACGCCGATGCCCTCTTCCCCAATGAGCGCACCCGCGCTACTTATCTGGCCGAAAACTTTCGCCCGCTAGAGGTAAGCGGACAATTGCGGCTACTCTATGGGGACACGCGGGTCACGCCGGAGGTGCGTTGCTTGGTGACGCGAGGGCATACCCGCGCACACCAGTGCGTGGTCATCGAAAGCGAGGGGCAGGTGGCCATTTGCCTGGGGGATTTGGCCCCGTGGGCGGTACACTTCGAACGCCTGGCCTGGGTGCCTGCTTACGACGTGGAGCCATTGGAGACCATCGAAACCAAGCGTCGCGTGCGTGATTGGGCATTGGAGACGGAGGCGATTCTCTTGTTCGATCACGACCCTCGCATGGCCGCCGGGGTGCTCCATGAAGAGGATGGTCGGTTCAGGATAGCAACCCTCTCTCAGGTTAACTAACCCTTTACTTCATAGGGCGAGCTCTGCGGGAGGATACAGAGCGCGACGCACCTCCCGGGTGCGTCGCACTTTCCTGCTCGATGTGACCCTCCCGCAGGCTCGCAGCCTGCGGGAGGGTGACCATTCTAGCGCCGCTCCCACTCTTCCACAGCGGCCTTGATCAGCCCGCGAACTATGGGATCGGGAACGTCGTCGGGACGCTCGTAAATCCGTCCGTCCACATCGATCTCGAGTGCGCCGTCGGGCCCGGTATGGACGTGCGCCGGCTTATCCACCGGCACCACCGACTCGCGGATGAACTCCTGCAGGATATCCTCGATCTCATCCACAAAAGTGCGGGGCGCGGCCGGTTTTGAAGAAGGTTTCGCCGCTTTGCGCCGCCGGAAGCCGCCCCCGGCCGGTTTGGACGGCTCCCTCTCTTCCGCTGCCAGCTCCCCTTCCTTCAGCCGCCTGAGGAATTCCTCTTCCACCTCGGGCGGGGCTTTGACCGAGACTTCGGATGCAGGTGTTGGCGGCGCGATGGGTGCAACCTCAGGTTGGGGAGCAGGGGACGGTGTGGCGGCTGCTGACATGGTGCGGGCGACGGTCTCCAGGGGGACCTCCTCGGCAAAGCGCAACAGATCGGCAATGGCCCAGAGCACGCGTCGGCCCACTCGCCCATCGCGGATTTCCGTCAAACGCCGGTAACGCTGGCCTTCAACCTCGACGACCAGAGCTCCCGAAGACTCATCGCGTAGGACACGCATAACCTCACCGGGGCGAGCAGGCATCTCATCCTCTGACCGCAGAACTGTCCTTTCTTGAGCCGGGGTTGCGGAAGCGGTTTCTGTGGCCAGATGTTGCGATTCCTCCCGCTGACCACGCCCAGGCGAGGCAGCCCTGGATTCACGCTTGCTGCGCCATGCCTGAAGCGCATAGGTCAACGTACCGGCTCCTATAACTACGGCGGCCAGCACAAGCAGGACGATGATCACTGCCAACAAAGTCAGGTCCATCTGGGTGAAGATTTCCATAATTCTCTCTCACAAGTGGTTTTTACTAGCGTGAGGTAACGGTCACCTCCAGGGGCTGGTTACTTCTATTATACCAGATGTGACCTGTAAAGTCCATAGGAGTTGAGGACCAATCTGAAGTCTGGCGAATTCGAGGCGTCCACATCTTGGGATTAGCGAGGGGGAGAGCACAAGATGTGGGCGTAGTAGCGGCTTCAGCCGCTTTTCGCTTTCTTGGACGGTTGAAGCCGTCGCTACGAACCAAAGCGCCAATGTCCAAAACCAATTGTGAACCCGACCGTGGCTCCATTCCCGGCAGAAGCCGCTCTGCTATGTGCCGGATGATCATGGGACCGGTTGACAGTGAGGACAAAAATGCGTGCCCCGCCCGCCCACAGTGGTGCGCTCGATTGGCGTTCCACACCTCGGACACGGTTTCCCGGCCCGCCTATATACCTGCAGGCTATCCTGGAAAGCCCCACTGGACCCGTTCACCTGCTGATAAACGCCGTCGAAAGTGGTCCCCTGTCCAGTGATGGCCTCCTCTAAAACCTGACGGATGGCGTGATAAAGTTGGGTGACCTCGGTCTCGTTCAGAGAATCAGCCTTGCGCCGGGGATGCAAACCGGCCCGGAACAGCACCTCGTCGGCGTAGATGTTGCCCAGGCCAGCCAGAAAGCTCTGATTGAGCAGCAGAGGCTTGAGCATTCCGGAGCGACGCCCAATCAGACGGGCCAGGACCTGCGGGGTAAAATCGTCCGCCAGCGGCTCTGGCCCCAGCTTGCCCAACACAACCTGGGGATCGTCCACCAGCCACATACGCCCGAATTTGCGCTGATCCCGGAAACGCAGCGTGGACCCATCGTCCAGGGTGAAGACCACCCGCACGTGTTTTCCCGGCGGCGAGACACTTGATTTCAGCAACAATTGCCCGGCCATCCGCAGGTGTACCAGCAGCGTTGCCCCCTCAGAAAGCTGTAGCACCAGGAACTTACCCCGCCGGCCCACAGCCTGTACCGTTTGGCCGACGATTTGCCGTTCGAATTCGGTGGGCGAGGGCGCGGCGATAGTCCGGGGCCAGCAAATTTCTACGGCTGTTATCGTGCGCCCGACCAGGGGCTTGCGCAGCTTACGGGCAATGGTTTCGACTTCGGGAAGTTCTGGCAAAGGAGCTCCTTGTCCGGTTCAAGAATCATCCTCAGTAGAAGCACTGGCGTGCACCATCTCACGGAGCTGGCCGCGCAAGGCGGCAATCTGTTCAGTGACCACGCTGATCTGCTGGAACAGAGGTTGGTTGGCCTTGATCCCCTCGGCAATGAGAAAAGCGGCGCTCTGTGAGCGACTCTTGCAAATGTCTGCCTCAACCAGCATGTCCAGGTGTCTCAGCGTCTCGTCGTTGACCCGGATCATCAGTACGTTGGCCCGGCCGGATAAAGCCTGATCCAGAGCCTCTGTTATCTTTGCCGCCACATCCGAGGCTATAGAAACCACGTCTTTGCTCTTCTTAGGGCCTGTAGCGCTCTTGCGTCCTGGCTCCTCAGCCAGACGCTCTTCGTTGATTGCCGTCTCGCTCATGTGTACCCCCTTATATTTTGAAATTTTGTTATGACATTACAAGTAATGTCATTGTTATAGAAGCAGTATAGCACATATTAGCGATAATGTCAAGTCAGGTGACATGGAGATTTCTTGAAACCCGTCTCCGCGCTTTTGGTGGTGAGAAAAAAACGAGCCCGACCTGGAGAAAGATCGGGCCTGACATGACAGGCGGGAGTGGATGGGAGTCGAACCCACCAGGGTCGCCTCTGCAGCACCCCTCAAGCGGTTTTGAAGACCGTGGAGCCCACCGGGACTCAACCACCCCCAAACATTTTTAAGAATATACCAGTTTCGTCTTTTAGTCAAGTGCGGCCAGATGGGTAGTGTATCTTTAATTCAGGAAACGGTATCTTCGCAAGTAGTAGCGGCTTCAGCCGCTTTTCGCTCTCTTGAACGGCTGAAGCCTTCACTACGAACAAAAACGCCAATGTCCAATTGTATATTGATAAACTGTCTGTTTTGTGATACAATAAGACATAAGCGCACGGATGCACTCCCATAAGGAGCGCTGCACCCCTACTGCTAACGACGCTTCATCATCAAACTGACCAGACTATCTCACCGTCGAGTGCCTTTCGATTGCACTCAGAGCAGGCGCAGAGCGCGCAGAGTTTTTGACTCTACCTCTGCGTGCTCGGCGGCCTCTGCGGTAAAAACTTGACTCGTTTGTCAAGATTTGAGATCATGAAGTGTTTAGACAGTCAGTAAATCAAGGAGGGTGCGGGATGAAAAAGCTGTTGATCTATCTCGGACTATTACTCGCCGTCATGTTGATCTGGCTGGCGTTTCAGCCTGTCCTGTCCACAGCCGGCCAACCGGAAGTTGTCCAGGAAGCCACGCCTACCCGCCCGCCGCCCCAGCCGACCAAGCCACCACCGCCCGAGGAACGACCTACACCGGATACCGGTGGACTGCCGGGCGAAGTGATACCAGAACCAACGGTCTTGGTACTTCTGGCCGGAGGGCTGGCTGCCGTAGCCGGTTACGTGCACCTTCGCTCTTCTCGTGGATAGGGGCTGTTCACCGCCCCCATCACCGTCGGGTTATAGCGTCGTCGAACTAAGGGGTAAAGAGCATGAGTAAGCTATCTTTTGGGGTTGCCCTGGGCATCATTGCCGTGGTGGCTGCACTGTTGCCGGCGTATCTATTGTCCCAGGCAGCGCCGGCCGCCCAGTACACACCGCCGCCACCTCGCCCGACGGTGACCCCGCCTGCCTCGCCACCTCCACCACGGCCCACGCCGGTGCCATCCCTGCCACCTCGACCTACACCCGTGCCGCCAGAGCCTCCGGAGCGCCCTACCCCAGAAGGCTCGGAAGGCTCCCCCGGCAGCACCTTTGGCGTGCATGGCCAAGTGTGGAAGTGGGAACGGAACCCGGCCAGCCAGATCCCGGTCCAACTGCGCGGCCTAGGTTGGAACGCCCAGACAACTACCGATGAATCAGGCAGGTACGCTTTCGGGGGTCTGGGACAGGGTGTGGCCCTGCTGAATCTGGCCCTGCCTGATGGTTTCCTGCCGCTGACCGCGGATGTGGCCGTGCGCCTGGGTTACGCATCCAACCTGACGGTCAACCTGGGCTTCTACGTCGCTGGGGAGACCCCGTCTCTGGCGCCCGTACCGGTGCTCACCGTGGACCGGGCTACGGCACTGTCAGGCGATACTGTTGTCTACCGGATTCATGTCAGGCACGAGGTGGAAGCAGCGCCGCTTTCCGGCGTGCTGCTCACCGATCTCCTGCCTGAGGGCCTAGGTGTGGTCAGCGTGGAAACGAGCCGGGGTAGGGTGGAGACCTGGGGCAGCCTGGTCACCGTTGACATCGGGAACTTTGTCCCTGGCGATGAGGTAGCGATGACCATCACGGTCCGCGTGGCGGAAGGCTTGCCAGACGGCACAGCATTGCTTAATCGGGTGACGTTCATCTCCAGCGAGGGGTTGGCCGCGCAAAGCGAAGCAGTGACCATCACAGTGGGCCAGGAAAGCCCGCCGGTGCTCCCCGAAACGGGTGGCACCAGCCCGGACGATTAGTTTGAGTTCTGAAATCGGCAGGGGGCAGCAGCGATGCGCCGCTGCTCCCTGTCTGTTTGCTGGTCTGCATTTTTCACTACAGCATCTTTGCGAACTTTGCGGCTTTGCGTGAGCTGCTCCCTGTCCGTTTGTTAATCCATTACCACAAAGACACGGAGTCCACAGAGTAACATCAAGCCACTCCGTGCCTCTGTAGTTACAAATAAACACCTGAACTCTTTACAAGGAGGCCATGTACAATGAAAATTCTGGTAACCGGCGGGGCGGGCTACATCGGCAGCATCGTGACCGCCGAACTCGTGGAATCCGGTGAGCAAGTGGTGGTTTTCGACAACCTCTCGATGGGCCACCGCCAGGCAGTGCACCCCGGTGCTACCTTCGTCCAGGGCGACCTGGCCGATCGTACCGCCCTCGATGAACTATTCGCTGCCCATCGAATTGACGCCGTGATGCACTTTGCGTCCTGCACCCTGGTCGGCGAGTCAATGGAGCAGCCCTTCAAGTACATTGGCGATAACGTGACCAATGGCCTCAACCTGCTGCGGGCAGCGGTCCGGGCCGGGGTGCGGCGCTTCATACTTTCATCCACAGCTAACTTGTTCGACCAGCCGGAACGCATGCCTATTGACGAGGAAGAGCGTATCATCCCCGGCAGCCCTTACGGCGAGAGCAAATTCATCCTGGAGCGCATACTACACTGGCTGGATCGCATCTACGGGTTGCGTTACGCCGCACTGCGCTATTTCAACGCCGCTGGCGCACTCCCTGACGGCTCGCGGGGCGAGGATCACACGCCAGAGCTTCATCTTATCCCCCGCGTGCTAATGGTGGCCCTGGGCCAACTCGAAAACATAGTCGTTTTCGGCGACGACTACCCCACCCGCGATGGCACCTGCGTGCGCGATTACATCCACGTGGTGGACCTGGCTCAGGCCCACATCCTGGCCCTACGCGCCCTGGACCAGGGCAGCCGAACGTACAACCTGGGTAACGGGCAAGGGTTTACTGTGAAAGAGGTGATCGAGACCGCCCGCGAGGTGACCGGACATCCCATCCCAGCAGTGGTCGGGCCGCGCCGCCCCGGTGACCCGGCGACCCTGATCGCCAGCTCGGAGAAAATCCGCCGCGAGCTGGGTTGGGAACCCCGTTACCCGGAATTGCGCACCATTGTGGAGACAGCCTGGAATTGGCATCGTACCCATCCGCACGGCTACCGGAGCTCTGAATAATGGCGTAGGGGCGCAGCCCGCTTCGCTCCTACTTGAAGAAAGGATCGGGGGAAATGCCGGGCAAGCAAGGAAACCTGCGTGCTCTGCTAATGCTGTTTATCCTCGCCTTATTAGTGCGCGTGTTCACCGCCTTGCCTCTGCGGATACCCGGCTACATGGACGCCTACTACTATTACGTTGGCGCGACCAGCCTGTACCGGGGCCTGGGGTTCAATGACCCTTTCATCTGGAACTACCTGGACAACCCGGCGGGCATTCCCCATCCCAGTCACCTGTACTGGATGCCGCTTTCCTCGGTACTGGCCTATCTTTCGTTCCTGCTGTGCGGCGAGAGTTTCCGCGCGGCACAGGTGCCGTCTATTATTCTGTCGGCATTGTTCCCCCTCATCGCCTATGCGCTCGGCTATCAGATCGCCCATAACCGGCGGCATGCAGTTTGCGCAGCGCTGTTCGCTGTGTTCAGTGGCTTCTACATGCCCTTTTGGGTGACTACCGACAACTTCGCCCCCTTCGCCGTGTTTGGTTCGTTGTGCCTGCTCACCGCCGGACTGGGCCTGCGCGATGGTCGTAGGGGATGGTTTGCCCTGGCTGGGGCCCTGGCCAGCCTGGCCCATCTGACTCGCGCCGATGGCCTCTTACTCCTGATCGCCGTTTACATCGCCATATTTGCTGCCAGGTGGCGCTTCCAACCTTCCACCTCCCATCCTTCCCCTTCTCACTCCCTGCCTCTTGCCTCTTGCCTCTTGCTCCCTGCTTCCTGCTACTTACTGGTCATGACCCCCTGGTTCATCCGCAACCTGCTGACCATCGGCGCGCCATTATCTCCTGCTGGAGCCAAGACTCTGTGGCTGACCAATTACGACGATTTATACAGTTTTGGCAAGGAACTGAGCTGGCATACTTACCTGGCCTGGGGCTGGGGCCATATCCTGCAAGCCAAGTTGCACGCGGCGTGGGTCAACTTCCAGCGACTATGGGCCGAAGATTTAATGATCTTTCTCCTGCCCTTCGCTGCCGCTGGTGCGTGGAGACTGCGCCACCGATGGGAGTTCCTGCCAGCACTGATTTACGCCCCGTTACTTTACGCAGCAATGACACTGGTTTTTACCGAACCCGGTTGGCGTGGCGGATGGTTCCACTCCAGCGTGGCCTTCTTGCCATTTCTTTACGCGGTGGCGATGGAAGGTCTGGACGTTCTGGTCGGTTGGATAGCCCGTCTGCGTCGCATCTGGGACGTAGTTCAGGCCCGACAGGTATTCAGTGCCGGTCTCGTTGTGCTGGCAGTGTTTTTGAGCGCTTTCCTCTATGGCCAGCAGGTATTGAGCGGGCAGCCAGGCGTTCCTCCGTGGAATGAACGGGATCAGATTTATCCGCAGCTTATTACCTGGCTGGACGAACACGTGCCGCCGGAAACCCTGGTGTTGGTCAACAGCCCACCCACGTTCTACTACTTCAGTGAGCGGCCCTGCCTGACCGTTCCCAACGGCGATGTAGAAACGTTGCTAGCCGTGGCCCGGCGGTACGGCGGCAGCATCTTGATTCTAGACCACAATCGCCCCGATCCGTTGGCGGCCTTATACACGGGCGAATTATCGGATCCCGGGGTGGAATTACTGTTTGTCTTGAATGATGATTACATCGGTCCGGTGAAAGTATATCGTATTACTCTGTGAAAACTACGCCAACCGTGCCGGCAACTGATGGAGGAAGACCATGCTCGATTCTCGATGGCTGCACGCTTTCCTGATAACTGCTGCCTTCCTGGTGGCTTTAGTCTATCTCGGCCAGACAGCATACGCTGGCTATCTCGGCTTTCCTCTGGATGATGCCTGGATCCACCAGACTTACGCTCGCAACCTGGCCCGTTGGGGACAATTTGCCTATGTACGGGGTCAGGCCAGTGCTGGATCTACCTCACCATTGTGGACAATAGTGCTCGCTGTCGGTTATCTGCTATTCATAGAAGGGCGCCTTTGGGCCTACCTGATGGGGGCCATCTGTCTGGTTTTATCCGCCACTATCGCCCATCGCTTGACCACTGTGCTCTGGCCTGAACGACAGTGGGTAGCCCTATCAGCAGCCATTTTCTGCGCACTGGAATGGCATCTGGCCTGGGCGGCTTTTTCAGGCATGGAGATTCTGCTCTTCACCTGCCTTTCTCTTTTGCTGATCGAACGCGCCCTGACGCGCGCCAACCCCTTCTGGATAGGTCTATTGGGTGGCCTGCTGATTCTGACCAGGCCGGAGGGAGCGGTTTTGCTGCTGCTGGCCGCTATGGTCAGCCTGTTGCCCGATGAGGAGCGGCGTTGGCGTCCAGCGAACCTGGTGGCCCTGCTCTCCGGACTATCCCTTTTGGTGGTTCCTTACTTGACTTACAACGTGCTCGTCAGCAGGACATTGTTTCCCAACACCTTTTACGCCAAACAGAGTGAATATCGTATCCTGCTGACCAGTCTGTCGCTTTGGAGTCGCCTGTGGCGGCTGACCAGAGCCACCCTGATCGGCGCGCAAGTCCTTCTCCTGCCGGGATTCGTCTACTCGGTTGGGCGGATGGTGAAGCAAGTTGTCACCAGCCGGCATGACCTCTCCCCCCATAAATTGTTTGCCCCCTTCTTGCTTATTATCTGGTGGGCGAGTCTGCTGGTGATCTACGCTTTGCGCCTGCCGGTAGATTATCAACACGGGCGCTACGTGATGCCCATCATCCCGATATTTATCATCTATGGAGTAGAAGGAACGGCGGATATCCTGCGCCCATTATCACCTCAGGTTTTGGTGCGTCTCGCCAGCCGGGTGTTGATTGCCACGACGGGGGTGCTCCTGTTGGCTTTTGTCTTCGTCGGTGGGCAGGCCTATGCCTGCGACGTAGGTTTCATCGAGGGTGAAATGGTGAACGTCGCCCGCTGGCTGGCAGCCAACACCCCATCAGATGCTGTGATCGCTGCTCACGACATCGGGGCCATAGGTTATTTTTCCGAGCGTCCTTTGCTTGACCTGGCCGGCCTGGTCACCCCTGAGATCATCCCCTTCATCCGCGATGAGTCTCGTCTGCTCGATTTCATCCAAGAACGCGGAGCAAAGTATCTGGTCACTTTTCCTTCATGGTATCCACACATGGTTCAGAATCCATATCTGGTGCCAGTATACCGCACCAACTGTCAATGGACAGTGAAAATGGGCCATGACAATATGGTTGTCTATCAATTACAGGCTCATAGGTGAGGAAGCACGCTTTAAGCTCCTGTTGCACGAGGGAGAACGGCAAGAGGCCCAAGCCACTGACCCATTGCCAGCTACTAACCTGGACGAGGAATTAGGGCAATTGTTGGTCAACGAGATGAATTTCTCCTCTTAAGCCGGATCAGGCACAGAACGGTTCCGCTGTAAAGCCAACGAGGTAATACGGTGTTCATCAACCGCGACGTGACCAAGGAAGTCCAGACTGAACAGGCCAAGTGTGAATTCGTCTCCACCGTATCCCACGAACTGCGTACCCCTCTCACGCCCATCAAAGGCTATACTGACGTCCTTTGCAGTGGCATAGCCGGGGAAATCAGTTCTCAGCAAAAAGCCTTCTTGAGCACCTCGACATTGTTAGATTTGCCGTGTGGTGACTACCTCACCCATCCCCACCCCG
>JANLFX010000058.1 GCA_024653325.1 Anaerolineae bacterium
TTTGGGCCGGAGTAGCAACCTGAAAAAGCAAAGGAATTTTCTGCTACTTACTTAGATGGAGCAGGGCTTGTTCCTCGACCACATCGCGCATGAAGAATTGCCGCACGCGAAGCTCGTCATCCGCGTAATAGCCGACGCCGACCAGAAAGGCATAAGTCCCCGTCCCACCGGACAGGCCGGTAGTCTCGGTGTCAATAAACGCCGCGCGGCACGGGTCCACGCCGGACGTGGTGTTATCCCGCGCCAGAAGGGCCACTGTTTGCGGATCGTGCTTTCGGAGAGCACTCAGGGGTAATAAACCGTGCCGATGGTGTAGCGGATAACTCGTCTCAGAAACAAAGCAGGGGCCATGCTCGGTGTCGGCCAACTCGCCAACCACCAGTTCCTCAATGGCCGGGCCGTGTCGGCGGAGACTGGGCGGTTTGACGGCGGCTATGCCCCGTTGCACGCTCAGCCGCCGCAGTTGTTCCCGCAGGTCAATGGGCAAATCCTGACTCGCCATCGGTCTTCACCTGCCAGGTGGGGCCAGGGTCGGCGTGAGCTTTACCGGGTACACCGGGGTGCCGCTGGCTGTCACTGTTGGTTGAGGGGTTGGCGTGTTCAGTACCAATGGGGGCACAGGGCCCTCGGTGGAAAGCCAACCGTTTTGTTCCAGGCGCTGGCGTAGATACAGGCTGGCCCAACCCAAACAATACAATATGGATACAGCGAGAAAAATGACCGCCATGAAACCACAAAAAAGGCGTTGGCGGTGGGTCAGACTGGCAAAGTGACGGAAGAGTTTTCTCACTCCCCCTCCTCATCAGGGCACTGTGGGACCCAGGGTGGGGACGGGCGACAGTGTCGGTGGTACGGGGGTGTCCATCGGTGTCAAGGTGTTTGTGGGCGTACTTTCAACCGTCGGCACTGGCGCTTCCGTCTCGGTGGATGTCACCGTAGGCGTGGCTGCGGAGGTAGGTGTCTCCGTCGTGGTAGGCGTGGCCGTAGGGGTAGCCGTTTCGGTCGGGGTAGACGTGGCTGTAGAAGTGGCCGTCTCCGTTGGAGTGGGGGTGGCCGTCCCGGTTGCAGTCGCCGTGGGTGTGCTTGTCGGGATGCTGGTCGCCGTGGGCGTGTGCGTCGGCGTGAGGGTGGCAGTGGCGGTGAGGGTGGGCGTGGATGTCGTCGTCGGTGTGGCGGTGAACGTCGGGGTCCCGGTCGGCGTTTCGGTGGCCGTTGGCGTGGGTGTTCCAGTCGCCGTCGGGGGAACGGTCGGCCAGGACTGAGTAGGCGTGAACTCCAGGGTGGGGGTCGAGGTAGACGTAAAGCGTGGCGTAGGGGTAATCGCCTTCGTTGCTGTAGCGGTAGATGTAGGGGACAAGGTAGGGGTCAGCGTAGCCGCCGTGGTAGGCGGAGCAATGACCAGGGCCACCAGCCCCAGGCAATAGCAAGGCAGCGTCAAGAGAATAATGGCTATTAATACCGCGTAGGTGGTCCGTCGCCCACTGCTCAGGTCGGTGAGCCACTCCTTGAACCCGCTCATGTGCCAATTCCGTTTCCCATTTCCTAACCCGGCCTAGCCGGAACCAAACAGGCAAACCACAAAGGGCACGCAGGAGACCCCGGCTTGTACCTTTGTGTCCTTGGTGTCCTTCGTGGTTCATTTTCTTGAAGGTGCTTACCATCCGGCCCAAGGACGCCGCTAATGATAACATCTTTCTCTGCGGTTGTCAAACTTTCGGCGCATCGGCTAGTCGGCGAATCCTCGCTGATTTTTTTGATTTCTCGGCGGGCTCCACGGTAAACAAGGCTTGAACCTTTTTCCGCCAGGGTCTGTATTACAGGTGGAGGAAGTTGCATTGCCAGATGGGTAAGGATGGGAAACACATGCGCTCTCAAGAGTCAGAAGGATGGTCCAGCCTGGTTCTGCTCACCGGGATGCTTCTTTGTGTAACCTGGGCTATCAGCAGCGCAAGATGGATTGGCGGGCTGAGCATTATCCAATGGGTAACAGTGGGAGCTATCATTGCCGGGTTCTTGCTGGCCAAAAGCTTTTTCCCCGGCCCGGTAGCTCACCTTCTCAGCACCGTTTATGGCCTGGCCTGGATCACCTATCTGGTAGGCACGCTTTTCTCGTCGTATCTGACCTGGCGCGAGAAGATGCTGGAACAGATTATGCGCGTCATCATCTGGGGGCACCAGGTCATAAGCGGTGGGCAAAGCGGGGACCCTTTGATTTTCGTGCTTTTTATCTCCGGCCTGCTGTGGGTGATCAGCTACGTGGCCGTGTGGTGTGTTTTCCGCTCACATCGCATCTGGTGGGCCATCCTGCCCGCCGGCCTGACCCTGCTGATCAACCTCTACTATGGTCCTCCCGATCTCAGCGGCTATCTGGTAGGATACCTGTTCTGTGCGTTGCTGCTTATCATCTGTACATACCTGTATACTCAAGAACGCCATTGGCGGGATAAACATGTGCATTACGAACCTTACATCCGCTTCGACTTCCTGCGTTACGGAGTTCTGGTGGCCATCTTGTTGCTCCTTACCGCCTGGCAGCTTCCGGGTATGCAGTCATCTAGCGAGCAGCTTTCGCTCACCGTCTCGCGCTTCGACGAGGCATGGAGCAGGGTGCAAGAAAGTTGGTCACGGCTATTCGCCTCACTCCGCTATCAGGGGCGCGGCTCTCCCACATTCTTTGGTAAACGGATGACCCTGGGTGGGCCGGTTAAATTGCGAGATGTGCCTGTTTTCGAAGGCCAGACCTTGGGCCGTTACTGGTTGGCCACGGTTTTTGATGAATACACGGGTCAGGGATGGATCAACAACGACTCGAACGTGGCTTACCTGAAGGCCTATGATGAGTTCCCAGTCGCCTCTTTCGCCATGCGCCAGGAAGTGACTCAAACCGTGAGAATGCTTATTTCTGACAATACGGTGCTTTTCGGAGCTCCTCACCCGGTGCGGGTCAATATCCCGGCGAAATTGTATTTCATCCAGGCTCCTCCCCCCGTGCCCGCAGCCGGCGCACCTACCACAGTGGCTTACCCCTCTATGTTCAACAGCCGCCTGCCGCTGAAGCGAGATGCAGTTTACCAGATAGTCTCATCAATCTCGTTAGCCGATGAGGAAAGCCTGCGCCGGGCGGGGGATGATTATCCGGAATGGATTCGCGAGCGATATTTGCAGCTCCCATCCGAACTACCGGACAGGGTACGGACGTTGGCCGAGACCATAACCGCCGGACAGAATAATGCCTACGATAAAGCTTCGGCTATCGAAGCCTTCCTGCGTACCATCCCGTACAACGAAAATATTGAAGCTCCGCCAGAGGGCCAGGATGGGGTAGATTATTTCCTGTTCGACGTCCGCGAGGGATATTGCGATTACTACGCTTCCGCCATGGCTGTCATGGCCCGCGCTGTAGGCATTCCGGCGCGAGTAGCTAACGGCTATACGCTAGGCGAGTACCAGCAGGACCGGCAGACTTTCCTGGTGCGCGAGCGGCATGCTCATGCCTGGGCAGAGATCTACTTCCCGCGATATGGATGGGTGGAATTCGAGCCCACTGCGTCTGAACCCACGATCATTCGCCCCCGGCTGAGCACAGCGGGCAGTCAGACATCGTCAACGGAGGACGCGAATCGCCTGGGTCAGGAGGAAGAGGACCGGGATTTGTTAGGAGAAGCCGGAGAGGATTACCCGACATCGCCGTATGTATCTGCCCAAAGGGAAAACCAGTGGTTGAAATACATACGTTGGGGGGAAGTGATACTGCTGATCGGTGCGGCAGCAGTAGGCTCAATCGCCTGGCTGAGAAGGCAACGAGGAATGCTGGGATTGAGCCCCGTGGAACGGATTTACGAGCGCATGGTGGCCTACGCCCCCTGGTTGGGCTGCCCATACTCACCCCATCAGACGCCTTACGAGTATGCCGCTATCCTGAGCCAGACCCTCCCTGCCGGACGCGAACAAGTGCATACAATCACCAGGATGTACGTTCTGGAAAAATTCGCCAGGCGACCGGGGGATAGCGAAATAGCCCGCCGGGCCTGGCAAGAAATACATCCCCTGTTATTGCGCTACGTCCTGAGAAGAATGGTTACGACGCACCTTTGAGGTGTGCGGCTCGTAGTAGCGGCTTCAGCCGCTTAGGTTCTTACTCTCTCGGGATCGTGAAAGCGAACGTACTGCCTTTCCCCACTTCACTTTCCACCCACACCTGCCCACCCCACAGTTCCACCATTCCCCGCACGATGGACAGGCCCAAACCCATGCCGGCATGCTGGCGGGTAAGGGATTGTTCCACCTGATAGAAAGGGGTAAAGATTTTGTCCTGCAGGTGATCAGGGATACCAGGGCCTGTATCCCAGACCAGTACCTGCACTGCATCACCCCGCTCCAAAGCTCGGATCCCAATTCGTCCTGCGGGCGGGGTGAATTTGATTGCGTTGGATAGGAGATTGCTGAGCACGGTGTAGAGTTTCTGCGGATCGGCACGGACCGGCCGCAGGTCATCTGGCACGTCCACTGCAATGGTCTGATGTTTAGCCCTGGCCAGAGAGGTCATATCCAGTACGACTTCGCCTATCGCCTTCTCGATGGACAGCTCTTCCAGACGCAGTCGCATCTCGCCTGTGGCCAAGTGGCGCAGGTCCGTCATTTCGGTTATCAAATCCCGCAAGCGCATTGAATTGCGGACGATGGTTCGGGCCCGCTCCCGGAGTTCACCCGTCAATTCTGTTTCCAGAAGGTCAGCGTGGCCCATCAAGATGGCCAGGGGGGTACGTAATTCATGAGCGGCAATGTTGATGAACTCGCTCTTCAGGCGATCCAGTTGCTGGAGTTCCTGGTAAGCTCTTTGTGTTTCCTCAAAAAGCCGCGCATTTTCAATAGCGATAGCTGCCTGCCCGCTGAGCACAGCCAGCAGTTCTGGGTCGCCCCCAGTGAAAGAATCGCCTTCCGTGTCTCTGGCCACCCATAGGATACCGAGGGGATGACCGCTCTTCACAGCCAGGGGGGTGACAATCAATGCGTGGATGCCCAGTTCCACCATCAGGTCAGCAACCGCTTGATCCCCATCCTCACGCCCCTGCACGATAAGTTGCTGCCCAGATTGCATCACCTGCCGGGCGATCCGCTGGCCCTGACCACCTGCTGCCCACAAGCTATCCGGCAACGGGGAACCGGAGACAGTCTGGGCCAATACCCGATTGCCGCCTGCATCGAGCAATGCCAACAGGACGTGATCCACCCTCACCGCTTGATGTGCCACCTCGGCCACTTGCTGGAGCAGCGATGGCACGTCCACGGTGGACATGAACACCTTGTTCAGCTCAAACAAGGGGAGCAATGCTTTCAAGCGGACATTTTCTCGGCGCAGACGCTCCCGCTCCAGAGCGTGATTGACGGCCCTGATCAATTCGTCCGGAGTGAAGGGTTTGGCGACGAATTCATAGAATCCCAGCTTGAGGGCCTCGATGACCATGTCCATGGTCCCGTGGCCGGTAATAACCACGCAGACAATATCCGGGGCAAATTCCTGGATGGCACGAGCTACTTCTAACCCACGCAGGCCGGGCATCAGAATATCGGTCAGCAGCAGATCGAACGGCTCCTGGCGGGCAGCTTCCACTGCTTGCAGGCCATCGGCAACGCATCGCACCTGATAGCCCTCAGCCATCAGCGCACGAGCGCACAAATCACGGATATGCTCTTCGTCATCGGCAATCAGAATCCGTTCTCCGGACATAAGCCCTCACTTTTTCCATGCGTAGGGCACTGTCCGGCCCAGGAATTGCCCACAAACCTCACCTGACGTCGCGGTAAGCCTCCTGTTCGATCCACCGGTCAAGAAGACTTTTCTTCACCCGCCACTGCCGCCCAACCTTGAAAGCGGGTATCGCCCCTTCGCGGGCCAGGCGGCGCACCGTTAGTTCATGCAGACTCAGATAGCGAGCTACTTCCTCGATAGTCATTATCCTGTCCACGTCATCTAACGGCTTGGGCAGAAAATCCTGGGCGCCCATGGCCATAGCTCGCCGTACCTCCTCTTCCACCTCATACCCGCTGATCATCACCACAATGGCGTCGGGGAGTACTTCTTTAATGGATTCCAGTGTCTGTACTCCATCCATACCGGGCAGGCGTACGTCGAGGAAAATCAGATTGTACGGCGTCCCCTTGATCTTCTCCAGGGCCTCATAGCCGTCACGGGCCACATCCACTACCTGAGCCCCACCCAGCAGACGTTGAAACGTCTGGCCTATCTCAGGCTCGTCATCAACCACGAGTACTTTGAAATCCTTCTTCATCATCGGTCATCTCCTGCACGCGACCGCGTTCCAGCTAATGCACTGCCTCCACCTTCTCACAGCGGAACGAACCAGTCTGGTTTTGGTGGATCACCACGCATTAACTGCAACCCGGTGTGACTCCCCCCTCACCCACTGGTGACTCATTAAATACCATTATACACCACCAAATCATGCCTGTCAATAGAGAATATCATAGAGTATTGTACACTTACACGAAATAGGACAGGCTTAAGCCTGTCCTACGCTAAATACAGTTGAAGATACCGGTTATTTTCCCGTACACAAGTTAACCCCATCCCAGCAAGGCTGACAATACGGGTCTACATCCAGGGCTTTGTCCAGCCAGGGCAGACCTTTCTCACAGCCTCGCGCCAGGTCCTCCTGGGAATAACCAGGGGCCAGGCCGTTGGTGGCGGCGTAGATGTATGCCAGGCCCAGTTCGTAATAGTACTCCGCCGAGGTAGCCCCTAACCGGATGGCCCGTTCAAAGTTGACAATGGCGTCCTCGTAGTTCCGTTTGGCATAATAAAGCCATCCCAGGTGTCCATAGGCAGAAGCATAATCAGCATCAATTTCGATGGCCCGTTCCAGTTCGATGATCGCCCGGTCATACTCACCTTTGTAGAATCCGTATGTCCAGCCCAGCAAATCGTACCCCTCAGCACTCTTGGGGTCAATCTCTATGGCTTTTTCGAAGCTGGCAATGGCCTTATCATAGTCCGGTTTTGACAGAACCAAATAGTTGCGGCCCACGGCGATGTAAAGATAACTAAGCCTGGGATGCAAGGCAATAGCCGCTTCATACTCAACGATGGCACCCTCGTAATCGCCCATTACTTCATGGACGTAAGCCAGGGTGCGATGGGCGTCCACACTACGCTCATCCAGGGACACAGCCAACTCTGCTTCATCCAGGGCATCGTACCAACTGCCCAGGTCAGCGTAGATTTCCGCCAGGTATGCATGGGCCTCGGCATAATCGGGGTTGATGCGCAGAGCGTCCTTACACAAGCCTTCGGCTTCGGCCAGCAGGTTCCGCTGCTCTCGTTTCAACACAAAGTCCAGGACCTGTTTTTCATCTGCCCCGCCCCTCACCAGATACTCATTGGCAGTCAGGCCCGGGATACGCGGATATACCCACCATAACGTTTCATCCTCAGCGTAAGGATTGGGAATGGCGATTTGGTCACCGACCTCGCTCTCTTCGGCTTTTTCGACCTCGATCATGTCCGCTGAGAAACGGGGCACCAACCAGTCCATAGCAAAGGCCTTGACCGCGTAGGTCTCGGCTGTCTTGGCCTCCACCAGGGCATTGCCATACCCCTGCAAGGCTTCAGCCGACTGACCACGCAAAACCATCAGCCGCACCAGACGAACCAGAGACGTGGTGTCTGCAGGATTCACTTTCACCGCCTGTTGGTAAGCGGCTATGGCTTCGTCAAGCAAGCCTTCCTCGTAATACTCCTCCGCCTCGTAGAAATAAGATTCAGCAGAGCGCGTCGGCGTGGGAGTGGGCTCAAAAGGCCGCGCCCACTGGGGTCTCTCGGCGATGATGTACAGGCCGAACAGGATGAGTATGGTGAGAACTAATACCCGCCACGGCGATGAGGTCCTTTTTTCACGGCGAGGTGGGCCCAGATACATACCCTTTCTCCTGACTTAGTTCGTAGTACAAAACGCGTAACAGCAGGCGGTTCTGCCCAGCCACCTAACCACCCAGTTCAACCAGACCCATTTTGGCCAATACCCGGAAGTACTCGACCAGCAGTTCCACATCGCGCTGACCGGACTCCATCTCTACCAGGTCAGCGATCTCCAATGCGCTGCGCTCTCCGTCTGCCCAATACTGAGCCAAAACCGGCAAGGTGTGCCCACCCACCTCGCGATCTTTGACCAACTTTCGCCAATGCTCGCGTTCTTCCGGCGAGAGAAGGTGTTGATGATCTTTCCAGGAGGCGGGGCCACGATAACAACGGCGAGGGATCATGGTCTCGGCTCTGACAGCCCATTCGTCGGGTTCGGTCCGAGGAATAGGGGGCAGGGCCTCTAAACCGAGTTCACGCATCCGCTGAGCGATAACGGTGCGCACGAGGTCCAGTTCATGTTCGGCGGCAATGGTTACCTCATGTTGGAGGTCGGCGATGAGCGCATCCGCCGCTGGCCACAAACGATTCAATGTGCTCAAGGCCTCGCGCTCCCGTGCGACCAGGTAAGCCACTCGTCGTTCCAGATCAACGGCCAGGCGAGCCAGTTTCTCCCCGTCTTCCGCCGTACACACCTCAGCCATCGCCTGTTGCAACCCGCGCCCCAGCCGTGCTTTGTGGCGGGCCACCATTTCGTGGCCCAACCAGGTTGTTTCCGACTGGCCAGCGACGGCCAGGAAGTAGACATAGGCTGCCGTAAGCGAACCGACGCGGGCCAACATGGCCGGGTCCACCTTGTCCAGCGTGTCCTCGGAGGTGTGATAAAACTTGTCCGGCCACTGGATGAGCATCGGCGTGGGCACGCCCACAGTAGGATCAGAGAGAATGTAATGATCGCTGCCACCTGAGAAAGGCACCACGGCATGGCGGAATAGGGGATAGCTACCCAGGCCGGTATGGGATGGCGCATCGTCAAAGAATTCCTCGCGCAGGCGCTCCAGCAAATCGGGGGCGAAAGAGGACATAGCCGCCGGCGGCCATTCGATCAGAAAAGAACTGCCGCACAATTCCTGGTTCTGGCCTACCATGTCGAGGTTGATCCCAGCCACCATGCGAGGTATCTCGGCCTCATGGGTGGCAAGGTAAGCGAACGTACCCGCCATCTCCGGCACCCACAGAAAGCGAATGCTCCGCCGGGGTTGAGAAAACCGTCCTGTACTGATGAGTTGCTGCAACGTGCGGGCCACTTCTAGAGCGGTAGCCGATCCCGAAGCGTTGTCATTGGCCGATGGTTGCGGATGGCAGAGGTGGGCGACGATGACGATCTCCTCTTCTGTTTGACCAGGAATCAGCGCGGTGACCACTTCCAAGTGTCCATCATACAGGCGGGCATCCACCTCTGCCCGCACACGCACCGGTTCCTCACCGCTTTCCGCCTGTTTTTTGACCAGGGCCCGCAGGTGGTCACCCTGACGAGGGGAAAGAACAAAGCCGAAGCATTTTTGCTCATCGCCACGCCACCAAAAGGATGTGTACTGCAATGCATCAGGCAAGTCAATCCGCTCGCGGACGGGCGAAGCCTTGCGCATTCCGTCGAAAAGGATACCCACTGCCCCGTACTTTTCCACTGCCAACTCACGAACCCGCTCAATGTCCCCTTTAGTGAGGACGATTTTCCCTTCCAGATTCAGGCCTTCGTACTCGGACTCTTCCTCACCGTCCTCCAGGACCACCACTTCGGCCTCTCCGGTGAAAGCGATGCTACGTTGGATGAGGGAGATGGGACACTCACGAAAGTCAGCCAGTTTGCGCTGTTCCTTCTCAGGGGAAATCAGATGCAGGGTTGCCCGCCGGGCTTCCCACTCCTGAAACAGGCGAGCTGACCAGAACTGAGTCTCCCCGCTGGCCGGAAAGGCCAGGATTTCAGCATCCAGGCCGATGGCTTGCAGCTCCCCCAGACAATATCGCGCGGCCTGGCGGTAGCCCGGACTGGCCTGAATACGATGAAAGCGGCTGATGGCAGCCACATCGTTCAGGGCAGCTCCGCCGGAGAACTCCCGGCGAACAGCGGCTAACATTTCTCTGAACATGATAATTTACCTCCTGATCACCTGGCTGACCGAGTACGGCCCCCATCATACCACTGTACTGTTCAGAAGTCAAGAAGGGGTGGGAATAGGGGTACATTTCAGTATGACAAGCCCTCCTCTGCCGCGGGTAGAGAAGGGGGAGAAGGTGAGATTGCTTACGACAGGGTTTGATGATACAATATTACCCATCTTCACCGGGGAGGCTTCAATTGCCAAGCTGGCAACGTAACTTGTATGTCCTATGGATCGCTGAATTGCTGGCCATATCCGGATTCAGCGTCGTTATGCCCTTTCTGCCCTACTACGTCCAGGAACTGGGGATAACCAACCTGGATGATGCCGAAATGTGGTCCGGCATTTTATTTGCCAGCCACGCGGTGTTGATGGGCATCTTCGCTCCTATCTGGGGCTCGCTGGCCGATATGTACGGACGTAAGCTGATGGTCGAACGGGCCATGTTCGGCGGAGCGGTGATCCTGGCAGCCATGGGTTTCGTGCGCAACGTGCCCCAGTTGTTGATCCTGCGGGCCTTGCAGGGCTGTGTGACCGGCACAGTGGCCGCGGCGACCACTCTGGTGGCCGGAGGCACGCCCCGCCAGCGGGTCGGCTACGCGCTGGGTCTGTTGCAAGTGGCGATATACGGCGGGGCGTCGGTGGGGCCATTGCTGGGTGGTCTGGTAGCCGATGCTTTCGGTTACCGCGCTGCGTTCTGGGTGACCGGCGCGCTGCTGTTTGGAGCCGGGTTGTTGGTGTTGTTTTTGGTTCAGGAGCCATCCGATTTGCCAGCACGAGAGGGATCAAAGTCCGAGGGGATGTGGCAAGGGTTGATGTTGATCGTGCGTTCCCGGGCGCTACTCGTCGTCTTCAGCGTGCGGGTGATCATGCGTCTGGGGGCGCAAATGGTCGGGCCGGTGCTGCCTTTGTTTGTTCAAACCTTGCTGCCCCCTGGTGCGCCGGTGGCTTCCACGTCTGGTCTGATTACCGGTATCAGCTCTTTGACCAGTGCCATTGCCGCCGTGGTGCTGGGCCGGATCGGCGACCGCCTGGGATACCAGCGCGTGCTTTTAGGCTGCGCCATAGGAGCCACTCTCTTCTATGCACCGCAATTTTTTGTGACTACACCCTTGCAGCTTCTGATCCTTCAGGCCGGGGTGGGGTTAGCCATGGGCGGGACTCTTTCGGCAGTGAGTGCTATGCTAGCCACCATGGCTCCAGAAGGCAGGCAGGGGACGGTGTATGGACTGGATACCAGTGCCATTTCCGCAGCCAACGCTGTCGGGCCTTTGCTCGGGGCCTCATTGGCCGCCAGCCTGGGGTTACGCTCGGCGTTCCTCTGGGCGGCCGGTGTGTTCGGTTTGGCCGCGCTGGAAATGATCGGGCTGATGTCCTGGCGACCACGACCGAGACAAGCCAGGGTTTATCGCTGGGTACGCGGAACTTAAGGCCATGATCGTTTCAGCACTTGCAAGGCCCGCAAGGTAACCCATTTGCTGGGCCGTCCTTTTTCCTCAAACTGCGTCCACGTTTTCTCCAGCGTGGTCTCCAACAACCAGCGCCCCTGTTCGTCCTGCTTATCCAACACCCGTTCAAAAGCGGGAATCAGGCGGGGGTCGTCCGCTGCCCCGTGCACGGCCAGGGCTGTCAATGCTTCCAAAGCGTCCGCAGCGAATCCCAATGGGAACCCAAACTGCCACCATAATTCGCCGATTTTCTCCGCGTAAGGGTAATCGGCGCGGACCAGGTCGTAGCTGAGCAGGAAATTTACTCCACGGGCAATGGCTGCCTGGATGATCGGAGAGTGAAACGCGGGGGGGATGGCGGCAAATCCACCCAGGACCTTGATGCATCCCCAGACACAGGGCAGCCGGTCTCGGCCAGGGGATACTATATCGCATCGGCAACGAAATTGCTCCTCAACAACCTTGCCGGCCAGAGTCTCCGCCACTTGTTGGACAATAGGATGCGCCCCGTAGCCGAAATGCCACAGGGCGCGCAAGAGATTACCATTCAAACAAGGAAATGTTCCGTTAACCCGTTTGTGAGCGGAGAAGAGCCCCACTTCGGGCAAGTAGGCATAAGCCAGCACGTGTTCACAGGCGCGGGCAATGGCCTCCGTGCGCGTCGCGCCCAGGTCTGTCAAGAAAATCACCTGCCAGACTGTAGCTCGATATTTGGGGCTATATCCCACATCCGGTTTGATCCAGTAACCGGCCGGGTACTGGGCGGCCAGGATGTCCCGCACCGGCCGGGAGTGCATGATCGCTTTCCGGGCGGCGACGACCTCAGAATCACTCGCCGGACGGCCCAGGAGATCGGTCAGGGTGAAAGCGCGCACCGATGGGTTATCCGCTTCCAGCAACCAGGGTATGGGATCGCCGCGCAGTGCGTCCCGCCAGCTACTGCTCATCCGTTCAATTCTCCTGGCCCGTTTCTCCTCCAGCCTGCTCAGTGCGCAGGTAACCGTCCACCCTTCGGCGGCGCACCTCGTTCACGACCATTCCATCCTGTAAATATATGGTGCGGTCTGTGGATTCGGCTACCAGCGGATCGTGAGTGACGATGATGAATGTCTGGCCCTCACGCTCGTTCAGTTCGTGCAGTAGGCCGATGATCTCGGCAGCGGTATGAGTATCTAGCTCACCGGTAGGTTCATCGGCCAGGACAATGGCCGGGTTGTTGATCAACGCACGGGCCACGGCCACGCGCTGTTGTTCGCCCCCGGACATCTCGGTGGGGCGGTGGGTTATCCGGTCGCCAAGACCAACCTCTTCCAACAGGGCTTGCGCTCGCCGCCGTCCTTCCCGTCCGCTGACGCCCGAATAGCGCAGTGGCAACATCACGTTCTCCAGCGCGGTCAACGACGCGAGCAGGTTGAATTGCTGGAAGACAAAGCCCACTTTTTCACGGCGGATGCGCGGCAGGCGGCGTTTGGGCAACCCGGTGACTTCTAGACCATCCAGGTAGATTACCCCCTCCGTGGGCCGGTCGAGGCAGCCCAAGAGATTGAGCAGCGTGCTTTTTCCGCTGCCAGAGCGGCCCATTACGGAGATAAACTCCCCTCGTTCTACCACCAGGTCTATTCCTTGTAAGGCGTGGACCTTTGCCGCGCCCATCCTGTAGATTTTGGTCAGGTTTTTGGTTTCGACAATAGGCATGTCGGCATCCTTCATCATTTCACTTTTTCAAACTCCACTCGCGCGGTCATCCCCCAACGCAACTCAGGATCTTGCTTATCCAGCGCGATGGTCACGGTGTAAGCCACGTCACCGGTGGCCAGAGTAGTCGGCTGAGCAGCGATCTTGGTGATTTTACCCGAGAGGGTTTTGTCATCGAAGGCGGTGAAAACGAGTTTGACGGGCTGACCCACGGCGATACGGGCCACACCCCATTCATCCAGGTCGGTCGTTTCCACGACGAATTCGCTTAAATCGGCCAGGGTAGCGACGGGCGCACCAGCGGCGACAAGGTCTCCTTCACGTAGATCAAAGCTGACCAGAGTGCCGGAAAAGGGGGCACGCAGTTCCACATCGTCCAGCGCCTGGCGAGCCTGATCCAGTTGATGCTGTACCTGTTGTACCGCTAACTCCGCAGCTCTGAGTTCCTCGGCGTTTGGTCCGGCTTTCAGCTTGGCCAGGGTGGCCCGGGCCTGAGCCACTCGCGCCCGGGCAGCGGCCAATTCTTTCGCATCAGCGCCCTTTTGCGCCCGCTGGTACTCGATCTCCGCGACGCGCACGGCCAGCTCGGCATTGGCTACCGCTGCCTCCGCCTGATTGCGTAACGGGCCACCGGAGGGTATCGCGTCACGCTGCGACTGCGCACTCCACAGACTGTTCCGCGCCTGCTCCAGGGCGATGCGCGCCAGTTCTATTGCCTCCTCGTCTGGCAGGGCCAGCAGGTCGGACAGAGCGGCCTGGGCACTGGCCAGTTCGGCCTCGGCGGCAGCGATGTCCTCCTCAGCGGGGGGGACCTTCAGTTTGGCCAGGGCCGCCTCCTGTAAAGCCACTGCGTCCTCCGCATTTTGCACTGCGGCGTTCAGGTTTGTCGTGTCCAGTACGGCCAACAACCGCCCTTCTTCCACTACATCGCCCTCGGCCACCAACACCTGCCCCACGATGCCGCTGGTACGGAAACTCACCTTACCCTGACGTACAGGCAGCACCTGCCCCCGCGCTTTGATTATCGCCTGAAGTGCGACGGGGGTGGTGACCGGTGTGGGCGTGCCTATATTGGGAACCATCCTGCTGGCAATTTGCCCGCCACCCACGCACACCACCACGGCGATAACAGCCAATGCCACAATGATGATGATCAAACGACGCATTTTCATGATCTGATGCTCCTTGTTTGTACTTTAACGCAGCTCGATTCTTGCTAGCGAAGCTTCGTCTCAAACCGACGAGTCGGTCTCACCGCAGAGCACGCAGAGGGCGCAGAGCTTTCTCTATTTTTTTCTCTCTGCGTGCTCAGCGTCTCGGCGGTGAAAACTTGACTCATTTATTCCGTTCTCAGGGCCAGCACCGGATTCAAGCGGCTGGCCCGCCAGGCCGGGTACACCCCGGCCAGCATGCCCAGGAACGTGGAAACCACGATCGCACCCACGGCCAGCCGGGGGGTGACGGACATAATGTCCAATCCTTCGCTACGCTGGACAAGGTAGTTGATCACCAGCGTGGTTAACCAGCCCAATACTACCCCCACCGTGCCGCCCAATCCACCTATCCAGCCGGCTTCCTGCACGTACTCGGCCAGGATGTCGCTATCCTCCGCCCCGACCGCTTTCTTCAATCCGATCTCCCGCGTGCGTTCGGATACACTCATGATCATGGTGTTGATTACCGACAGGCTGCCCACGATGATGGCGATGGCCGCCGTGGAACCCAGAATCAGGGTGAAAATCACCAGCACGCGATTCACTATCTCGATTATCTCCCCTGTGGTTTCCGTCTCCAACCAGGGGAACTCCCCCTCAATGCTTTCGGCTACGGTTTTCGGATCCCAGCCCGGCGCGACTAACGCTGTAATATGCAGACTCGGTTCCCGGTTCAGCACTCGACGTGCTGCGTCGCGCGAGATATAGGCCATCTTGGAAAGGCCGGTCATCGCCCCATAGGGCAGGCGCTCCCAGATGCCGACCACGGTGAACGGTTGATCCCGGATCAAGAGCGCGTCACCCACATCCAAACCGTTGGCTTCGGCCAGATCGTAGGTGATCACCACCTCATCCAGGCTTCCTGGCTGCAGGAAGCGACCTTTCCGCAGCACCAGGCGGAAAGGCGTTTCAAACCCCGGTTCACCCGTCGGGCTGTCGATACCGTAGAAAGTGCCCGATGGATACTGACCAGCGGTCGCTTCCTCTTCTTCAACTATTGGTCCACCCCCACTGGTGAGGACCACGCCGCGCACACCGGGAATGCGCTCAATTTGCCGAGCCGTGCTTTCGCCATAGGGACCTCCCTGCTCGGATGGGCGCACGCTGATGCGATCGGCGGCCCCGGTCTGCACCTCGCTCATAAAGCCATTGATGTACTCACTCAGGCCGCCGATCACTGTCAGGGCGAAGATACCAGCCGCTACTCCTAACACGGTGATAATCAACCGGGCGCGGCGGCGGATCAGGTAGATCAGGCGGCGGAAGCCCCGCGCAGCATACTGGACGGCGGGTGTATTGCGCAGAGCCAGCACGGGATCCAGCCGGCTAGCCCGCCAGGCGGGGTAGACGCCAGCAGCCATCCCCAAAAGAACAGTGAAGACAAAGGCCACGATCACCAGACGGGGAGTGGTGAGGAACAACGCCAGGCCGTTGCTGCGCATGGTGAGCGCGTTAATAGCCTGACCACCAGCCCAGCCTCCCAAGATGCCTATCGTCCCACCCAGTGCCCCGATAGCTGCTGCTTCGAACAAGAATTCGGCCACGATGTCCCAATCACCTGCGCCCAACGCTTTCTTCAGGCCGATCTCGCGCGTGCGCTCGGTCACACTCATGACCATGGTATTGATCGTGCTCAATCCACCCACCAGGATGGCCAGCACGACGCTGGCGGACAAGATCAGAATGATGATAGTCAGTTCCTGGCGGGACGCCTGCAAAGCTTCCCGTGGCGACTGGGCACGCAGTCCCTCAAGTTCTTCCTCAATGCGCCGCGCGACCTCGTCTGGGTCGGCGTCAGGTTCGGGAACGGCCATGATGCTCCCAATGTACCACGAGGGATACCCACTTATCTGTCGGGCCGCGTCGTAAGAAATCTGCACGAAGTTGGACGGCACACTGGGCACCCGTGCCCAGATGCCCACTACCACGAACTCCCGATCGCGGACGGTGATGGTCTGGCCCACCTGCCACCCGTACTTCTGCGCCAGTTCATAGCCGACGATAGCCTCATGCATGCTGTCCGATACCGGACGGCGGCCCTTCCACACCGGCACGTTGGCCCCGAACGGGTTCTCGAACTCCAAAGCGGGGATGTTGGAAGTCGTGCCGTAGTACTGCTCTGGCGCAAAGTAGATACCCTGGTTCTCATCCTCTTCGTGCAGCAGACCACCGGTGGCCACGAAGGTGCCCAAAACACCTTTCACCCGCTGAATCTGGCGGACGGTGGTCTCATTGTAAGGGGACACCCCCCAGTTTTCCGGGTAAACATAGATACGGCTCAGCGCCGTCTTTTCCTGTATGTTGATAGTGAGTTCCATGAACTCCGCCATGGAGCCGATCATCGTCAGGGCAAAGACGCCGACGACGATGCCAAAGACGGTCAACGCCGTGCGCATTTTATGCCGCCATAAATGGCTGAGAAGCTCTCGCAAAATGCCCTCCTGCTTTTATCGCGATCCACCGAGGCGCCGAGTACGTAGAGAAAGAGAGCTTTGCGCCCTTCGCGCCTTTGCGTGAGATAAACCTTGTTCGCCGAAGGTCTCTGACCGAGGCGCAGTGGGCCTTCGGCGTGAGCGCTCAGTCGAACGCTCGGTCGGAAGACCTTCGCCCATCAGAGTCGTATGTACCTGTCTGTGTGTAGAACGCTGACCGGTGGTGAATTATTCGGCACAGGGGCACCCTTGCGAAGGTTATGAACCTTCGCAAGGGTCGGCGGCTCCCAGGCGCGGGTGATCCGCCAGCGTAGAGTCGTCGTGTTCAGGCAGAGCTCGAAAGTCCCGCGAGCAGCGATCATCACCAGCCAACAGCGGAGTTGCCCATCGGCGGTGGCCCACGAACGACCCACATCGCTGATGGGTAATCCCCGTCCCTGCCATTCCAGGGCCAGCGGCGTTATCGTGCCGTCCGCATCAAAGCGGGCCTCGACGGCCACCGGTATATCCGTGAAATTCACCGCCCTCTCCCCGCCAGATACTCGTGTAACATCTCCAAGGCTGCCTGGGATGACAGTTGCTTGTTCTGCAGGCGGTCGCCAGCCCATACATACCGCTCGCAACGTTCAAAATCCCGCGCCGAGAGGGCGATGTACACCAGGCCTACAGGTTTTTCTGGCGTGCCACCGGTTGGTCCGGCAATGCCAGTGACGGCCAGAGCCACATCGCTGCCCAGCAACCGGCGGACGCCGCGAGCCATCTCCAAAGCTGTTTCGCGGCTCACCGCGCCGTATTCGTACAGGGTATCATAGCGCACACCCAGCACCCGTTCCTTGACATCGTATGAATAGGCCACGATTCCGCCGAGGAGGTAGTTCGAGCTGCCGGGCACATTCGTCAAACGGTGGGTAATCAACCCGCCCGTGCAGGATTCGGCCACGCCGAGGGTCAGTTTCTGCTTGGTGAGGAGTTGGCCTACGCTTTCTTCCAAAATCACCTCGTTCATTTTTCCCCCTCCGTAAGACAGGCTGAAGCCCGTGCTACACAAAAGCGGGATGCCGGGGCGCGGGCAGGCACAGGAATTCCAACACCCGTAAGTCAAAAAAGGTCTGGGCGTTGGTCGGCAGGATGACCAGGGCGGTGTCGGCTCCGCGGCCGGTGCCGGCGATAGCGATGCACGGTTCATCGGTGCGCACCAGACCGGCGTCGGCGGCCATCAAGGCTATCTCCACACAAACCTTTACTCCCTGGCCGAAGCAGCGCAGGGTGTAGGCGATGATTTCCTCCAGCTCGTAGGTACCCAGTTTCTTGCGCACGGCCCGTCCCACGCCGCCGAAAGCGTGCTGGCAGGTGAGGATAGTCGCTCCCATCATCTCGATGGCGGCCCGGTTCTCCGCTGTCAACTCCTGAGAGTTGGGCTCGCGGAAGCCCGCCGAGTGGGTGACCGCTATCAGGTTAAAATCCTGGGCCAGCGCCTGCGCCGCCTGAACACCGGTAGCGCCCGAAGTAGTAGCTACCAGGATGGTGCGGATTCCCAGTTCCGCTGCCCGCTGGCGCGCGATCTCCAGGGTACGCGCAGTATTGGCCGGGCCCGGGGCGTCGAAGTAAACGGTTGGAGCCGTAATCTCAGACATATACTCTCCCCCATCGTAGTCAGATAAGTTGTCACAAGCCCTCTGCACAGCAGAGGGCTTAGGGTTTGTGGGAAGCCCCCGCCTGCGGCGGGGATCGGGTCATTGCCCTAGCCGGATAAGCTGTCACCGACCCCTCACTGTGTGAGGGGCTTGTTTGTTCACGCACAAAAACGGCGCACGACTTCGTACAGTACCTGCGTGCCGAACATCAGGTTCTTCACCGAAAGCCGTTCGTTGTGCCCGTGGGCCATTTCCAAAAGGGATGAGCCAGACTCTTGTTGCAAGGGCGCGAATCCGTAGACTTTCACCCCGCGTCGAACCAGATAGCGCCCATCGGTGGAACCGGTGATCAGAAACGGCACCGCCGCGCAACCGGGGTCATGCTTCTGCAAAGTCTGTTCACATAGCTCATACAATGGGGTATGATAGTCCACTTCGCAGGGTTGGGAGGTCATCAGGAATTCGACCCCTATTTTGTCGCCCAGATATGGCTTCAACTCGGCGAGCAGGTCCTCTGGCCGCTGGCCGGGCAGCAGGCGACCGTCCACCTCGGCAATGGCCTCGGAGGGGATGACATTGGTCTTTTGCCCGGCGTTCAGGACGGTGGGTGTGGCCGTATTGTGCAGCATCGCCCGTAACAAGGGGGTCAGCAACTCATTTCTGCCGGCCATCTGCTTCAACAGGAACGGCTCAAGGGTTGGATTCAGCAGCAAAGTCAATAATAGTGAGACAGGGAACTTCTGGGTCCTGGCCAGTCCCCGAATGAAAGCCTCCACCGTTTTGGTACGATGTTGAGGCAACCTGGCCCTGGCTAGGCGGGTGAGTGCCTCGGCGAGATGGACCACGGCATTATCGTCCCGCGGTGTGGAGGCGTGACCGGGCTTGCCGGTGGCGCGCAGTTTCATCCAGCACACTCCTTTCTCCGCCGTCTGGATGAAATACACCCGCCGCCCGCCGATGTCCAAGCCGATACCGCCCCCCTCATTGATGGCGTACTCCGCTTCAATGAGTGGCCAGTGGTTTTCCACCAGCCAGCCCAGCCCCACTTTGCCACCGGCTTCCTCGTCGGCGGTGGCGGCCATGATGATGTCCCGCCTGGGAGTGATGCCCTGCCGCTTGAGCAGGAGCAGGACCATGAGTTGCATGGCTGTCAACTGCTTGGTATCAATGGTCCCCCGCCCCCAGATAACACCGTCCACCACCTCGCCGCCAAAGGGATCGCGCTCCCATTTATCGCGCTCCACGGGTACCACGTCCAGGTGCGAGAGTAAGAGCAGCGGCGGTGCTTCCCCGCTGCCTTTCAGGCGCACCACGAGTTGCGCGCGGTTGGGCGCCGATTCCAGCACAACTGGCTCGAACCCTTCCTTGGCCAACACATCGCGCAGATATTCCGCCGCCGGCAATTCATTCCCCGGTGGGTTGGTGGTATCGAAACGCACCAGATCACGCAAGTAATCGGTGACCTCTTCCTGTACAGCCGTCCAGTTCACCTCCATGATGACCTCCTCCTTAAACAGTTTTTTCACAGTTCAGATCATCCCGGTCCTGAAGCCGGTGGGAAGTTCAGTTTTTCCACGCCCACACCAGGTCATAGCATACCTGCCAGTGCCGGATCTCAATCCGGCTCAAACCGACCGATTCCAGCATGGCCCGCAGTGTGGAATTGGAGAAGGCCTTGCCGGGCATGAGCCGGGCCTCCCAATTGACCCGGTTGGTGACCAGCAGCACCCCGCCAGGGCGTAACACGCGGGCCATCTCTTGCAGAGCGCCGCGCGGATTGGCCAGGAATTCTAAGGCTTCGACACAGGTTACAGCATCGAACACGTTGTCTGCAAAGGGAAGTATGGCCGCATCCTGGCGAATGAAATACAGCCGCGCTCTATGATGGTGGGCTTTGTGCTGGGCCAGGCGCAACATTCGCCGGGAAAGGTCCAGCCCGATCACTTTGCCCCGGAAACCGGAGTGGCGCAGCAGGGCCAGCGGCAGACGGCCGGTGCCGGTGGCCACGTCTAGCACGATAGGCGCGCGCACACCGTTCAGGGCGCGCAGCAGAGGCAAGGCCAGGAAATAATTCTCGTCGTTGAGGTCGAACTGTTTGATTGCATCATAGCGGCCAGCCGACAGGTCATAGAGCCAGGCCACCACCTGGGAGCCGAGGTAAGCGCCCTCGGTGATGACCAGCAGCCAGTAGAGGAACAGGAGCAGGGGTAAAGCGATCGCCAGCCAGATCATTTTGCTCTGCCAGGTCAGGTGACGGTCACCTTTGAGATAACCGTCACCTGACAGCCAGGGCCGCCACCAGCATCCCCATCAGCAGCAGGGGCTGAGTCCAGCGCAAATACCATCCCACGCGCATTGTGGAACCCTCCAAATGAGCCTGAGCAGCCATCTGCGCCAACAAAAGCAGCCCGCCGATTGTCGCCACCACCGGTTGTCGCCACAACACCAATAGAGACAGCGCGGCTATCTGTCCCCCATTGAGCAAAAAGAGCGCGCGCCGGCTAACGGCGAGGGGCAGGCCCAGAGCCGTGCCATAGACGATGGTATAGCTCAGGGCGATCAGCGCCGACCGGGCCGTGAAAGCCGCCAGGATTCCGTGACCCAGCAGCCAGGGCAGGCCCAGTTCCATCACTGCCTGCGACCACCGTGACGGCGACCTGTCGGGTGGACGGGCGATGAGCGCCCACAACGCCACACCCAGGGCCGCCAGGGAAAGGGTTACTGCCTGCGGCCCCAATATCGCCGAGAGGGTGGCTAGCAGGGGCACGACCACCACCAGGCTGGTGACATGTCTACCCAGACGGGGCGCGAATTCCTCCCGCATCCAGACGCGCACTCGCCCTAACCAGGACGCGAAGCGTCGCCCCGGTGAACCGGGCGCAGTGTACGGCAACACGGGCACGCGCTCACCCTGCGCCGGCAATCGCCGACCATCCAACACCAGCAGCCAGTCGGCCTCGGCGACGAGGACCCACAACGCGCCCCACAGGGGATCGGCGACGAAAGCGGCCAACACCAGCAACAGTAGCGTTTCCCAGTGGGCGGCCAGCCTACCTGAGGCCACGGCTCCGCAGAGCACCGCCCATATCGGGCCCAGCAGAGGGAGCGGACGCGCCGCGCGTAGTCGCAGATCAATCAGTCGCCCCAATGCCGGGCGTGGTGACTTTCCTTCGGCTTCCAGTTTCTACCCTCCCAGGTAGAGGCATAACGTGCTGCACTTCTACCTCTGTCCAGTGCGGGTGAGATAGATACCCGAAAAGATCAGGGCCGCCCCGCCAATGACCCACAGGGTGATCGTCTCTTTCAAAAACAGCCAGCCAGTGAGGGCAGCGACTACGGGAGTGAGATTGTTGTACACCGCCGTCCGCGCCCCTCCCACCCGGCTGACGCCCAGGTTCCACACCACGTAGGCCAGGGCAATGCCCAGGACGGCGGAAAAAGCCAGGCCGCCCCAGCCCTGCCAGGAGACCGCGCGCCAGTTCTGGGCTCTCAGGGCGGGAATAGCGTAAAGCACGATGAACGGCGTTCCAGCAGACATGCCCAGGGCGGTGACTTTGAGAGGGGAATAGCGGGCCAGCAATGGTCGGGCAAGGATAGTGTAGCTAGCCCATAGCGAAGCTGAGGCCAAAATCATGAGATTGCCCACAGTCATCTCATTGCCCAGACCCACTTCCTCACCGGAACCCAGCACGATCAGGGCGATACCCGCGAAGGACAGAGAAACACCGACCCAGGCTCGTGCGCCGATACGCTCAACGCGCAGCAGAGTGCCAATGAGCGGCACGAAAATAGGGATGGTGGCCAGGATCAGCGAACCGTTGCCGGACGTGGTGTGGTTCAGGCCGTTGATGAACAGGTACTGGTAACCGGCATTGCCTATCAGTCCCAGCACGAGGAACCGCCAGCCATCCCCCGGCGTCGGGCGGACGTCCCTTTCGATCAGCCATAGCGCAGCCAGCACCAGCAGACTGGCTATGGAAAAACGCAGGGCATTGAAAGTCAGGGGGGAAAGCTCCGAGAGAGTGGTTTTGACCACGGCGAAGTTGACGCCCCAGATGAAAGCCATACCTCCCAGGGCCAGGTCAATCGCAATAGGCGCACGTTGTGAAGATTGAGGAATGTTCTCTACGGCAGACACGAACCCTCCATTTGCTACCGGACACTTTTGTCAGGTTCCAGGATTCCTATCACGAATCGCACGAATTGGGCGAATGTCACGAACGTTTTTAATGGCATTCGTGATGAAGAAATGTCCGGTAGTGAAAGTAGATCAAGTTGGCAACTTGACTATGAGTCGCTGCGTGCCAACTCCAGCACCAGCTTGATTCCGTGCCGGACGAACCCATGAGCCTCGTAGAATTGGTGGGCGCGGGTACGGCGGAAAGCGGAGGTCACATCCACTACCGCGCAACCGGCAGCCCGCGCGTGATCCACCGCCGCCTTCAACAACTCGGCACCGATGCCTGCCCCCCGCGCGCCCTCGGCCACAACCAGCTCGTCCAGGGTGAGCACCGGGGCAGCATGATGCAGTTGCGGCACAATGTGGAAACTCACCAGCCCCACAACCTGCCCCTGTTCCTCGGCGAGCAACACGACGCAGGCCGGGTCGGCCAGGACCGCACGCGCTCCGGCCTCCCCGGCCTCGTTTTCTACCTCGTAGTCAAGCTGGGCGACCAGCCGCAGGATATGAGGGATGTCGGATTCAGTGGCCCGGCGGATATGCATTGTCGCACCTGCCTTTAGCGTCTATGCAAAACTTTCAGGTCGGGGGCATGGCCCGGTGACCGCGCCTGACAACTTTAGTGTCATTGCGAGGAGCGGAGCCGACGAAGCAATCTCCAAAATGCGACGAGGAGATTGCTTCGCCTTCGGCTCGC
>JANLFX010000059.1 GCA_024653325.1 Anaerolineae bacterium
AAGGTGCATGTATAGTATACAAGCCCGTCGAAGGGCCGCCCGCCGCTACGTGTTTCGCATCGAGTACTGGCTGGTGTTGCTCCGGCTATGGGTATGTGGTATAATCTAAAACACGCCACGAACTGCGTTTTCCGGCTGGTGATTCCTTGCAGCCCACATCATGGGAACAGGAGATATCCTTTGGCCTTCTATCTGGTCACCGGCGGGGCCGGTTTCATCGGTTCTCACATCGTCGCTGAATTGGTCCACCGTGGAGAGCGGGTGCGCGTATTCGACAATTTCTCCACGGGCAAAGAAGAGAACCTGAGGGCAGTGCGCCAGGACATCGAGTTGATCAACGGCGACCTGCGCGACCTGGAAGCAGTACGTTATGCTATATCCGGCGTGGACTACGTTCTGCACCAGGGGGCTTTGCCCTCGGTGATCCGCTCGGTGGACGATCCGCTGGCAAGCGATGCCTGTAATGTGGTGGGCACGCTTAATCTGCTGATCGCCGCGCGCGATGCTGGTGTGCGACGGGTAGTGTATGCTTCTTCGTCCTCTGTCTACGGCGACAGTCCCACCTTGCCCAAACACGAGGACATGCGGCCTGCTCCTAAATCTCCGTATGCCGTGTCCAAGCTGGCCGGCGAACACTATTGCCAGGTTTTCACCGAGGTTTACGGCCTGGAAACGGTCTGCCTGCGTTATTTCAACGTGTTTGGCCCGCGCCAGGACCCCACCTCCCAGTACGCGGCGGTGATCCCGCTTTTCATCACTGCTTTGCTACGCGGGCAATCACCCACCGTATATGGGGATGGCCGACAATCCCGCGATTTCACCTACGTATCCAACAACGTGCAGGCCAACCTGCTGGCGGCTACCACGCCCGGCGTGGCCGGACAGGTGTTTAACATAGCTTGCGGAAAAAGCTACACTCTGCTAGAATTGCTTGACGCTCTGAAAGACATTCTGGACATGAACGTCATTCCCGTTCACGCTCCACCACGGCCCGGCGACGTGCGCCACTCCCTGGCCGACATCAGCAGAGCACAGCAGGTTCTGGGCTATCGGGTCGGGGTGTCCTTCGAAGAGGGGTTGCAGCGTACGGTAGACTGGTATCGGGAGCAGATGCTGGCGAAGTCATAGCCCCGGATAGTTTCCGGTACAAAACGTAGCGGCCGACCGCTGCTGCGCCCTGGGAGGAAGTCCATCAGCAGATCGAAGCTGGTACTCCACTGTGATCCGTCATGAGCGGCTGCGAGGGACAAGGCATTTTAGCTTGCATTCCGGACAGGATCGAGTACTGTATCTGTAGGACAGAACGCAAGATATGATCATCAGCGAGATCATTGACAAGCACGATGCGGCATACGAGCAATTGGATGGATAGAATCCGAGTCGCCCGCGTGATCGCCCGCCTGAACATTGGCGGCCCGGCCATCCACACTATTCTGCTGACGGCAGGGCTGCACCCGGCCCGCTTTGAGTCGCTGCTGGTCACCGGCGTCGAAGCCGAACATGAGGGCAATATGCTCGACCTGGCAGCGGCCAAAGGGGTACAGCCACTGATCATCCCTGACCTGGGGCGGGAGATCAGTTTGTGGCGGGATGTACGGACTCTGGGAGCGCTTTATCGTCTGTTTCGTCGCTGGCGGCCGACCATCGTCCACACCCATACGGCCAAGGCAGGCACGGTGGGCCGGCTGGCCGCGCGATTGGCCGGAGTGCCGATTGTGATTCACACTTTCCACGGGCATGTATTTCATGGCTACTTCGGTTCCTGGAAAACGCAGGCGTTCATTTGCATTGAACGGGGGCTAGCCCGGCTGAGCGACCGCATCGTCACTGTAAGCGAGGGCCAGCGGGCAGAACTAGCAGGCTATGGCATCGCCCCACCGGACAAGATTGTCGTTATACCCCTGGGTTTTGAGCTTGACGAACTGCTGCACTGCCAGAGCTACCAGGGTGCACTGCGCGCCGAGCTGGGATTGGCCGCCGATACACCACTGGTGGGCATCGTCGCCCGACTGACGGCCGTGAAGAACCATCACCTTTTCCTGGAAGCAGCACGGCTGATTGTCCAGGCAGAACCCGTTACTCGTTTTCTGATCGTTGGCGACGGTGAACTGCGGGATGAGCTGGAAAACCGGGCGCGGGAGTTGGGCCTGGCGGAGCGAGTGTTTTTCCTGGGCTGGCGCTCCGACATGCCCCGCATTTACGCCGACCTGGACGTGATAGCCCTCACCTCGCGCAACGAGGGTACGCCCGTCTCGCTTATCGAGGGCATGGCGGCGGGCGTGCCAGTAGTGTCCACAGCGGTGGGCGGCGTGCCGGACATCGTAGCCGACGGCGTGTGCGGGTATCTCGTTCCTCCCGATGACGCGGCAGGATTGGCCGAAGCCATTGTTGCCCTGCTGCGGGACAAGAAGAAAGCGCAGGCGATGGGCCAGGCCGGGCGCGAAGCTGCGCGTGAGCGCTTTGGTATGGAACGATTGCTCAGCGATGTCGAGCGACTTTACACCCAACTTCTGATAGAGAAGGGTTTAAACTGATGGAGACCAGACAGGTCAGGAGAAAAATCCGTCGGCGTCCGTCGCCCGCTGAGTTCCAGGCAGAGTTGAACCGCATACTGGATGCCTTACGAGGGTATGGAGCGCAAAAAGTAATCCTGTTCGGCTCTTTCGCCAGAGGGGACTATCACACCACAAGTGATCTAGACCTGCTCATCATAAAACCAACATCGCGCCGTTTCCTGGATCGTATCGGCGATGTACTGATGCTTTGCGATTACTCGATACCTTTGGAACCACTGGTCTACACCCCTGAGGAAATTGACCGCTTGCTGGCCGAAGGGAACACTTTTCTCGAGACCGTACTCGCAGAAGGAATAGTAGTCTATGAATCGTCATAAACAGGAAGCCCATCGCTGGCTACGCCAGTCCGAATATGATCTGGAAATGGCTATTGCCAACCGGGGACAAGGGTTTTACGCTCTGACTTGTTTCCTGTGCCAACAAGGAGCCGAGAAAGCCCTCAAAGCCTATCTCTACGCCCAGGGAGCCGGTCCTGTGCTCGGCCATTCCACATACACATTGGCCCGCGAGAGCGCGGAATACGATCAAACCTTCGAGTCGGTATTCGACATCTGCCGTCAACTTGACCGTCACTACATCACCACTCGATACCCAAATGGCCTGCCAGATGGCATTCCTTACGAATTCTACACACGAACCGATGCAGAGCAGGCGTTGGATGGGCTGCGCAAAGTGCTCGATACGGTTAAGGCAATTTTGTCCTCCGAGGTCAAATAAGGAGAGTGAGAATTGAGGATTCTGGTCACCGGCGGCGCCGGCTATATCGGCTCAAACCTGGTGGACCGGTTGATGGCCGACGGCCATCAGGTCTACGTCGTGGATAACCTGTCCACCGGTAAAATCACCAACATCCAGCACCACCTGGGATCGGAGCGATTCCATTTCGTCAACGACAGCATCTTGAACACGACCACCATGGAACGCCTGATCCAGCAGGTGGACATGGTCTACCACCTGGCGGCGGTGGTGGGTGTGAAATACGTGGTGGAGGACCCGCTGCGCGGGATCACGGTCAACGTGCGAGGCACAGAAACGGTGCTGGAGTTGGCTTTCAAGTACTGGCGCAAGGTGCTCATCGCCTCCAGCTCGGAAATTTACGGCAAATCCACCAATGTGCCCCTGAGCGAGGACGATGACCGCGTGCTCGGTTCCACCAGCGTGGGCCGCTGGTCCTATTCCGATTCCAAAGCGATTGACGAATACTTTGCCTTTGCCTACGGCAAAAAGGGCCTGCCGGTGGTGGTAGTCCGCTATTTCAACTCCTATGGCCCGCGCCTGGACCCGAAGGGCTACGGCAGTGTGATCGCCAGGTTCCTCGGCCAGGCATTGCGTGGCGAACCGTTAACGGTGTACGACGATGGGCTGCAAACCCGCTGTTTCACCTACATAGATGACACGGTGCGGGGCACGCTTCTGGCCGCCACCGTACCAGAGGCGGAAGGGCTGGTTTTCAACATCGGCTCTAGCCGCGAAACCTCGATCCTGGAACTGGCCCAGATGGTGCTGAGGATAACCGGTGCCCGGAGCGAAATACGGCACATCCCCTACACGGAGGTGTACAAGGCGGAGTTCGAAGAAACCCGCCGCCGCGTCCCGGACGTGCGTCGCGCCAAAGAAGTGCTCGGCTTCGAAGCCCAGACCCCATTGGAAGAGGGGTTACAACGTACGCTGGATTGGTTCGTAGGACAGGATGAAGCCTCTCCTACAAGCGGGTTGCAGCGCACAAAGGAAGGATACAGATGCAAACAAAGTTGAGTGCGTTCTGTGATAAGGTCATCGAAGCCGGGTGGCTGGTGGTCATCATAGTTGTTCCCCTGTTTTTCAACGTGTACTCCGCCCGCGTGTTCGAGCCAGATAAGCTCACCCTGCTGCGCTCCATCGTCCTGGTGATAAGCACCGCCTGGCTGATCAAGCTCATCGAGCAGGGATTGAGACGACCGGAAGAGCAAGAAAACGAAACGCCTCCCGGCTTCTGGATACAAGCCAGAAGCTGGATCACTCGCACGCCGCTGGTACTGCCCACCCTGCTGCTGGTCATAGTCTACATTCTGAGCACCATCACTTCCATCACCCCCCGCATCAGCTTGCTGGGCTCGTATCAGCGCCTGCAGGGCACCTACACCACCCTCTCGTATATTGTCGTCTTTTTCCTGATGCTGCAAAACCTGCGCACCCGCGAACAGATCAACCGCCTGGTGACCACGGCCATTCTGACCAGTATCCCCATCTCCCTATACGGCATAATCCAGCACTATGACCTGGACCCCTTGCCCTGGCAAGGTGACGTGATCACCCGCGTCGCGGGCAACATGGGCAACTCCATCTTCGTCGCCGCCTACTTGATCATGGTCGTGCCGCTGACCCTGGCCCGCATCGTGGACACTTTCACGGCCATTCTCAAAGAGGAGCAGAGCACCATCGCCGACGTTATTTTGGGCGCGTGCTATATCTTTACCTGCGCCATCCAGGTTATCTGCATCTTCTTCACCGCCAGCCGGGGTCCCTGGCTGGGACTGTTCGCCGGGCTGTTTTTCTTCATCCTCACCCTGGGGGTGACCAAACGCAAACGATGGGTGGCCTGGGCGGTCATTGCCCTGGCAGTGGTGGTCGGGATTTTCCTGATAGCGCTGAACCTGCCCAACACGCCGTTAGAACCGCTAAAGGAATTGCCTTATGTGGGCCGATTGGGCACGCTGCTGGAAACGGAATCCGGCACCGGCAAGGTGCGCGTGCTGATCTGGGAGGGCAATGTGCAGTTGCTGAGCCCCCATCCTCCGTTGGAATTCCCCGATGGTCAGCCGGACAGATTGCATTTCCTGCGCCCATTCCTCGGCTATGGGCCGGAGTCCATGTGGGTGGCTTACAACCGCTTTTATCCCCCGGACCTGGCCCACGTCGAGGCCCGCAATGCCTCACCGGACCGCTCGCACAACGAGACTTTCGACGCGCTGGTGATCACCGGGGTATTTGGCTTTTTGGCGGAGATGTTCTTACTCGCCAGCGTGTTTTACCATGGCTTTCGCTGGCTGGGGCTCATCGGCGACAGGTTACAACGCAATATTTTCATCGGATTGTGGATCGGGGGTGGGATTTTCGGAGCGATGTTCTTCGGCCTGTGGCAGGGGCCGGAGTTCATCGGCGTGGGATTGCCCTTCGGCATCGCCCTGGGCCTGGGGGCTTATCTCGTCGCTCACGCCGTGTTCTTCTATCATCGGGGTGGAACGCGCATCGGTGGCGCTTATGAGACTTTGCTTATCGGCCTGGTGGCAGCGATGATGGCCCATTTCGTGGAAATTCACTTCGGGATTGCCATCGCCGCCACGCGGACATATTTCTGGGTCTACGCCGGGCTGATGGTGACCATCGCCTACGCGCTCAAGCCGGAATTGATACCATCGTCCACCAGCACACCCGAAACGGTACAAAAGCAACGCAGGAAACGGCGTAAAAAGCACGCCCAGCCGGCTCCGGCAGCGCCGCCCACTGGAGCAGAAAACTGGTTGTGGCCGGTGATGAGTTATGCCTTACCTCTGGCTATCATCCTGGCCACCCTGGGCTACGATTTCACCACCAATCAGCAAGGCCTTTCCAGTGCGATGAGCATCATCGGCGCCTCGCTGACCGTTCGACTGCGGGGTGGACAGCTCTTTCGCTCACCGGCTATGCTGTTTCTTTTCTTGATCACCCTTGCCCTGGGCACGGCCATCGTCTTGGCCGAACTGAGCAAATGGAAAACCTTTGCCCACGAGCGAACGGCGTGGTGGAAGGCCGCAGTGATCACCGTAGACCTAGCTGCGGGCCTGTGGTTCATCGTCGCCTTTGTTCTCGCCTCGCGGCTGGCAACGGTCACGTTCCAAACCGAACTGATCAAGCTCAACAACCTGGTGGCCAGCATCTTGCCCCTCTACTATCTGTTGCTGCTGGGCTTGCTCCTGCTATTAGCATTTGTGCTGACCCGGCGCGAACCGGTGACCGGGCCGGTCGCGCGGATGAGCAACCTGTGGCTTTATCCTCCTCTGGTCATAGCCGCTATTTATCTGATCGTGTCTACCAACCTCAATGTGATTGTCGCCGACATCTATTTCAAACAGGCGGAACCCTACCACGACCGGCAGTTGTGGGATGCCAGCATCATCAGCCATCAACAGGCGATCAGGCTGGCTCCCAAAGAGGATTACTATTACCTTTTCCTGGGCGCGGCCTTCCTGGAAAAGGCCAAGAGTGTACCGGTATATCAAAGTGTGTGGCCTTACCCCCTGACCGTGGAAAAAGTGATCAATCTGGCTCCCAGCGAGCTCGCTCAACTGGGCAAAAGCGACTTGCTGGAGTGCGCTCGCCTGGTGCTGGAGCGCGCCCGCCAGCTTAACCCGCTCAACACCGATCACTCTGCCAACCTGGGCCGGCTGTACCGCACCTGGGCAGAACTGGTGCCTGATCCCCAACAGCGGACGGAAAAAATTCGCGCCGCCCTCCAGTACTACGAACAGGCCACCTCCCTCAGCCCGCACAACGCCCAACTCTGGGACGAATGGGGGCTGGTCTATCTCATCGCCGGTGATTATCAGGCAGCCATCGAGAAATACCAGCACTCTCTGACCCTGGACGCCGAGTTCGCCCAGACCTATCTCTCGTTGGGCGACGCTTACATGGCCATTCAACAACTTGATTTGGCGGCAGAATCCTACGAAAAAGCCCTGGCCCTGGAACCTGACATCGTCCAGGCGCACTCGGTGTTGGGTTATATCTACGCTCAGCAGGGCCGGATTGAGGATGCTATCCAGGAGAACCTGGCCGTGGTGCAACTCTCCCCCCAGGATTACAACTCGCACAAGAACCTGGCCCTTTTGTATCAGCAACAAGGACGTTTGGACGAAGCCCTGGCCGAAGCGCAGGTAGCCCTCAGCCTGGCCCCGGAATCCGAGAAGGCAGCCGTGCAGAGTCTCATCGCCCAGTTGCAGGCCACGGGCGGTGTCGGTGAAGCGGAGGCTCTGATCCAGAGTTATCTTTCCGAAGGAGAGTTCTACCTCAGCCAGAGCCAGTGGGTACTGGCCGAGCAGGCTTTCCTGAAAGTGCTGGCCCTCAATCCCAACCACGTAGTGGCTCACAGTGCTCTAGGCTATGCCTACGCCATGCAGGGTCGCACTCAGGAGGCTATTACCGAGAACCTGGCGGTGGTCGCCCTGTCGCCCAATGATTATGACAGTCACAAAAACCTGTCCATCCTCTATCAATCGGTTGGGCAATACGACGAAGCTCTGCAGCAGGCTCAGATCGCTTTGAGCCTGGCCCCGGAGGCGGATAAGCCAGCCTTGCAAGCCTTCATTGCCCAACTGGAACAGCAAAAGAAGGGAGCGAGCGGTGGGTAGTGCAAGTATCTACATTCTCGTCTTCGGCTGTGCGATGGTATTCGCCATCGGGGCGACGCCGATGATGCGCCGCGCTGCCCCCTACCTGGGCGTGATGGACCGACCCAGCGCCCGCAAAGTGCACCAGCGCCCCATGCCCCGCCTGGGCGGGGCAGCCATCTATGGCGCGTTTATCCTCACCCTGCTTCTATTGGGCACGCGCTACAACATCCACGAGCTGGTCAGCATCATCCTGGGCGCGACCCTGACCTCGTTCTTCGGGTTGTGGGATGACCGCTGGGGATTGCATCCCTTGCTCAAAATGGCGGGACAAATTCTCGCTGCCCTAGTGCTCATTTACTCCGGTGTACAGGTGAACGTTTTCCCCTGGCCAGCCGTAAACATAGCGGTGACCATCCTCTGGGTGGTGGGCATCACCAATGCCATGAACCTAATGGACAACATGGATGGGTTGGCTGGCGGGGTGGGGGCTATCGCCGCTGCCTTCTTTCTGCTGATGGCGGCGATGAACGGGCAGTACCTGGTGGGGGCGCTGGCTGCGGCGCTGCTGGGAGCTTGCCTGGGCTTCCTGCTTTACAACTTCAACCCGGCCTCCATTTTCATGGGCGACACCGGCGCGCTTTTCCTGGGATTCATGCTGGCCGCGGTGGGCATCAAGCTGCGCTTCCCGGCCAATGTGGACATCGTCACCTGGATGGTGCCGGTGATGATCCTGGCCCTGCCCATCTTCGATACCACTCTGGTCTTCGTTTCCCGGTTGCGGCGGGGACTCAATCCGCTGACCGCCCCTGGTAAGGATCACACCTCACATCGTCTGGTCATGCTGGGTTTCACCCAGCGAGAGGCGGTGATGGCCCTTTATCTGGTGAGTGGGGCACTGGGGGTGATTTCTATCTTCATTACCCAGGCCACCGTGCTGGAGGGTTATGTGGTCGGTTCAGTCGTGGCCCTGGGAGGAGTGTTCGCCCTGTGGGAAATGGAACGGATTTACCGCGCCACGGTGGGAGGTGAGAAAGCGTGAATTTGCAGACGAAGATTGCCGAAGGAACAGCGCGGGTGTGTGTGATCGGCCTGGGATACGTGGGGCTACCACTGGCCGTTGGCTTCGCCCGCATGGGATTCCCCGTGGTCGGCCTGGATGTAGATGAACGTAAGATTACAGCCCTGCGGCAAGGCAAAAGCTACATCCGGGACGTGGAAAGCAATGAGGTGGCTGCACTGGTGTCCAGCGGGAAACTGACAGCGACCAGCGACTACGAGGTGCTGCGCCAGGTGGACGTGGTGTTTATCTGCGTGCCCACTCCCTTCGACGCGATGAAAGCCCCTGACCTTTCTTTCATCTTAAGTGCGGCAGAGGGGATTCTTCCACGCCTGCAGGTAGGCCAGCTCATCATCCTGCAAAGCACTACCTACCCCGGCACGACTGAGGAAGTAGTACTGCCCATCCTGGAGCGCAGCGGTCTGAAAGCGGGCCAGGATTTCCACCTGGCTTTTTCGCCAGAGCGGATCAACCCGGGCGACAAGACCTACAGTGTGCATAACACTCCCAAGGTAGTCGGCGGCCTTACCCCCCGCTGTACGGAACTGGCCCGTGCATTGTTGTCCCACCTGTTCAGCCAGGTGTACGTGGTCTCCAGCCCACGGACAGCAGAGATGACCAAGCTGCTGGAGAATATCTTCCGCAGCGTGAACATCGCCCTGGTGAACGAGCTGGCTTTGCTTTCCGAGCGGATGGGCATTGATTTCTGGGAAGTGATCGCCGCTGCGTCTACCAAGCCCTTTGGCTTCATGCCCTTTTACCCAGGCCCGGGCGTGGGTGGTCACTGCATTCCAGTAGACCCCTACTATCTCTCCTGGAAAGCCCGCGAGTACGATTTCTACACCAAATTCATCGAGCTGGCAGCAGAGGTCAACCAGGACATGCCCTACCACGTGGTCGAGAAAGTAGCAGCGGCCTTGAGTGACCGGGGCCACCCCTTGCGCGGGGCGCGGGTGCTGGTATTGGGCGTGGCTTTCAAGCGCGACATAGATGACGCGCGTAACTCGCCAGCGGAGCGCATTATCGAGTTGTTATTAGACCGCGGGGCCGAGGTGCAATACAACGACCCTTACGTACCGCGGTTCCGCGTGGGACGTGATGTCTTCTGGCGCGAGGAGCGCGTCCTGGAGTCAATTCCACTCACGGAGGAAATACTCCGCACCAGCGACGTTGTGCTCATCATCGCCGGCCATACCGTGTACGACTACGGCTGGATAGTGGACCAGGCCCCACTGGTGGTGGATACGGTGAATGTCACGCGAGCCGTCGCCAGCAGAAATGCGAAAGTGGTGCGCATCGGCGCCCCCATGCCCAGGTAAGTCGGGTTGACAACCCGACCTACTTGAACCAAAAGACGTAAAGGACCGGCAGTGGACGAGACCCCCATCCCAAAGACGCGAACGGGCCGCGAATGGCTTAAAAGGGCCATAGCTTTGACCTTCGTGGTGATTGTCACGGTAACGATTGTCCGCCTGGCCGACCAGATCCAGCGCTTTCAGGCCTACGGCTATCCAGGGGTATTCGTTGTCAGCCTGTTGGGCAACGCCACGGTGATCCTACCCGCTCCCAGCCTGGCCGTAGTCTTCGCCATGGGGCATGTGCTGCATCCCCTGCTCGTCGGCCTGTGCGCCGGGCCGGGCGAGGCCTTGGGCGAGCTAACCGGCTACCTCACCGGATACAGTGGGCGGGCGATGATCGAGAACCAGGCAATGTACGAACGTCTGGAGGGCTGGATGCGTCGCTACGGCGGGTGGACGGTGTTCGTCCTTTCGGTCATCCCCAACCCCGTGTTCGATTTGGCCGGGATCGCTGCCGGTGCGTTATGCTATCCCTTGTGGCGCTTCCTCCTGTTCTGTTGGATAGGCAAGACGATTAAAACCACGGCTTTCGCCTACGCGGGCGCCTACTCCATTTCCCTGGTGGAGCGCTTTCTGTGACCTGCCTGTAACAAGCGAATCAGCGGGAAAGCGACCCAGCGAAACGACTTATCGCAGACAACATATTGCCGATTTGCCGATTTGCTTGCTTGATTCCGGCTTGGCCGGGTTTAGGAGAAGCTGGTTATGAAGATAGTGAGATTTGTCTGGAAAAATGGCCCACAGTACGGCCTGATCGAGAAAAACGAGGTCTATGCCATCATGGGGGATATCTTCGGGGATTTTGAGCGGGGTGAGCGAGTGGGCCCTCTCTCAGAAATCCAGCTACTGGCCCCATGCACACCCACCAAAATCGTCGCTGTGGGCCGCAACTATGCCGAGCATGCCTCCGAGATGCAAAGCGATGTGCCCACCGAACCGCTCATCTTCCTCAAACCGCCCTCGGCGGTGGTTGGACCGGGTGAAGTCATCGTTTATCCTCCCATCTCACAGCGAGTGGATCACGAGGCCGAGCTGGCAGCAGTCATCGGTCGCCGGGCCAGGGATGTACCGGCCAGCGAAGCGCTGAATTACGTGCTGGGCTACACCTGCGCCAACGACATTACTGCCCGCGACCTGCAATGCAAAGATGGTCAGTGGACGCGGAGTAAGTCCTTTGACACCTTTTGTCCTCTCGGTCCCTGGCTGGCCGTCGGCCTGGATGCAAACGACCTGACCATCGAATGCCGGGTCAACGGCGCGGTGAAGCAGAAATCGCGTACCAGCAGGATGATCTTTCCCATCACTGAATTGATTTGCTACATCACCCAGGTCATGACTCTGGAGCCAGGCGACGTGATCTTGACCGGCACACCGGCTGGCGTCGGTTCCCTCCAACCCGGCGACCGCGTTGAGGTGGAAATCGAGGGCATCGGTGTGCTGGAAAACACGGTGGCTTATCGGCACCATAACGAATAACCAGCAACGAGTACGGAGCACAACCCATGCCCAAAACATTGACCATCGTTTCCCATACCCACTGGGACCGCGAGTGGTACCAGCCCTTCCAGGAATACCGCATCCGCCTGGTGCGCCTGATGGACAAACTGCTGCATATCCTGAACACCGACCCCAACTACCGCCACTTCACCCTGGACGGCCAGACCATCATCCTGGAGGACTACCTGGAAATCCGCCCTGAGCGCGAAGCAGAGATACGGCAATGGGTCCAGGAGGGACGGCTGCTCATCGGTCCCTGGTACATCCTGCCCGACGAGTTCCTGGTCGGGCCGGAGGCCACTATCCGCAACCTGATGCTCGGCGACCAGGTGACGCGGCGCTTCGGGCCGAAGATGAACATCGGCTACGTGCCCGATCCCTTCGGCCACATCAGCCAGTTGCCGCAGATTCTGCGCGGCTTTGACCTGGACGTGGCCTGCTTCTGGCGTGGGGTTGGTGATGCGCCCACCGAGTTCCGCTGGGTCGCCCCCGACGGTAGCCAGGTCCTCGTCCTGCACCTGCGGGATAGTTACAGCAATGCCGCCTACCTGCCGAGGGAGGAGGACGGTTTCGTGGCCGCCGTACGAAGCATCGTAGACAGCCTTGCCCCCCATGCTCCCACAAATTACCTGCTGGCCATGAACGGCACCGATCACATGGAGCCGGTGCCGGAACTGCCGGCGCTGATCACCGCTGCCAACGCCCGCCTGCCCGACATCGTACTCCGCCACGGCACTCTGGTCCAGCACGTGGCCGATGTACGCGCCGCCACCCCAGAACTGGAGGAACGGCGTGGCGAGATGCGCTGCCCACAGCGAGCACCGCTCCTGCCCGGCGTCCTTTCCGCCCGCATGTGGATCAAACAACGCAATGCCGCTGCCGAGACCCTGCTGGAAAAGTGGGCCGAACCTTTTAGCGCCATCGCCACTCACCTGAAACCCGAAACTCCGAACCTGCAACCACTGATACAACAAGCCTGGCGCTACCTCATTCAAAACCACCCCCACGACTCCATCTGCGGCTGCTCCATTGACCAGGTGCACAAGGAGATGGACGTCCGCTTCGATTGGGTGGAACAAATCGGTGAGGAAGTTACCCGCCAGAGCCTGGCGATCATCGCCGAGACGGTGGACACTGCCTCCCTGGCCGCGGACGGGCCGGCAGTGCCCGTTATCGTTTTTAACCCCGTGGCCGGTCCCCGCACCGATGTGGTGACTATCCGCGCCCAACTGCCTGGCCATCTGGAGCATTTCACCCTCAGCGACGAAAGCGGTCAGCCATTGCCCTGCCAGGTGCTGCGGCAGTATACCGAAGAATTCGGCGCTCTGGAGCTCACCCGTGCCGAGGTGGCCAGCATGATCGGCACTGTGGAAAGCGGGCACGTCATGGGTCACCCCATCCAGGAAATACATATCGCCCACGCAGAAGACGAAGCTGACCTGGCCCGCGTGGACGTCACCCTGCTGGAAGCCGGTCCCCCCGACCCGCAGGCTACCCGCCGGGCCATGGACACCGTCCGCGCCTGGCAGGACGACGAAAGCGTGCAACGCTACCGGATACGCCTGCACTTCGCCGCCACGGTGGAGCTGGCCTTTGTCGCCTGGAATGTGCCCGGACATGGCTACCGCACTTTCGCCATCCGTCCTGCCGCTGCACCTCGCCACCCTGCAGGGCCAAGCGACGAGGCTCACGCCAACCGGGAGGAGCTCTCCATCGAAAACGAATTCTTCCGCGTGACAGCCGACCCCGCCCTCGGCACTTTCGACCTCACCGACAAGACCAGTGGCACGGTGTTTCGCGGCCTGAATCGCTTCGTGGACGGCGGTGACCGGGGCGACGAATACAACTACTGCCCGCCGGAAACCGATTACGTGGTGGATGCCCCCGCCGCCCCACCAACCATCCGCCTGGTGGAGTCCGGCCCGGCGCGGCAGACCCTGCAAATCGAGATGACCTATCGCCTGCCCGTTGCCCTCACCGCCGACCGTCATGCCCGCGCCGGGGAAACGGTCGAGCTGCCCATCGTCACCCGGGTCAGCCTCAGCCCGGGCGTGCGCCGGGTGGACATCCAGACCACGGTGGATAACCAGGCCCAGGATCATCGCCTGCGCGTCCACTTCCCCACGCCCATCCACACCAGCTTCTCCCACGCTGAGGGCCACTTTGACGTGGTGACCCGCCCCGTGGATCTGCCCACGGCCACGGTGGACTGGGCCGAGCAACCAACCCCTACCCATCCGCAACGCACTTTCGTGGACGTGAACGACGGGGAGAGGGGGTTGATGGTGATTAACAGGGGGCTACCGGAGTATGAGGTGATGCGAGGGGAAACGACCGGGGGAACGCAGGAGAACTCGGGGGTGACGGTGGCCCTGACCTTGCTACGTTGCGTAGGCTGGCTTTCCCGCGAGGACCTGGTCAATCGTCCCGGTCACGCCGGGCCAGGTTTATTCACACCAGGGGCTCAGTGTCCGGGCCGCCACGTGTTCGAGTATGCCCTCGTGCCCCACGCCAGCGGCTGGCAAAGCTGCTTCCGGGAAGCTCACGCCTTCAATGCCCCATTGCGTGCCCTGCCCACCGGCATCCACCGGGGGAATCTGCCCCTCGCCAGCAGCTTCCTCACCGCCGAACCGGAGACGGTGGTCATCAGCGCGGTGAAAATGGCAGAAACAGGGAACGGCCTCATCGTGCGCGTCTACAACATTGACGACGAGCCAGTGGAGGCGAAATTGCGCCTGTGGCGACCGTTCCAGCCGGCCGCGCTGGTCAATTTGAACGAGGAGGAAAAAGCGGGAATGGAGGCATTGGGGGGACCTGGGGAACTCGGGGGAGTCAGAGAACTCAAGTTCACTATGCAAAAGAAACAAATAGTGACCTTGAAATTCTCGTAGATTTACGCATCGCGGTACAGGCCATGCTCGTAGATGTACTGCTCCACCGCCTCCGGCACCTGGTACTTGATAGATTCCCCAGCCCTGACCCGCCGCTGAATGTCCGTAGATGAAACGTCTAATTGCGGCGAGTTGATGAACACCACCCGCTGTGATACGCCCGGCAAACAGCGCTCCAACTCAGCCATGTCCACCTGATAACCGGGACGGTCTACGGCCACTAGGCGACACAGGCGTATCAGACGATCCGGCCTATGCCAGGTAAGCAGATCGGCCAGGGAGTCGGAGCCCATGATGAAATATATCTCCACGTCCGGCCCCCATTCCTCGTGCAACAAAGCGATAGTATCCACCGTGTAGCACGGGCCAAAGCGATCAATGTCCACCCGCGAGACCTCGAAATGGGGATTGCCAGCAATGGCCAGTTTGACCATCGCCAGGCGATGCTCTGCTGGCGAGACGTGCACGTCCATCTTGTGAGGGGGCAGTCCAGCAGGAACGAAGACCACTTTATCCAGGCCCAACTGCGTCCGTGCATCCTCCGCTATCGCCAGATGGGCGATATGGATGGGATCGAAAGTACCGCCCAATACCCCTATACGCCGCTTTTTCTGAGCCCTCGGGGATGTCTGTTTCACGGGTTCCATTCCAGCTCGATGTCTCCAATGTACACCGTATCGCCCTCGGAAACGCCTGCCTCCTCCAAAGCCTGGGCAATACCCAGACCCACCATCAGGCGGTGAAAGCGTTCGATGGCTTCACTCTGTTCCCAATTGGTCATGCGCGCGGCCCGCTCGATGCGTATGCCCCGCACCCGCCACACGCCCTCGGCTTCCCGGGTAATGGTAAAGGCTTCTTCATCCGGTGGCAGGGTGAAAACCTCGACCGCGGTTGGTGGCCCAGGCGGCGGCAACTCGGCCAACAGATTAACCACCCGCCTCATCAACGGTTTCACCCCCTCACCGGTGACGGCGGAGATGCTCATCGCCTCCACACCCCGGCGTTTCATTTCCGCCTGAATGGCTGGCCACATCTCCCGCGCCTGGGACAAGTCCATCTTGTTCAGCACCACGATCTGCGGCTTACCCGCCAGGTCCGGGCTGAAAAGAGCCAGTTCCTCGTTGATGGCCCGATAATCGGCCAGGGGATCGGCGCTCGCGCCGTTGAGCAGATGGATCAGCAAACGGGTGCGTTCCACATGGCGCAGGAATTTGTGGCCCAGGCCTGCCCCCTGGCTGGCCCCCTCGATCAGACCAGGCAAATCGGCCAGGACGAAGGTGGTGTTCTCGTCTACGGCCACCACGCCCAGGTTCGGTTCCAGGGTGGTAAACGGATAATCGGCGATCTTGGGCCGGGCAGCGCTGACGGCGGCCAGCAGGGTGGATTTACCCGCGTTGGGCATGCCAACGATACCCACATCAGCGATGAGTTTCAATTCCAGATAAAGCCAGCGCTCCTGACCAGGCTCCCCCTTTTCGGCCAGTCGAGGCGCCTGATTGGTAGACGTAGCGAAGGCCGCGTTGCCCCGTCCACCACGTCCGCCCCGGGCTACGCACACCCGCTGACCAGGCTCGGTGAGATCGGCCAGCAGCGCTCCGGTATCGGCATCGCGCACGACGGTGCCCAATGGCACCTCGATAAACACATCGTCGCCGCGCCGTCCGGTCTGATTCTTGCCCCGCCCATGCTGTCCTCGCCCAGCCCGGAAGTGCACCTGGTGTTTGAAATGCAACAGGGTATTTCGATGTGAGGAGGCCACCAGGTACACGTCGCCCCCCGCCCCGCCATCACCACCGCTGGGCCCGCCGAAGGGCACGAATTTCTCGCGGCGGAAGGCCACACATCCATTGCCCCCGTCGCCGCCTTTCACATAAATCTTGGCTTCATCGAAAAACATTGTTTTCTCCCGTTAGAGTTGGAAGGTTGGAAGTTGGAGATTAGCTGGCGACAGAGGTAAGCATACACGCAAAAGTTCTACTTGTCAAGGTAGGTAGGGTAGCCGACAGTGTCCCCGTCGCCTGCCTATAACTTGTCCCCAAGCCGACGCACACTTTTGCTGGTTGGCTATACCGTAGAATTGTCAATGAGTTCGCGCTAGCCAGACACAACAACGAATTCAGAAAAAAGCAAATTCATTCCATTCTCAATTCGTTGTTGTGCCGTTTAGCAACACTAACCCCGGCACTTTTGCTGACAATAGCGTCGGGGCTTGCTTCCGACGTCTGCATCGCCTGTAACCTGCTCCAGAATTGAAATACACCCTCATCCGCTGCTTGTTTGTCCTTACGAAACGCTTCAAGTATAATAGGCCCACATGAAAGGGCATGAGAGAGATGACAAACGCACAGACACCATACGCCTATGGCTCGCCGTTCTGCTGGTAGTCACCAGCGCCGCTCTGCTGGGCCTGGCCTTCTGGGATTGGGAATACGCCGGGCAACTACCCGCCTGGCTGCGCGGCGAGCGCGTCTATGCCTACTACTGGCGGCAATTGGCCATATTTATCCTGGCCGCAGAGGGTATAGCTCTAAGCCTGTGGTTCCTCGCCAGAAAATTCGTAGTAACGACTTCAGTCGTTCCGAAAGCGACTAAAGCCGCCGCTACGGACGCTATTTTGCCCTCTTTTTGGACAGGCACTAAGTGCTTCTGGCCCGCTTTCCTGGTCGTTCTTTTCTTTCTCCGCTACCGCGTCCACCTTCTCGGTGTGGAGCATGGCAGTTCTATCTGGACGTACTGGCTGCTGGGCGTGACCAGCGCCGTGGCCGCGCCGCTACTGGCCACCCTCCTACATAGCTGGAATCTGAAATTTCTTCCTCGCTCACCTCGCCTGGGCTGGTACGTCGTCGCCACGCTGGCGGTGATCTATTTCCTCACCTTCACCACGCTGGCCTGCGCTCGGCACGCGAACTTTCGCACCCACGCCCTGGACACGGGTACCATGGACCAGGCCGCCTGGAACACTATCCACGGGCGCATCCTGGAGCGCACCCCCCTCGAACAGGATCCGCAGGCTATCCTCTACCGCGATAACCGGCTGGTAGACGGCAAGCTGGAGGTCTTGTTCATCGCCATCTCCGCCCTGTACTGGCTGTGGGCCGACCCCCGCCTGCTGTTCATCGTGCAAACCGCTTTCCTGGCTGCCGGAGCGATGCCACTTTACATCCTGGCCCGCGATAAAACGAACAGCCCGCTATCTGCCGTGGCCCTTACTGCCGCTTACCTGGTTTACCTGCCCCTGCACTACATCACCATGTTCGAGTTCCATCCCTCGGTGCTGATGGTGCCCTTCCTGTTCCTGGCCCTGCTGGGTATGGAGCGCAGATCGTGGCCGATGTACTGGCTGGGATTGGCCCTGGCTTTGACCTGTCGCGTGGACGCGGCCCTCGCCGGGTTGACCCTGGGGGTATATCTCATCCTCGCCCGCCAGCGGCGACAGGGGCTCCTGACCTTGGCCGTGTGCCTGGCTTGGCTGGTGCTCGACTTCAACGTGATCACTCCCTGGGTCAAGCAACTGTACAGTTTTCGCGGTCAAGACCTTTTGGCCCGCCGTTTTGGGGAAACAAGTGGCGGGCCGTGGGGTCTGATCGTACACTTCCTCACCCACCCGACCCAGTTCATCACCTCGCTGTTGGACCGCGAAAAGCTGCAAACGGTGTTCGATTTGTTCATGCCCTTGGGCTTCCTGCCCCTGCTCAGCCCCGGCCTGATTCTCCCCGCCATTCCCATCCTGATTATCAACCTCCTGGCCGAATCCGAATGGCAAAGCACCATCCACGCCCATTATATGGCTCCGGTGCTGCCCTTTCTGTTCGCCGCCACGGCCAGCACCATCGGCCAGTTGGGTCGCCGCTGGAAGCGACAACCGATAACCAGATTCCTCGCCTCCTTTGTATTCATCAACACCTTACTGGTCACCATCTTCTTCAGCCCCTACCCGCCAGGCAAGCTGTTTCATTGGGAGAACTACTATCAGCCGTCGTCTTATGAGGAGAACCTGCAGCGCATTATTGCCCTTGTCCCCAGCGAGGCCACAGTCTGCGCCCAGAGCGACATCTTCCCCCATCTTTCCCATCGGCAAGACATCTACCTTTTTCCTTTCATCGCCGATGCCGAATACGTGATCGTGGACCTGGATGCCACTGCAGAAAAGAGTCCCAGCGGCTTTCACACATTCTACGCCCAGGTAAACGAACTGCTGGAGAACCCCGAGTTTGGCGTGATAGCCCAGGCCGGGGGTGTGCTCCTTTTTCGCCGTGGAGCCGACCGCTCTAACCTCCCCGTCGTGCGTCAGGCCCTGGATGCCTACGGGCGCGATTTTTACCGCGTCGCCTTCCTCGACTATCGAGTGCCCGCCCAACTGCGCGCCGACGAGCTTTACCGCGTGCAAGTCACCATCCAGAATACCGGCTCCCAGTGCTGGTGGTCCCATGACTGGTATCCCGTGCGCCTGACTTACCGCTGGTTGCGTGCCGATGGACAGGCGCAAGCCACAGATGCCCCTGGCCTGCGCACCGACATGCCGCACATCGTCAAGCCGGGCACAACCATCACCCTGCGCCCCTTCCTGCTCACCCCACCACAGCCGGGGACCTACATCCTGGAATGGGACCTGGTGCGCGAGGACGCCGCCTGGTTCAGCGATCAGGGCGCAGCCACCCTGCGCCTGGCCGTGGAAGTAAAGTAGAAGTAAAGTAGGGGATACCATTTGACATCCCCGCCAGTTTGCATTACACTATCGGTACAAACATGGTCTCACGCAAAGCCGCAAAGGACGCCAAGAAATTAAGACTTTGCGCATCTTGCGCCGTGGCGTGAGCTATTCCGCTCAGCAACTCAGTTCGTAGTGGCGACTCTAGTCGCCCTGACCGCCAAATGACGGCTAAAGCCGTTACTACGAACCTAGCTGAGCGGTTTTGGACGCACAGACTGACGCGCTGGTGTATGAGTTGTACGGGCTGACGGAGGAGGCTGGGGTGGTAGAGGCGACGGAAAGTAGAAACGGGTGAGCGGATTGAGGAAGCCACCCTCCTGCAGGTTTCAGAACCTGCGGGAGGGTTAACCTCTTGCCCGCCGCCGGGAACGCGGTGGAGGTGCAACATGGAAAACAAGACAACAGAGCAACTTCTCCAGGAAATAGCAGAACTGCGCCGGCGGCTTGCCGAACTGGAAGCAGCAGAAGCCGAGCACAAACGAGTAGTGGAAGCCTTGCGCGGTTCGGAAGCTCTCTTCCACTCCCTGATCGAAAGCCTGCCCCAAAACATCTTCAGCAAGGATTTGGAGGGCCGGTTTACCTTTGCCAACCAACGCTACTGCCTGACCGAGGGCAAATCCCTGGCAGACATCATTGGTAAAACGGACTTTGATCTCCACCCACCTGAACTGGCGGAAAAATATCGCCGGGACGACCGCTGGGTCATCGAAAACAAATGTACTTTGGAAATGGAGGAAGAGCACCAGCCCAAGAACGGGGAGAGATTCCATGTGCAAGTAATCAAAACCCCGGTTTACGATGCCAATGGGCAGGTGACTGGAATCCTGGGTATATTCTGGGACATCACCGAACGCAAGCAGGCGGAGGAGGCACTGGAGTCGAGGGTTAAACAACTGGCCGCCCTGAGCCGGGCATCCCAGGTCGTGACCGCTTCCCTCGAACTCGACCAGGTGCTGGCCGAGATCGTATCCCTGGCCAGCCAGGTATCGGCCTCGGACTATACCAGCGTGGTCCTGGTGGACGAAACGGGTCATATAAGGCGGAGCACCGAAAATATACCCGGTATACCGACCATCAAGTATCGGGTCAGGAAGGGGGGCGTCACCGATTGGATCCTCGGTTCACGCCAGGCGGTCATCGTTGACGAGATCGGCGAGGATGGCTCCATAAGCCCCGCCCCAGGTGAAGGGGCGCCACGTACTGCTAACCCGCATATTATAAAGGCTGGCATCAAATCGTTCGCAGCCCTGCCCCTGGAAGTCAGGGGGCGTTTGCTGGGCGTGCTTTACCTGCACAGCCTGCGCCCGGCTGCTTTTCACGATCAACTGCCCTTGCTGACCGCTTTTGCCAACCAGGCCGCCATCGCCATCGAGAATGCCCGCCTGTACGAAGCGCTTGAGCAAGAGCTGGCCGAACGCCGGCGGGCGGAGGAGGCGCTGCGGGAGAGCGAGGCGCAACTGCGTTGGATCACCGATAATATGCTGGACATGATCAGCCAAGTTGACTCACATGGCATCATCCGATACGTCAGCCCCTCGGTCAGAAATCTGGGATACGACCCCGAGGATCTGTTGGAGAAATCCGCCTTTGAGCTTGTACACCCAGATGACGTGGAGCGGATGTCGGATGAAGTAGACAAGTCCATCAAAGCCCATGAACCCGCAATAAAGATAGAATACCGCTACAAACACGCTGATGGTCACTATCTTTATCTGGAATCCGTGTGTAACCTCCTCTATGATGACAAGGGCCGGTTTGCTGGAGCGATCTTTGGTACCCGCGACGTCACCGAGCGCCAGCAGCTAGAACAACAACTCCTCACCATCCACGAGTTGGGCCAGAAGCTAGTTCTCATCAGAGACGAGCAGGAGATAGCCAACTCAGTGGTGGAAGCAGCTCACCAGGTGCTCAAGTTACAAGTCTGCAGCCTGTGGATGGTGGACGAAGAGCAGAACGCCCTGGTTATCGCAGCGCACAGGTCGCCCTCCCAAATTCCTCACCAACACCTGCTCCCCCTGGATAGCGAACAGGGCATCACTGTGACCGTGGCCCGCACCGGAGAATCCATCTACCTGCCCGACGTCAGCCAGGACCCCCGTTACATCAGCCTCGGCTTTCCAGCCCGCTCCGAGCTGTGCCTACCCCTCAAAGTAGGGGACAAAGTTATCGGGGTCCTAAACGCCGAAAGTGACTGTCTGGACGCCTTCAGCCCCGCCGATGTTCAGCTCATGGAAGCCCTGGCCAACGCGGCAGCGGGGGCCCTGGAGAACGCCCGTCTCTACGAAGAAAGAGAGCGTCAGACGGCGCAACTTGAGCTCATCAACAGAATCGGGCAAGAGTTGGCCACCACCCTGGATATGCCCACGCTGGCCCGCATTGTTTACCAATATATCAGTCGCCTGATGGATACTCCCCACATGGTTATCTCCCGTTACGACCCACAAACCCGGCTCATCCACGCCGATTTCGCCATCGTGGACGGGGAGGAAACCGACGTCAGCGCCTTTGCCCCCATCCCCCTGGAACCGGACACCGGCCTGCAAAGCAAGGTTATCGTCACCGCCCGGCCTCTGATAGTGGACGATTTGCAAGCCCAACTGCGCCAGGTCAAGACAGTGCATTACGTCCAGGAACGTGACTCCAGCAAACCGCAATCAGCGTTGTATGCGCCCCTCCTCGCCGGCGAGCGGGTCATCGGTGTCCTCAACGTGCAAAGTTACAGGCCGAAAGCCTACAGCGCAGAAGATGCCCGCCTGCTGACCACCATCGCCAGCCAATTAGCCCTGGCCATCGAGAACGCCCGCCTGTTCCAGGCCGAGCAGAAGCGAGCGCAACAACTGGCCATCATCAACGAACTGGGTCAGGCCCTGGCTACCACCCTGGATCTGCCTACCGTCTACCGCACCGCCGGCAAGTACGTGCAACGCCTGGTGGACTGCGCCAGCTTTGGCATCTCCCTTTTCGACCCGGAGCAGCAAACTATCACTGCCGACTTCGTGATAAGCGACGGTGTGGAGTTGGACGTGAACCAATTTCCGCCCCTTGTCTATGAGCCGCAAGCTCGTACCGGGCGCAGCAAGGCCATCGCCAGCGGCCAATCGGTGGTCGTTCACGATTTGCCCGGCGCAGCCCGGACAAGCAATCAGGTGTACAGCATCGGCGGCGAACCGGTGCCCCAATCGGCCCTCTATGTCCCCATGCTGGTCGAAGGACAGGTCATCGGTCTGCTAGAGTTGCAAAGCTACCTGCCTGACGCTTATCGCCAGGAAGATGTGGAACTGCTGGCCACGGCCGCCAATCAGATTGGCCTCTCTATCCAGAACGCCCGCCTCTTCAGAGAAACCCTGCGGCTGAAAGAATTCAACGAAAGCATCGTCCAAAGCATGGCCGAGGGCATCGTTGTAGAAGACACCGAAGGCTACTTCACCTTCCTCAACCCGGCGGCAGAGGCCATGTTGGGCTACGAGCCCGGCGAGCTGGTCGGCCAGCACTGGACCGCCATCATCCCGCCCGACCAACAGCCCATCGTCCACGCCGCCGACGAACGCCGTCAGCGCGGCCAAGCCGACCGATACGAACTGGAATTGGTGCGCAAAGATGGCACCCGGCTGCCCATCCTGCTCAGCGGCAACCCCCGCTTCGAGAACGGGCGCTTCGTCGGCACCCTGGCCGTCTTCGCCGACATCAGTGAACTCAAGCGCCTGGAAGCCCAGCTCATCCAATCCCAGAAGATGGAAGCCCTGGGTCGGCTGGCCGGCGGGGTGGCCCACGACT
>JANLFX010000005.1 GCA_024653325.1 Anaerolineae bacterium
GGGTGGGGATGGGTGAGGTAGTCACCACACGGCAAATCTAACAATGTCGAGGTAGCCATGCATCCCCAAAACCTATCAACGAATACGCAACGAATAAACAAATCTCGCCGTTTTCATTCGTTTATTCGTTTTCCATTCGTTGACAGGGTTCGCACTGCCAAGTTGCCAACTCGTCCTACAGCGGCCCGTCAGGGCCAAGTTCGTAGCGAAACACTTCCACTCGCGCGAAGGAAGCATGCTCGGTGCGCCGCCCGTGGCGGTCCAGCCAGGCTTTCACCATCTGCCGCTCATCCCACATCGTCGCCTCAGAGTAACACAGCCATACGGTATCGTAGCCCCGGGTCTGCGCCCGCATCGCCGCGTCCAGCCAGGCCTCGGTAGTAGCCTCATTGGTGGGAATGCCGTCGGCGTAGGGAGAAGAGTCGCCGTAGTAATACTCGAAGGTGGGGCGGACGTAAGAGATGTGGAAGATGATCAATTCATCGGGATTACGGTGCTGGCGGAGGTAGGTGGCGGCGGCGCGGAAATCGGATTTGATGATGGTGTGCGCCTGCCACCACAGTCCGCGCGCGTTGATGACCACGATGGCGATCAGGAGTATCGTCGCCAACAGGCGAGTCCGATGGCCGATTTTCATTACCCCCAGGGCAGCGAGCAGGTAAAGGGCCGGGGCAGTCCAAATGAGATAGCGATCAAGAAAAAGGGGCATTTTCAGGGATATGAGATACACACTGATGATGGGAAAGAAGAACCACAGCAGGCAGGTGGCGGCGACACGCCAACCATCCTGGCGATGGTTCTCCTCCAACAAAATTGCCCCGGCCAGCAGCAAGGCAAAGACGCTGATCGCCAGCCAGTTATACACTGGCCATAGCCCCTGGGCGAAAGCCAGCAACATGATGTTAAGCATTTGGGGCAGGGGAACGAACTTGTGGCCGGTGGCGAACCCCGAGAGCAGGGTGGGTATTTCCCACAGAGCCAGGGGCAGGTAGGGCAGGGTGAGGGCGGCCATGGCTGCCAGCCAGCTCCGCCAGCGCGCCTGGTAACGGGGCCACCAGATCACGAAGAGTAAAGCCTGTAAGGGCACGATAATCGCCGCCAGCACGTGGACGTACAGGCCCAGGCTGGTCACCAGCACGTGGCCCAGCCACAGCCAAAGCCTACCCCGCTCCAACGCCTGGGTGTACAGGTACATAGACAACAGGATGAGCGCCAGGAGAAGGGCGTACATCTTGCCCTCCTGGCTGTACCACACCAGATACGGCGATAGGGTGATGAGTAAGGGGGCGAGGGTAGCGGGGAAAGGAGTGAACCAGCGGCGGCTCACCGCGTAGGTGAGGGGCACGGCCAGCACGCCCCAAAAGAGCGAAAAGAAACGTAGGGCGAACTCAGAATCGCCGGCCACGGTCAGCCAGGGACGGAGAAGCAGATAATACAGAGGACCGTTCCATCCGGCCCGCGTGAAGTTGGAAAGAAGAATGCTCAGGGGTTCACGGGCGAAACGGATGGCGTCCATCTCGTCGCGCCACAGGCTCTGGAAATCGAGGTGGTAAACGCGCACGAGGAAAGCCAGAAGCACGATGCCTAGGAGGATAACGCGGGTACCCGGCACACGCACCACTTTCGCCCTATCATCCCTTTCGCCGTTGCCAGATCAGCATCGTACCTGTGATGGCGGATACTATCAGCAGGCCAATACCGATCCACAAGAACAACCGAGCGGCTGGATGCGGAGTCACAGGTTCCTGCACCGGGGGGCCAACCGGTGTTGTGGAAACAGGGGTGGTAATGGTCAGCAGGGACTCCGGTGTGGGGATGAGATCGCCCAACGGTGAAGGTGGGGACTGAAAAGCGCTGGCGATGACCGGTCCGCCATTGCTCCAGACCAGGACAGCGATCAGCACGGCGATCAATCCCAGCGGCCACAAAGGGAGGGAGAGCCGCAGTTCATTTCTGAGCTTCTCGACCGCAAAAGGAAATTGCACAGACCTTCTCTTTCCATTACTGCGAGACGAAAGGGTTGCCCCGCACAAAAAAGCGCCACGGCAAGGTTAGCGCAACCTCGTCCCCGCGCACCCCCACGCGGGGACCGGTTTCCACTTCCTCATCATCCACCGGCAAATCGGGTTCGATAAAAAGCGGCCCGCCAGCGCAAAGATCCAGGCCGTTAAAATTGCGATCAATGGCCAACGCCTGGCATAGCCTGGCCGGACCATTAGTGAGTTCGTGGTCGGGACGGCCCCGGCGCAGGCGACGCATGGTGGTCAGGCCCTCCACCGGCTCCAGGGCGCGGATGAGCACTGCTGCCGGGAACCCCTCACTCTCCGTGACCACGTTCAGACAGTGGTGCATGCCGTAGATAAAGTACACATAAGCGTGACCCGGCGGGCCATACATCACTGCATTGCGCGCCGTACGTCCGCAGGCGGCATGGCTGGCTCGATCTGTCTCACCGATGTAGGCTTCTACCTCGACGATACGCCCGCTGAGCCGCTCGCCCGCCAGCAGGCGAACCAGCCGTTGGCCCAGAAGCTCACGGGCGACGGTCAGCGTGTCACGGGTGTAGAACTCGCGGGGCAACACCGATGGCAATCCGGGTTGGCGACCCATCTTACGGCTCACCATCGCTCCCCTCACGACAGGTGCAACGCACTTTAGAAGTGCGTTGCACCTGTGTACCTATACCTCCCGCAAATAGCGGGCTGCATCCTCGGGCGGCACCGGATTGATGTAGAAGCCCGTACCCCACTCGAACCCGGCGACGCGTGTCAGGCGGGGCATGATCTCGATGTGCCAGTGCCAATCCTGCTCCAGCGTGACCCAGTACCCGGGCCGCTTGGCCTGGGCCCGGGTGTTGGGCGCTACGTGGAACACGAAGTTGTAAGGGGGATCGTTGAGGCTTACTTTCAGACGGGTAAGCATGTCTTTCATAATCCGGGACAGGCTTTTGATCTGATCTTCTGAAATGTCGGCGAAGGTGTGATGGTGCGTCAGCGGGGCGATGAGCACCTCGAAGGGGAACCGCGAGGCGTATGGACAAAGGGCGATGAAGTCTTCGTTCCGAGCTATGACCCGCGAACCGTCTTTCAGTTCCTGGCGAATGATGTCACAAAACAAGCACCGCTCCTTGCGCAGGTAATGCTCGCGGGCGGAGTCCAGTTCCATCGAGATAGTGCGCGGGGTGATGGGTGTGGCGATGAGTTGCGTGTGGGGGTGGGCCAGGGACGCGCCGGCCGTGACCCCATAGTTCTTGAATATCAGTACGTAACGGAAGCGCGGATCCCCCATCAGGTCATTCAACCGGTGCTGGTAGGCGCGGATGACCAGTTCCAGGTGCTCCAGAGATTGGTCTGCCAGGTGCAGGTTGTGATCGGTAGTCTCAATGACCACCTCGTGAGCTCCTACCCCGTTCATTTTGTCGAAGATGCCCTCTCCTTCGCGGCACAGGTCACCCTCAATGCACAGGGCCGGGAATTTGTTGGAAACTACTCGGACGGTCCACCCTGGTTGATTGGGCTGGGATCCATTGAGCCGGTAAGCAAAGACTTCTGGAGGGGTAGTGTGTTCATTGCCCTCGCAGAAGGGACAGAAGTTGCCATTAGGCGTTTCGTCCAGCGTTCCGGTGAAATCACTTGGGCGTTTCGCCCGTTCGGTAGCGATGATAACCCATCGTCGTTGAATAGGATCGTGTCGTAGTTCGGGCATGAATGGCTCCTGCGTTGTTGGTTTTTCGTGGTCCCTTTTCGTTCATAAGTGCGTCTTGCTCGGCGACCGCGTATGCAGGCAAATATACCACAACTCCTGATAAAGTGCAAACAACTCCAGACTCAGAGGCTGTCTAAAAATTCGGTTCGGCGACTAAAGTCACACCTGTAGGGCTTGCAGCCGAGCGTCCATCTGCATGGACGAGCTTCCGTCCGCGCAGGCGGACGGCCAGCCGGAGGCTCACTAGGCGTGATTTCTAATCGCCAGCCTAATTTTCAGGCATGCTCTCAACTTCGAAAGTCCGGGATGCCTAGCGCGAAAGCAAGTACAAGATGAGAGCCGAGGAAAGGGGAACGGTGATGTTGTCAATATGCCAGGGAGAAGAGGCTTCAACCAGGCTGGTGACCAGAGCCACGAGGAAAGCCTGCAGCAGGCTGGACAGCAGGCCCAATGGGGGGAAACAAAGCAGGGCTAGAAAGGTGGTCAACCAACTGAAGAGGAACATCGTCAGGGAACCTTCCATGGAACGGGTGGTGCCCCAGAAATGATATTTATACTGGCCAAAGCGGTGACCGAGGATAGCCGCCATGGCGTCGCCCCAGGTCATCGGCATGAGGGCGGCTACAATGAGACCAGGATAGCGGTCCGGCCTGGTCATCCAAAAGAGCACGATGACCAGTGCAAACGAGATGGGGAAATAAACCGTGCCCAGATTGCCCCGCTCGCCCGTCTCCATCGCCTTAAAAGTCTCCCGGCGATAGGAAATGTAGTTGATGATCACAAAGCTGATGGGCGGGATGATGGCGAAATACCAGTGTTCAAAAAGGAGCACCGTGCCGATGGACCACATGCCCACGGCGATGTGGATAAACTTGCGGGTAAAGTCAGTGGAATAGTTTCGCCATCTGCGCAGGCCCTCGCCAGCGAAGATGGCGGCAAATACGTACACGTAGGAAATGGCTAAAGCCAGCCAGTCCGATTTCATCTCCTCACCCCCTCAGGTGACAGTCAATTGACAGTCACCTTTGAGGTGACTGTCACCTGACCTAATTAGGCGGCCAGCGCCCCGGCGATACGGGCAGCAATGGCCGCGTTGTTTTCCAAAAGGGCCACGTTGGCCTGCAGGCTGTCTCCCCCGGTAATTTCCGCGATGCGGGCCAGGAGGAACGGGGTGATGGCTTTACCCCGGATGCCCTGCTCTTCGGCGGCGGCCAGGGCCTGAGCGATGGCCATTTCCATCACCTCAGCGGGGAGCTCGGCCTCGGCGGGCACGGGGGCGACGATCAGCACCCCGCCACCCAGTCCCAGGTCCCAGCGGGCGCGGATAATCTCCGCTGCTGCCTGCGGGCTGTCTACCCGCGCGTCCACCGGCAGGCCGCTGGAGCGGGTATAAAAGGCCGGGAATTCATCGGTGCCGTAGCCGAGCACCGGCACACCCCAGGTCTCCAGCCACTCCAGGGTAAGCGGCAGGTCGAGGATGGATTTAGCCCCGGCGCAGACCACGGCCACCGGCGTGCGGGCCAGTTCCGGCAAATCGGCGGACACGTCGAAGGGCTGACCGCGATGGACCCCGCCGATGCCCCCGGTGGCGAAAACTTTGATCCCCGCCTGAGCCGCGATCCACATCGTCGCTGCGACAGTCGTCGCCCCGTCGCCACCCTGGGCAACGACGATGGGCAGGTCGCGGCGGCTGACCTTGCGGATATTTCCTCCTCGGGCCAGGCGTTCCAGCCCAGCATTATCCAGTCCTATCCTCAGCCGCCCGCCGAGCACAGCGATGGTCGCCGGGGTGGCTCCCTCGGCGCGGATCACCTCCTCCAGCCGGTGCGCGGTCTCCAGATTGGTGGGAAAGGGCAGGCCGTGGGCGATAAGGGTGGATTCCAGGGCAACCACGGGCCGGCCGGCTTTCAGGGCTTCCTCGACCTCTGCTTTCAGGACGAGCCAATCTTGCGCGGGCTTTTTGAGGAGTGTCATTAGCCCTCCACTTTTTGTAGCGCCGTCTCTTTGGGCGGTTTGACCTCGGTCAGCTTGGGCAACCCTTCTTCCCTTATCGAGAGGATATTTCCCCATTCATCGGCCACTACCTTCCACTTGCGCTCCTCGCGGACAGTGATGGTGTTTTTTCCATCCCCGGTCGGTTTGTATTCGGGATCACCGTAGTGGGCAAATAGAATTACCACACCGCTGGTCGGTCTGCGTTCCATCTCCAGCAAGCGTAACGGGGTTTTATCGCCCAGCTTGCGCTGCGCCGACTTGGTGATGACCCGCACCAGGCGGTCTTCGTGGGCGAAGACAGGTTCTGGCAACTGCATTGTGCCGTCCAGGTATGCTGCGTATTGTTGCGCGGCCCCCAAAGCAAAGGCAAGGGAAAAGAAGATAAATATGCCGCTGTACATCAGGGAATTCAGCAGCCGGCTGTACCCTTCGTCTTTGTACGTGGCGATGAACACCAAAGCCAGCGCCAATGCGGCCACCAGGGCTGCGATCATGATCAAAATCGGAGAGGGTCGGAGACCTTTCTTCACCCGCCGGCCCCACGAGTAATCGCGTAACTTGCCTTTCAACGAATAAGAGAAAAACACTATCAGGCAGGACAGGAAAACGGCTAAGACTGTGCTCACGCCGATGGAGATGTACGGGCCCAGGCTCCGGCGCGCGAACGGGGAGACCAGCGGGGCCAGGGCGAAAATGAGGGCCAGGACACCCGGAAAATTCAGGAAAAAACGCCGCAACCGGTCTCCACCGCCCTGGGCGGACAGAGCTCGCGCTCCGCTGTTATCCGCTCCGCAGAAGGGGCAGATGTTTTCTTTGTGGTAGGCGATTGTCCCCCCCGCCTTGCACACCGGACAGCGCGCGTTATCCAGGTTCCAATCGGCCCGTTCTGCCCCGCAGCGTGGGCAGATGCCCGATTTGATGAAATGGTCAGTGTTATCCGCCCCGCACTTCCGACAGAGCAGCCGCCCATCGGGCAGTTCCTGGTAGCTGATCACGGCCTCGGCTTTGCAGCCAGGTTGGGGACAGCGGGCCTTGAGCGCATTCTCCGGCTTGAGGTCCGCGCCACAGCGGGGGCACCGGTTGTGTTGGGCAAACCAGGCAGTGTTGTCGGTGCCGCAGTGGCGGCAATAGAAATGACCGGTCAGGTATTCCCGTTTGCAGGAAAGACAGGTGGGCATGGGTTGTTACCTCCGTGTGGCGGCGCTAAAGGGTACACTTTGGTCAGACGGCGGGCTGGAAGCCCGCTTTACTCTGATTTTTCCATGTGTTCCGTGATGTCGCGCAATTCCCCAGGGCCAAGCAAACCCTCTTTGCCCTCGCTGATGAACAGGGCTTTGGCCCCGGCACTCTTGGCCATTGCTTCCAGCGCCTCAATATAGCGGGTGGCGATCACATCATCGGCGACAACGTTGCGCGAGAGTTGCTCGAATGCGCGGATGAAACGAATACTCACCCCGTCGGGCATGCCGGTGAGTATGTTGACCATCCGCTCTATTTGATCCACCATTTCCGCACTGGCTTTGCTCCTGATTCTCTCCAGTGCTCTGATAACTCGGACCCTGCTTTCACCTTCCGCCTCAGCTTCCTCCAACTTGATCTTGGTCTTCCATTCCGTCTCCCACACCGCCAGCATCTGCTGGCGGACCTCGTCGGGCATCTGGATCATCCGCAGGTCCACGCCCCCATATTTGACCCCCCAGTTGAGGCAGAGTTTCTCCAGGACCTCGTTGGCCCGTTTTTCAATTTGCTCGATAGTGCGCTGATTGGTCGGGAAAAAACCTTCCGGCGTGGGCGTGCCGGACAAATCAAAAATCTGGTCGAGATCATAAGTGAGGATAATGTCGCGGATAATGGACTCGGAAGCGCCGGGGACGGTGCCCTGCCAGCCGAACTCGGTCACGTTATACACCGCTTTGCGGATGGTGGCCTCGTAAACCGGATAGGGGTCCTTGCTGATCAGGGGAGAGAGGGCTTCGCCGTCGGGGGGGATGTGGCTTTCGGGGCGGGCATCCACGTCCTTTTTCGATTCGATCTGGAAGCTGACCCCCAGGGCCAGTTTCAGCGGCACCCGGTCACGGGTAAGGACGTTTTCCGCCTCGCGCAGCACCCACTGCGGTCGCAGGTCCACAATGGCTTTGAGCACCTCCGCGCGTTTGGTGATGACCACCCCCGGCCCAGCGATACGGCTGATTGTGCCCCCGCGCTCGAAAACCACGGCGTTTCCAGGGCGGATGATCACCTTGCCGGGCCCTCCCAGGAATTTCATCAGCCCTCCCACTTTCCCTTTGAGTTCCTTTCCGTCCACGATGGTAGCGGTGAGGTAATTTGAGGCGAAAATCAGGCTGAAAAGCAGGCGCAGGGCTTCACCTCTGCTGATTTTGAAAGGTTCCTGGTGCAATCCCAGGATATACTCAGAACTGACCCACATCACGGTCAGGAGAGGGAGGCCGAAAATAGCAATGGCCGCCGGGAAGGCCACGAGAAAAAAGCCCACGATCCATTGCAAGGTGCCCTCGGTGATTTCGTCACCGAATTTTTGGTTGATGAGGTCTTTGACCGGCAGACTCAGCACCAGGGCCAGGCCGAGGATCAGAGAGATGGCAAACATGATGCGCTGGGCCTTTTCATTGGGGAAGGACCAGCCCAGGAAAATCAAGCTAAGCGCCAGGATAGGTGTACCCACCCAGCGGTTGTTGATGATCATGCCGATGATGGTCAGTATCAGGCAGATGAGGGCTTTGAGAAAGAAAACCCGCGTCTTGGATACCTTTTCCTCTTTCGGCCCCTCCAGGCTCTCGATTTCGTATGTCATCGCCAGCCTCCTCCACACTGTGCCGTGTGCGCCAAATCGTGTCTATACTATACCATAAATTGGTCTAAAAGGGAAGTGGGTCGGGTTGTCAACCCGACCCACGTGCCCCTTGGTTGTTTCGGACTGAGCACTCAGGGAAAACACTGACCATTGAGTCATTGTTCATTAGTCATTGACTCGTTGAAGCCTTCCGTGGCCTCGTCTTCCCACCCTTCCTCCGGCTCAGCGGCCAGCACCGCCTGGGCGTCTTCGGCCAACGCCTCGGGCACCATGACCCGCACCTCGCCCAGGCCGTCCACGGTGATGCCCAACACCGGGCCGGCGCTTTCGTAATCCAACAGGGCCGGTATGCCGGCACTTTCCAGTTTGCTTTTGATTAGCTCGGCCTGTAACAGCCCCTGAGTAGTGTATACTGTGGTCAGACCCGGGCGGTGAATTTTTCTGTGAAACAACATGGGCTATCTCCGTGGTAAAATTGGAAGGTTGGAAAATCGGTTTTTAGGTACTCGTTTCAGTAACGTCGGCCACCTGCCCTCCGGTCACCTGTACCAGCATTTCGTAGCTGATGGGAAACAGGGCATTAGGCGCGCCAGCCGCAGCGTACAGGGTCTGAAAGCGATGCAGGCTGTCATCAATAATGGTACGCAGGGGTGGCTCGTGGCCCACTGGCGGCACCCCACCGATGGCAAATCCGGTCTTCTGGCGTACGGTGTCCGCGTCGGCGATCATCACCCGCCTGGCGCCGAGCAACGATTTGAGTTTGCCCGGGCTGGCCCGCCGGTCGCCGGCAACGAGGACCAGGATGGGTTGGTCGTCGGCCAGAAAGATGAGCGATTTGACGATGCTGCCCAGGGGCGCGTGCATGGCCTCTGCCGCTAACTGGGCAGTACGGGTGCTCTCGCCCGCCAATTGCAGAACCTCGATGCCCAAACCTTTGTCTTTCAGGAAACGTCGCACTCGATCCACGGAACTCATTGGCGCATCCTCCAACGGAAGAATTTGATCAGCTTCTCGCGCAACTCGTCGCTGCTGGCGTATTCAATGTACTCCATCCCCGCCAGATCGGTGGGCACTTGACTGCGTTTGTCCTTGACGATCACCGTCTCTTTACTCAGACCATAGGCCAGACCCAGCTCGAACAACACATTGGGATTCCAGTCCGAGATGTTGATCACGGCGTAGCGCGAGCTTTGAATGCCCTCGCACACTTTGCACATCACATCAATGTTGCTGATGGCGTCCGACGCTCGCCAGGGGTACAGGCCCACAGCTTCCAATGCCGGAATGACTCCATACTTGTATGCATCGGCAAATTCGGGGCGGAAAGGCATGCCGATAAACACCTGATTCGGATCGAGCACGGGGTTCTTGGGACAGGTCGGGCTACCGGTTTTGAAGCAACGCATCTCCTCCTCCAGTACCAGCTCTCCGCTGGTGATAGGCGGCATTTCCAGGATCGGGGTTTCAAATCCGGTTGTTTCGGTGGGATGAATCCAATGGCGGATGGCGCTCATCACCCCACGGCGCTCGGATTTCGGTTCGGTAGTCAATCTCAAGTAGGGTTCCAACACCTGGGCGTAGATGGGATTGCGCACCTGGCAGTAGGTGTCCTCGCGGATGACGCCGATCATCTCAAGCTGGGAGATGATGGGATTGTTACGGCTGAAACGTACCTGGCGTCCCTGTTGGACGATTTCGCGCAGCAGGCTTTTAGCGTCCAGGTCCAGTTCCAGTTGGCGGATGATGTGGCTGAGGTTATCATCCCCCTGGAGCATCAATTCCACGGCATCATCCACGTGGGCCGGAGTGAGTACCGGCAACGACTGGCGCTCCAGGATGACGCAGATACGTTGGGTCAGGTAAGGATGCCCTCTGGCCTGCTCGTAGATGCGGTCAGCAAATTTGTCCTGAATCCTTGCTCCGGTATGCTCGAAGTTGCTCACCAGGCGGAACACGTCCTCGCGGCTGAAATCCTTGAGGTATATTTTTTCGCAGATGTTAAGCGGGGAGTTCAGCCCGAAGGTCAGCAGGTACAAGTCCACTGCCCCGCAGAACAGGAACAGGTATTTACGGAAAATCGGTTCGGTGCCTTTAGCGCTGTTGAACACCGCGCGGATAGTGTTAAAGAAGCTGTCTGACACCTCCGGAAGCAAAGCTCCCACCTCGTCCAGCATGACTATGATGCGCGGCGAGGGTGTGCGTTCGGCACTATCGCGCAGGAAGTGCAAGAAGTCCACCGGCCCTTTGATGATGGGACGCTCTTCAGGCCAACCTTCTCCTCCCCGACTGCGCAGCGCGTTGTGAATCTGCGTGCTGACATAGCCGTAACAGGCGGCCTCATCCTGGTTGCGCAGCACCGAAAGGTCAATGAGCACCACCGCAAAGTCGGCAGCCAGTAACTCAGCACGGGCATGGTAAAGCAATGTGGTTTTACCCGTCTGACGCGAGCTGAGGAGGGCGATGTAGTTAGAGATGGTGGTCTGGGTGGACAGGCGTATGATCTCCCGCAGTTCTTCGCGTTCAACGGTAATCGCCCGGTCTCGTTCCGGGTCCAGAGGTCCCCGGGCTTTGAATACCCAATCTACTGTCAAGTCCCCCCCAATGCTCACACTAAAGCTTTCTCCTCAGGCTATCCACCAGGGTCGGCATGTCCTGGCTGGCTTTGATAACCTGCGGGAATCCCTGGTTAGCGAACTCATAATACTGCCCATTCTTGCGAATGATGGAGTAAAGCACCAGGTCACGGATTGCTTCTTCCAGGTCTGCCTGAGGGACAGCGACTTCGGCCCTGGTGAGGAAAGTCTCGATGTCCGCCAGGGTGGAGGGCCCCTGGTCAATCATTAGCAGGGAGACGATTTTCTCCAGAGCCGTGGCGTTGCCCCAGGTGACCTCGGTAAAGTACTCGCTGAATTGGCTGGAATTGCGCACCGCCTCCAGGTCGGCCATGGTGATCCGCCGCGCTCCCCGCCGATTGATCTGGATGATGAGCCTCTGGCAGATGTATTGCACGATGTTGGGATGGCAGGAGGAAAGGTCCATGATCTCCCGCACCAACGCTTCCTGGTCCTCCAGCATGATGCCCATAGCCTGCATGGGTTCCAGGATAATGCGACGGGCGGATTGTTCATCCAGGTAGCTGAGATGAATGGTGTCGCAGAAGTTGAACAAAGGTGAATCGGGAGCGTGCAGGCGGGTGTACAATATACGTTCGCCGCAGAAGACAAAACGACAGTACTGCTCCTGTGAGAGAGCACGGAACACGCGGAACAGTTTCTCCTGGGATAGCAGGTCGTAACTCAACAGGGCATCTATTTCGTCAAGGAGGATGATCACTGTCCCCCTGGCCCAATCGTTGTTCAGTTGGGTGATCAGGCGGCGGAATCCATCGGGCGAAAAGCTGGGCAATTCGACCTCCCACATGGATTGTACCGCCTCAAAGAAACCGTCATAGTCGGTCACGGCTTGGCAGTCCAGGTACAGGGGAAAGAAATCAGGGGTTTCGCTCAGCAGGCGGTAAACCTTGGCCAGGATGGAGGTCTTGCCGATTTTGCGCCCTCCGATGAGGGCGAAGCTGCAGTCTTTCACCTTGCGGGTTACGGTTTTCAGTTCGTTGTCGCGGCCAAAAAACATGTTTTCTGGGACAGGCCCCGAGGTCACGTATGGCGAGACGGCGTTCAGGTCTACCTGGCTCAGGATAATCTGAATCAGGCGTTGTTCGGGATCGCGGGCCATGATGATCTGCCGCAGGTCACTGCCGTCCAGCACGATTAAATCGTGGATCGCGCCGCGCACCAGGTATTTCAGGTTCTTACGTTTATCCAGTTGGGAGGGCCAGTCGTTCAGATCAATGAGCAGGGCGAAGTAGCTGGTCATGTTGAGGATGTTCATCAGGCTGCGCACATCGCTGATGTCCTCGGGGCTGAACTCGCGCTTGCGCAGGAAGATGATGGGAAAACGAGGCGGGACACGCAGGCGCAGGGCGGGCGCTTTTACCACATAGCCGTGCAGGTCGCGATAAGTACGGGCATCCAGCATGGTGAAGCCCAGCATGTCACAAAGCAGGGAAGCCAGCATGGCGGCAATGGTCTGGAAAGTAGCCTCGCTTTCCACCGTCTCCCAGGCTGCTTTCCAGTTACGCAAGAAGGTTTTCATTCGTTTGGGGGAGGCCAGCTCGATGCGGGGCGGGTCCAGACGGAAAACCAGGTCGTCATCGGGGCGCTCTTCCACAAAGCGGCGCATCGCCTCGCTGCGTTCTTTGAGGGGAATATCCAGCAACATGTCTTCTTCCACCCGGCCGTGTACCCACAGTGCCTGACGGATGGCGTTTTCCCAGGCTGCCCAGCGGGTTTCTTTGGAACTCCGCCATGAGGGGCTCTGTCGCCGCCGGCTCACAAGGATGATCAGGAGAAGTAAAATGGCGATAGAGACCAGGAGGAGAAGCGATACCGGCCAGGTAAGGAGGTCGGACAACGATGGGAAGAGAAACCCGTTTTCCAGTAGAAAACGGGTTTCCGAAATGAAAGCAGATGGCGCATCACTCTGTTGCCAGACGATGGTCTCTTGAGCGTGTAGTGGGATTGACCGGTGGGCCAGGGCTGATGCGACGTTAAGCGCCGCCGGTGCCAGGCAGGTTATCCCGGACATGATTCATCCCCCCCAAGAAACAACGTGTTGCGATCATAATTATACAGAGAAAATCTCTTTATGTCAAAGACAAGTGCGACGCACTTCTGGGATGCGTCGCACTTATCCCGTGACTTCAAATCAATGGCACGATGGCGGTTCTGACTCGCCGCCGGGTATGCTCCAACCGGCACCATTGGTTGCTGAGTTGCCATGCCCGTCCACCACGCGGATACGGAGGTCTATATAGCGCGCGCCGCAACGGGCGTGTATCTGGAACACCGTGCCCTGAGTAGAGCCCTCGTTCCAGTAAGTGGTATAATTTCCGTCCCCACCGGTCACCCGGACGTGGATGGTGGCTATCCAGTCTCCCGGGTAGTAGTCGGACTTTTGGGGCCGTTCCACGAATTCCCAGTACTGAATGGTGAGGGGTTCAAAGGTGGGCGCGGGTGTAGGTGTATCGGTCGCCGTCGGTGTGGGGGTCCTGGTTGGCGGGATGCGGGTATTGGTCGGTGTGGGGGTAGGTGTTGGCGTGTCCGTTGGGGTGGCGGTGGCAGTGGGCGTGTTGGTCGGCGTCGGTGTGTTCGTTGGCGTGGCTGTGTTCGTGGGGGTGGGGGTAATGGTCGGCGTCGGCGTGCGCGTCGCCCACACCAGGCCGCTTCCGGCAGCATTGGCGTTCCACTGCTCTTTTTCCTCGTCGGACATAGGTTGCGGGCCTTCCGGAGGTTGCCCCGGTATCAGCTCTAATTGTTGACCGGCCGCCACTTCGATCTCCTGGCCCTCTGCGCTCACGTGGCCGGTCCCTTCGTCTACCGAAACCAGAGCCGAGCCATCGTTGGCCACAGCTACCCCGAAACGCCGGTCACCCCACACTTTTGCCCCCGATTTGGTTTCCATGTACAACGCCGGGGTACCGGTTTCGGTCTCACTTTCGATTTCCTGCACCCAGACACGCCCGGTTTCCAGGATGAGGGCAATTTGGTTGTTGCCTTCCTCATCCTTCACTTGGTTTACGGTCAGGGTGCTGTTCGCTCCCACCCGCACTTTGCGCCCATCCAGCTCCAATAGGGCTGTGGCTTCGTCACCGGTGCGCACTTGCCCGCCGGGATGGATTTTCATGCCCACGGCCGCTCCGCCCCAGGCGTCTTCGGCCCGCGAGCGGGCCTGGATGACTTCCTCGTTCATGAGGTCACTGACCACTATACTCATCTCTTGGGCCGTGGGAGTGCTGGGACGCAAGGTTGGCACGACTATCAAAGCCAGGGCGCCAAGAATGACCAGCAGGAGTATTACGCCACCAATGATGCCCCCGATAGCCAGAGGAGAGGTTCGTCGCGCTGCTGGAGCAGCCACCGGGGCATAAACCGTTGCTCCGGCGGGTGGTGTCTCACCGATAACGGTGGCCCCCTCCTTTCCGGGAATTGGACCGACCACCGTGGTCGCCTCAGGCGGCAATGCCTCTATCATACCCCGGCCTGCACAGGCATCAGCCAGGGCCTCAGCCATCTGAGTGGTGCTTTGGAAGCGATCCTCGGGACGCTTGGCCAGGGCTTTGAGGATGACCCGTTCCACGGCCTCTGGGATGTTGGGGTTGATGGCACTGGGTAGGGTAAGCGGGTCCTGCACGTGCTTGAAAATCACGGCCAGCGGGGTATCGGCACTGAAGGGGGTCTGACCGGTGAGCATTTCATACAAAACCACGCCCAGAGAGTAGATGTCACTGCGGTGGTCAATCTCCAGGCCCTGGCCTTGTTCTGGCGACATATACTCAGGCGTGCCTACCACTCCGGTCATGGTGAAGCGAGTGCCCTCGACCATGCGCGCAATTCCGAAATCGGAGAGCACGGCCTCACCATCGGAGGTAAGAAGAATGTTGGCGGGCTTGACGTCACGGTGGACCATTCCCCGCTTATGGGCGTAATCCAAAGCGGAAGCGACAGCCTGAATAATCCGTTGCGTTTCTTCGAGGGACATGGTCTGACCGGCTTCTTTCAGTTCCCGTAGCCTGGCCTTGAGGGTCTGGCCGTCAATGAACTCCATGACCATGTAGTATATGTTGTTCTCGCTGCCGAAATCGTAGACCTGGACGATATGGCCGTGGCGCAATTTGGCCACTGACCGGGCCTCATGCTGGAAGCGGGCCAGGAATTGCTCATCCGTGGCGACCATAGAATGCAGAATTTTGATTGCCACGTAGCGGTCCAGAGCGGGTTGATAGGCCTTATAGACTTCGGCCATGCCGCCTTTACCCAACTGAGCGACGATGCGATATTGTCCTAGAGTTCTGCCGATCATGTCCATGTGTGCACCTCCATGCATTGAGGCTGCGATGCGGAAAATTTATCCATATTATAGCCGAGGATGGGGATTTTGTCCATCAAGATACACCTGTCCTCCCGTAGGCTCCGCTGGCAGGGTCAGGAGACCCCGCCGAACCCCTGGGTCTCCACGTCTGCGTAGACGCCGCGATACTCCGGAGGTAACATGGCGGCCAGGCGGCGCATCAACGCCTCAGTGTATTCCTCGAGCTGATGGCCGCGCAGCCGCTCCGGAAGCGTCCATTCCAGGGGCTTCCCTATCTCTATTCGGGCTTTGCCCCTTCGCAAGTGTCTGAGCGCATAACCGATTTTCTCCGTACCGGTGATGGCTACTGGCACGATGGTCGCCCCACTGCGGCTGGCCAGATACACCGCCCCTGTTTTTCCTTTCTGCAGCGTCCCTGTCTTGCTGCGCGTCCCTTCTGGAGCCAGTCCCAGACATCCACCTGCCCGCAGCACTTCCAGTGCTTTGCCCAGAGCCTCGCGATCTACTTCTCCACGGCGGATCCAGATAGCTCCCATTGAAGCCAGAAGGGGAGCAAAGATTAGGTGGTGGCGATACTTGCTGGCTGCCAGCACGGTGATGTGCCTGGGCACTGCCACCAGCAGCAAAGGGGAGTCGAACCAGCTCAGGTGGTTAGGGGCGATGATACAGGGCCCTTCTCTGGGCACGTTTTCCCTGCCCACAATTTCGAGCCGGATCAGAATCCGGGCTAACAAGGCAACTATCCAACGCACTAAACGATAGTACATCCTCCTCTCTCCATCCCATTCAAATTATAGTCAGTACTACAGCGATAGTTCACTCTGAGCTCACCGCCGAGGCGCCGAGAACACAGAGGAATCTATAAAAACCTCTGCGAACTCAGCGTCTCTGCGATACACAAGCATTATCCAGGGTTAAACCATTGTTTTACGTTCGATTACTCGTGTTCACTCCGCCGGCCCTGCACCTGTACAGTATAACGGGCCACTTCGCCTCCCAGCGGCGTTATGGAATCCATGAATTCTGCACTGGCACCCGGGGCCAGCACGCTGGCCTGCACCTCGACCTCGCGCACGGCCACCACCCGGTCCCGGCTGTCGTAGGCAGTAATCACCACTTCGATGCCGGTGGCCCGTTCTTCCCCAAAGTTGCGCACCCGGCCACTGACCACGAACGACCGCCCCTGAACCTGTCCCTTGTGCTCAACCACGTCCAGGTCGCGGTAACGGCTACCCAGGTAAGTGCATGGTTCGGCACTGAGGGGAATCACCTGATAGGCAGCATAAGCAGTTGGCGGTTGGGCGAAAAGCACGGCGAAGGGCGACGTCCCACCGGCGGGGATGATGTCCAGGGCGGTAAAGGCCGTCGCTGTGGCCAGGACCCCGTTGTCAGAGCCGTACAACGATACCTGCACTTGCACAAATTCCACGTCCATCCCAGCCAGATTACGCACCTCACCCAGACACCACAGGCTGCCCACTGGCGTCTCATGGAAACCGAGGTTTTCGATGACCACAGGCAACGGTGTAGGCGTAGGCGTGGGCGGTGACTGTTCCTCCTCTTCCTCGCGGGGAATGATCAACTTCTGTCCTACCTGCAGACGGCGAGGGTCATATACCTCGTTGGCGTCCATCAACGTCTCGACCGCGATCCCAAACTGCTTGGCGATCCCGCTCAGCGTATCCCCTTGCTGCACGATGTAGATAATCGGCGTAGGGGTTAGGGTGGGACTGGGGGAAGGGGTCGGGGTAGCCGGGGCCGGTGTGGAAGTTGCCCGTGGAACAACGGTGTTCAGGTGCACGTCCGTCGTGGGCGGCAGTGGAGTCGGAGTGGGCAAAGTAATGACCTGGCCGCAGCCTAATAGCAGGACGAACAGCCCGATGAGAATCCATTTTGTTTTCTGACGATGCATCATGCTCAGATTCGGCTCCCCTGGACGAACGGCCAGCTTTGATAAAGGCAATGTATCACCCAGGTAATATTTGCGCGGTGCGCTCAGATGGGTGCCGCGACATTACGCCGCCTTTTGATCATGGCTGGAAAGCCGCGTTACTGAATCTTGACCACTATCCGCGCATTTCCCCACAATTCCTCCAGATGATAATAGGCGCGCACTTCTGGGTGGAATAGGTGGATAATCACCCCGCCATAATCAATCACCACCCATCCAGAGTTTGGCTCACCGTCCACGTGCAACGGGGAAGCCTGCAGCTCGCTTTTTACCTTCAGTTCAATCTCATCGGTGATAGCTTTGAGCTGGCGTTCACTATCTCCGCTGGCCAGGATAAAGTAATCGGCCAGGGTTGATATAGGGGTAATGTCTAACAGCAGAATGTCCGTGCCCTTTTTTTCGGCGATAATGTCTATTGCTTTGTGGGCTAAATCCAGAGAATGCAGCGTTCCACCTCCTTTGGGATTCGGTCATTGTGTCATTGGGATTTGATCACTGTCCTCGCAGTTTCGCCCTTTCCTGTCTGAGGGTCGGATCGGTTTCACGAAAAGTTCTGACCTGGTTGCCGCCATAGTGTTTGGCCATGTACATCGCGTCGTCGGCGGCATCAATCAAACTCGAAGGGTCCTGCGCGTCATCAGGATAAGTGGCCACCCCCAGGCTGAAACGGACGCCGGGCAAACCATGGTTTTCCTGCAAGTCCAGGGTGACCATGTCAGTTACCCAAATCAGCAGATCATTGGCAATCTGGATGGATTGGGTAGCGTTCACTCCAGGCAGGATGACCATGAACTCGTCGCCACCGTAACGGGCCACTAGCCCTTTCCATTCCTGGGTAGCTACTTCCAGGGATCGAGCAATGCTTTTCAGCACCTGATCACCTTTGGAGTGGCCATAGCTGTCGTTGAAGTTCTTGAATTTATCTACCTCAATCATGACCAACGAGACGGGTTGGCGCGTCGCCTGGGCCTCGCGCAAGGTCTGGCGCAGGCTGTCCTGAAAATAGCGGTGGTTGTACACATTGGTTAAACCATCCAGGTTGGCCATGCGTTGCACTTGATTGTGCAATTGCGCGTTTTCAATAGCCAGAACTGCCGACTTGGCTAAATTGGAAAGGACCTCTAAATCATTGGGCTCTATCCTGGCCCGGTCATCGCAATCAACGACCAGGACCCCCACTGGCCTTTGTTCTCCCTTCAGAGGGGCGGCGATCTGTAACATCGGCCCCTGGGCCATCAGCGGTGAACCTTGTGAACCATCCACGATGAAAGGCCGGTTTTTTTCGATGATTGCTGCAAAAAGGTCCCTATCGAAGTGCAACGGGGGTAGAGGAGAAAAGGTGTCCCGATAGCTGTGATAGCTCTCATAAGGGAGGTCTCCTGTTTTGCCGTCGGTGGTGAGGAGCAGCGCTGCGCGGCGGAAACCGAGGACCTTGGTCGGGACCTCGGCGATGTTCTGCAACGTGTTTCCCGATTGCAGGTCATACACTGCCCGTTCCAGTTCCTGCAAAACTGCCAGTTCGGTGAGCTTTCGCTCCAGGTTCTCGGCGTGTTCCTGGCTGTCCTGAATATGTTCCAGTACCCGGCCCTTAAGAGCAAGGGATAGCGCGGCAGTGCTTATAATCAATCCCCAGGCGGGGATTATCTGCCCAATCACGTCGAAATCTTTGAACCAGAAAATGACCAGTCCACTGGTCAGCACGCCGGCTGTCGCTGCCACGAGGATGGTTTTCCAGGGGCCGAAACACAGTGCAGCGCCGGCTATGGCCAGCAGGTACAGAATGACATAGGTGGTAATCGGGCCACGCAAGCCGAGGATGATGGCCGTGATTAACACGCAATCCAGCACGGTAGTGGCACAACGGAACCAATCTGGCAGTTCACGATGTCGCCCGGAGAAATAACTCGTTGTAATGGTGAACAACACAGCAACGCCCCACGCTGCCCAGCCCATCATCTGCGTCGCCGGGTCGGGACTGGTGAGCAGGAACAGCGCCGCCAGGCCGATGATGGCCCAGTGAGCCAGGTGCAGCTCATGCCAGAAAGCGATTGTTTGAAGAGCGGAGGTAGTTATTTTCGCCACAGTAAGTATCCAAAAACCGTGCGGTTGACCTATGCCATTTCGTGTGTATTCATTTTAGCACACTTGGTCAGATATTTCAACCCTTTGCTCTGGGAGAGATGCATTTCACTTTGGGGGCGAGTTGCTGCTGTGCCCTGGCCGCGGAGACCTCTCCCAGCCCCCCAGAATATGGTAGGCGCGGTTTCTTACCGCGCAACCCCGGTCACGACAGTGGGCCTGCGCGGTGCTGGGGGCCGTCGGCCGCGCTATGGAAAGCGCTATCCCAACTTCGCTCAGGGCGCAGCCCTTCGCTGGGCTCAGGGCGCAGCAGCGGTCGGCCGCTACGGGACAAACCTGCCCCGAAACTGAAACGCACCCCTATGGGAGAGTGCATTTCAGAACGGGTAGCCGACGGCACTGCCATCGGCTGCCCCGTCCCGTTTCTCACCACTCTTGACAGCGGAGGACCATTGTGCTATATTGAGCGCATAAACTTCGAGGTGGTCTGGATGATCGTTTTGCATGGGAGTTGGCTCCCCAACCCAACGCCAGGTGCTGCTGGCGAATTCATCATCTGGGGAGAGACCTCCGAAGTCGAACCCCAATCCCGTCGCCGTGGACGCCGTCCGCAACCCCGGCCAGACAGAGCTTTGCCGCATCCGTTTCAAGTGACAACAAAACAGGTGCTGGATGCCCTGCGTTATCTGCTGCCTGGGGTCGGGCTTACCGCAGTCGAAGAGAGAGGAACCCGGGCGCACGTTCTTCTACCCTCATCCAGCCGTGGGCCCCTGGCTTCTCCACAGTTAATCTGGGACGATGGGGAGGGTGAGGAGGATGTCGAACCATCTGGCCTTGGCCTGTGGGAGATCGCCGGCTTGCCGCTAACCCCGACCCAGGCGCTGGCTCTGCTGGTTCCCCTGCCACTGGAACCGCACCCCGGTGTCGCGGTCGGCAGCGATTTGCGTTTCTGGAACACGGCGGCCAAGTTCGCGTTGGAGCTTCTGGCTCGCCAGCGGTTTATGCCTGCGCTGGTGCGGGAAGGATCGGTAGAGCCTCCATCACTGCGCGCCATCTGGCAGCCAGTCTTAGACGAGGCAGAGGACCAGGAACGGGTTAACTGCCTGGTGCGGGCTATGCCTCCTGTCTGCCGGGGGTTGAAAGCTGCTGGCCGGTCGGTTAAGGGAAGTGAGCCGGTGGCCGCCCGTGCCCTGGTCGAAAGCTTCCTGGGAGCCATCGTGGACGCCGCCGTGCGCGAATGGGGTGCGCCATCTCTGTCGCTGCCGCGGCGGCGGGACCAGCCGCTTGACCTGGCCAGACTCTGGTTGGCGGCATTGTTTTCCCCAGATGGTGTTCTGGATGTCCCAACAGCGCAGCGGAGTAAACTGGCGGTTTTCTACGATCAGTGGCGGGCCTGGACGGAACAGTTGCGGGTGGCGGGCGATGGTGGCTTTCGCATCTGCTTCCGCCTGGAACCGCCAGAGCAACCTGCTTTGGGCCAGCCCGATGTGCGGGATTGGGTGTTGCGCTTTTTCTTGCAGGCTACCGACGATCTCAGCCTGCTGGTACCTGCCGGAAAAGTGTGGCGCGAGCGCGGCAGCACACTCCGTTTCCTGAACCGTCGCTTCGAGCAGCCCCAGGAGCGCCTGTTGGCCGGGTTGGGCCTGGCCTCGCGGATGTTTCCCCCACTGGAACGCAGCTTGCGGTCGGCGCGGCCTGAAGCCTGTGCGTTGACCGTCCACGAAGCCTACACTTTTCTGCGCGAGACTGCGCTTCTGCTGGAAAGCAGCGGCTTCGGCGTTCTGGTCCCTCCCTGGTGGCACAAACGAGGCGCGCGGTTAGGCGTCCGCCTGCAACTTTCTCCCAGTCAAAAATCAAGCCAGAAATCCGAGCAAGTGGTCAGTTCCGGGCTGTTGAGCCTCGACTCACTCGTCCAGTACAACTGGCAGCTTTCCCTGGGCGATGAGCCGCTGAGCCGTGAGGAGTTCGACAAGCTGGCTGCTTTGAAAATGCCCCTGGTACAGATTCGCGGCCAGTGGGTGGAACTTCAGCCGGAGCAGGTGGAGGCAGCCATTCGTTTCTGGGAGGCGCAACGCGATCAGGGGGAGATGTCCCTGCGCGAGGCTTTGCGCATGTCTCTGGCCCAGGATGACACGGCCGGGGGGCTGCCGGTCACTGGCGTCGAGGCTACAGGCTGGATAAAGGATATGCTGCAGCAGTTAACCCAGGCAGCGGGAGCGGAGCGCGAGTTGCCATTGCTGAGCGCGCCACAGGGTTTCGTCGGGGAGCTGCGTCCCTATCAGGCGCGGGGCTTCTCCTGGCTGGCCTTCCTGCGGCACTGGGGGCTGGGGGCCTGCCTGGCCGACGATATGGGCCTGGGCAAAACCATCCAGGCCATCGCCCTGCTCCTGCACGACCGCGAGCGGGGTTACCGTCGGCCTACATTGATTGTCTGCCCCACATCGGTGGTCGGCAACTGGCAGCGAGAGGTGGCCCGCTTCGCACCCGGCCTGCGGGTGATGGTTCATCACGGTAGCGACCGCTTGACCGGCGAGGATTTCGTCGCCGAGGCCCAACAGCACGACCTGGTCATCTCCAGCTACAGCCTGGTGCGCCGCGACGAGGAGACCCTCTCGGCAGTGCAATGGGGCGGGGTGATCCTGGACGAGGCGCAGAACATCAAAAACCCCTCGGCCAAACAATCCCAGGCCGCCCGCCGCCTGCCGGCCGATTATCGCCTGGCCCTGACGGGCACCCCAGTGGAGAACCGCCTCTCGGAACTGTGGTCCATCATGGAGTTCCTGAACCCCGGTTATTTGGGTTCGCGGGAGAAGTTCCGCCAGCGATTCGCCCTGCCCATCGAGCGTTACCAGGATGAGGAAACTGCCAGGCGGCTGAAGTCACTGATTGGCCCCTTCGTCCTGCGTCGGGTGAAGACCGACCCGCGGGTGATCCAGGACTTGCCCGAAAAGATGGAGATGAAAGTCTATTGCAATCTGACCCCGGAGCAGGCCACTTTGTACGAAGCGGTGGTACGCGACTCGCTGCGTCAGATCGAAGAAGCGGAGGGGATACAACGGCGGGGGGTGGTGTTATCCACCCTGTTGAAGTTGAAGCAGGTCTGCAACCACCCGGCGCAGTTCCTGGGCGACGGCAGTGCTCTGGCGGACCGGTCGGGCAAGCTGGCCCGCCTGACGGAGATGCTGGAGGAAGCGTTGTCTGTGGGCGACCGGGCGCTGGTGTTCACCCAGTTCGCCGAGATGGGGGAGATGCTCAAGACTCACTTGCAAGCCACCTTCGGGGGCGAAGTGCTGTTCCTGCACGGCGGTACGCCGGTGAAGCAGCGGGAGCGGATGATCGCTCGTTTTCAGGAGGACGCCCACGGCCCGGCGATTTTCGTTCTCTCGCTCAAGGCTGGTGGTCTGGGGCTGAACCTGACGCGGGCCAATCACGTTTTTCACTTCGACCGCTGGTGGAACCCGGCGGTGGAGAATCAGGCCACCGACCGCGCTTTTCGCATCGGGCAAACGCGGGACGTGCTGGTGCACAAGTTCATCTGCGTGGGCACGATGGAGGAGCGCATTGACGAGCTTATCGAGAGCAAGAAAGCTCTGGCAGAAACCGTCATCGGCACAGGGGAGGCCTGGTTGACCGAGCTATCTACCGAGCAGTTGCGTGATCTGTTCACCCTGCGGCGGGAAGCGGTGGGGGAATGAATGGCGAATCAGTCAGGTGACAGTCACCTGAGGGAGGGGTGAATGGCTCGACGCCGGTATTATCGCGATGATTGGGGTTACTTTCCACCTTCGCGTCCCATTGAGGTAGAAGGCGGGATCAAGGCTAAAAGCCAGCGAGGGCAAATTGGCGAGACCTGGTGGGCCGGGCGCTGGATCCGCGCGCTAGAGACGATCATGGATCCGGCGCGCCTGAGACGGGGACGAAGCTACGCTCGCCAGGGCCAGGTGTTGGAGATAAACGAACAGGCGGGGATGATCACCGCCCGCGTGCAAGGTTCCCGCCGCACGCCCTACAAGGTGCGGATCGAGATCACGCCCCTTAATGATGCGGAATGGGACAAGGTCATTGAGGCCATGTCCGAGCAGGCCCTCTTCGCCGCCAAGCTTCTTGCCGGCGAGATGCCGCAGAATATCGAGGAGGCCTTCGCCACGGCAGGGGTGTTATTGTTTCCGGGGCGGTCGAAGGACCTGGTGACCTCGTGCTCCTGCCCGGACTGGGCCAATCCCTGCAAGCACATCGCCGCCGTGTATTACCTGTTGGGCGAGCGGTTTGACGAGGACCCGTTCATGCTCTTTCGCCTGCGTGGGCGGACGAAAGAACAGATCATGGAGGCGCTGCGGGCCAGGCGTGCTGCCGGGGCCGCCGTGATCGCCGAACCGGCAGCCACCTATGAGCCGGAGCCGGCCTTTGCTGCTGAGGATGTGCCGTTGGAGAGCGCTCTCGATAATTACTGGGACGCGGGCGAGGGCCTGAACGACTTTCGAGTGATGATGACCCCGCCGCCCGTCGAGGCGGCATTGCTCAAAAGATTGGGTACGCCGCCGTTCTGGAAAGGGCCGCCGGATTTTCAGAGCACCTTGGGCACGGTTTACGCTGCTGTCACTGCCAGAGCGATGGAAGAGGCTTTCGGGGAGAGCCTCAGGTGACGGCCACCTCGAGGGTGACCGTCACCTGAAACAGGGGCGGGATTGCATCCCGCCCTTGCTGTTACATTACTTGATGATGTAGGTCACGCTGACCTGCAGACTGATCTGGATTTGTCCGCTGGAGACCGGCACCTCGCCGCCCCCCATTCTCACGGCAGCTTCCCTCATGACCGGGTAAACCGGACCTGATATGTACTCGGTGATGTTCATCGGCACATCCAGGGTGACGCCGGCGGCCTTGGCCAGTTGCTCGGCGCGGACTTTGGCGTCGGCCATCGCTTTATCGCGGGCTTCGGCTTCCAGCTTGGCCGGATCATCCACACTGAAGCTCACACCGTAGATGTTGTTCGCCCCCGCTTTCACTGCCTCGCCTAACGCCTGTCCCACCTTGCTCAGGTCGCGGATGGTGACGGTTAAAGTGTTATCCGCCACGTAAGTGAACGTGTCTTTTGGCTGGCCGGTCTTCGGATCGTAGTCCTGCTGGGCATATACCGAGAAATTAGTGGTCTGGATGTCTTTCTCCTCAATGCCCAGTTCCTTGAGCGCAGCCATGATGGCGTGCATCTTGTCGGTGCTATTGTCCACTGCTTTGACCGGGTCCTGGTCGCGGACCTGCACGCCGATCTGGGCCGTGGCGATGTCCGGCGTGCCGTAGGCAACGCCATTGCCGTTCACGGTAATGGTATGCGGCTGGGGTTCCTCATTGTTCGCCGTGCTGGGAATCGCGCACCCGGCGAGAGCCAGCGCCCCAAGCAAGGCTACTAAAGATACGGATACGAAAATCATTTTGCGGTTCATTTTTATCCCTCCTGGTATGGTTGAAGTTTCATGATTATAGACGCTTCAACCCTCAGTTTGGTTCCCAGCCGCTTCATCCCCTCTTCCGATCAAGGGTGATGCTGCTCTTGCGGGAACCCGGCCTGCTTGTTGAACCCATTCCAGGCCAGCGAGAACAACATTGGCGGGCGATGTTGCACCGGTACAGACGACACAGCCTCTATCCAGCGAGCCGTGGCCTGGGCCGCCCGCTCGAAACACGAGGTGGTGAAGGCGGCTAACGGCGCGGCTCGTTCCCCCTTTTCCACCCCACGGTATCTGGCATACATCTCCGCCGCCTCGCTCAGGAACGCCGCTTCCAGTGAATCCCGATCGTCACGGTACAGGGGCAGGCGGGTAGGATAGTCACGGATCACCGCCCGATGCAGGCGCTCGTGAGTCCACCACAGCGATTGGGAGTCGTAGATGCCGGTCGGTTCGGGGCCCAGCTCAGGCAGTCCCGCCCCACCCAGGTACACTGGCTTGAAGATGCCGGTGCATGTGCCGGAAGTGCCGGTCAACCAGTAGGTCGGCAGATCGGGCGCCAGGTGGGCGACCATCGCTCCTGTGGATTGGCTGGGCCGGGTCGGGCCGAAGCTGGCGTGCACGCAAAGCGTGTCCATCAACCAGCCTTGGCCCGGATTCCAGGCTGGATCGGCAATAGCCCGCGGACCGTGGTCGCGCAGGGCGGCCATCATGGTTTCCACGGTGATGTGGCCCTTCTGCGCCTCCAGCAGGGCGGTCGAGCGACTCTGGCGAGCGTGGCAGCCATCCAAACGGGTGTAAATAAAGTCGGAATAACAACGGGCAAAGTGGAATTCGTCCCTCGATTTGCACCAGCCTTTCTCGATGGCGTGTTCCACCAGCCCTGGCGAGGCCAGATCCCACTCACTGCCAATAGTCAAACCATTGGAAATGGTACGCACATCGCGCACCCGTTCGGCGGCCCAGAACTTGCCCGCCGTCTCCAATACCCAGGCCTCGTTGGGGTCGGCGATGATAAACGAGTTGTGGTAATAGGTCTTGTGGTGGAAGCCGCAGTTGCCGCCCTGGCCATAAGTGGTCAGCAGTTCAACGATGACGTCCAGGGCCTGGCGGGCCGTATCAGCCCGCTCCAGCGCCAGGCGGATGAAATCCATTCCGATCAGGCCAGGTCTCTTGTCGTAGGGTTCTTTGGTGAACACCGCCTCGTTGCCGATGGTTACACCGCATTCATTAGCTCCCATCTCGCAACCCCAAAGCCAGAAGGGCTTGGATAGCAACACCTCGTAGGTTTCCGGCACCTGCGGGATTTCGATGTAGGTGCATTTGACCGTGGCCCCGGCTTCGTGTCTGGCCCGTGGGATGTGGACCAGCACATGCGCCTCGTTTGGCTCGCGGTCGCTGTTCTTAGCCAAAATGACCGTGCCGTCGGCTGTAGCATTGCCTACTGCGACCAGGGTATCGCACATTTTTCTCACCTCACCAATTATCAAGTGATTTTTAAGCAATCAGGCCAACTCTGGGAGGGCTTTGAAATTATAGCATAAAGCAGGCAGGAATTCAAAAGCTATATGCCAGGCGCATTTCACTTTGAGGCAGGATTGGGTAGACGATGGCAATGCCGTCGTCTACCCCCACTCGGCCCAGGTCTCCGCCTCCGCCGAGCATTGTGACGCGACCAGGGGACCATGTCATAGCAGGTCCGGTTAGAAAAAGACTTGACAAAATTAAGATTTTGATTTATGATATATATATGGGTTTCTTTCTTTACAGAAAGAAATAAACCACCGACCTGTCCCCGATTTCACTGATTACCCTTCCCTTCCGGTCTGCTTCAGGAAATGGGCGGAACCATGAATTTGGTTGGCAATCCCTACTTGATGAAACAACTAAATCGTTCCGCTATTCTGGGACTTCTTCGTGAACGCGGTCCTCTTTCCAGATCAGATGTTGCCAAAATTCTGAACCTCAGTCCACCTACTGTGACTCGTATCGTGAATCAGCTTATCGAGGAAGGTTTGTTGTGCGAGGGCGAAACAGCCGAGTCCGTGACCAAAATAGGTCGTCCACCCACTTTGCTGCACTTCAATTTCTCGGCCTACATGGTGATAGGCGTGGATGTTGGTGGCACAAGGACGACCGGTGCCGTAGCTGACCTGCACGGTGACATCGTTTATCGGAGAACAATTCCTTCCATCCCTGATGGTGATCGGTCCCGCAGTTTGCCCTCTCTCTTGGATTTTTTGGGTGAGCTTTTGGAAGCTGCTCCTGTTCCACGCGAGAAGGTTCGTGGTATCGGCGTGGGGGTGCCTTCCGTTGTGCTAAGCCAAGATCACTCCGTGGCCTGGGCTCCCGCTTTCGGTTGGCGTAACGTGCCTCTCAAGAATCTGGTGGAAGATCGCTTCGGGATTGCCGCTTTTATCGAGAACGATGTCAATCTGGCCACACTGGGGGAGAGTCAGTTTGGCATTGGCCGTGGCGTTCAAAATCTGGTGTGTATTTTTGTCGGCACCGGGATCGGCGGTGGGCTGATTCTGAATGGCGAACTGTACCGAGGGCATGAGGGAGCTGCTGGTGAGGTAGGCTACATGATTCCCCGGCCCGATTTTTTGCAGCACTCTTATGATGATGAGTTCGGGTGTCTGGAGAGTCTGGCTGCAGGTCCCGGCGTCGTGCGGCGAGCAAAAGAGGCCATCCAGGCCGGAACTCAGACCAGTCTTAGCATGGGCAACCCGAACGAGTTGACCGCCAAACAGGTCTTTCAAGCTGCCCGGGATGGGGATGCCCTGGCCCAGGAAATTGTGACTGAGACGGCGAATTATCTGGCTCAGGCAGTAGCCAACGTGGCCTGCACACTTAATCCGGAGATGATCATCTTAGGAGGAGCACTGACCCGCTCGAGTGATCTGCTTTTAGAGCCTATCAGGGAATGCGTACGTCGGGTGGTGCCGTTTGTGCCGGAAATTGTGCTTACCGAACTGGGTGACGATGCCGTCCTTTATGGAGCCCTTGCCTTAGCTATACGCGCCACCCGTGAGCACATTTCCGTGCAGGGGAACGCTACCTAGAACAGTGCAAGTTAGTCAGGACGGTTTTTGTGGTGCCATGGTCCGCAAGTTCATCTGGTGAAGGAGGGCCTGATGATTCCCGTACTCAATGTGGAGACGCTCACCCTCGATCAACTGGCCAAGACAATTGACCACTCGCTGCTTAAACCGGAATTGACCGATGAAGACGTTATTGCCGGTTGTGAGTTGGCCAAACGGTATCATGTAGCCTCGGTATGCGTCAAACCCTGTCATGTGCCGCTGGCAGCCCGTATTCTGGCCGGTTCCGATGTCAAGGTCGGCACGGTGATCGGTTTTCCCCACGGTCACAGCACTACCGCGACAAAGGAGTTCGAGGCGCGTGAGGCAGTGGCCAACGGCGCGGAGGAGCTGGATATGGTGATCAACATTGGAGCCCTCCGCTCTGGTCACGATGATTTGGTGCGCGATGACATTCGGGCGGTGGTGAAAGCTGCTGGCAGCAAGGCCATTGTCAAGGTTATCCTGGAGAACCATTACCTGACAGACCAGGAGAAGGTACGGGCTTGCCGTCTGGCGGAAGAAGCTGGTGCTCACTACGTCAAGACCTCTACGGGATTCGCCCCGACCGGGGCGACGATTCAAGACCTCAAACTCATGCGGGCTTCAGTCAGCCCTCATATCGGGGTCAAAGCGGCCCACGGTGTGCGCGACCTGGATACGGCCCTGGAGGTCATCGCCGTGGGTGTAACCCGTATCGGGGCCACACAAACAGAGCGCATTCTGGAGGATTTCAGGCAGCGTAAGCAGCGTGAAACGTAAGGCATAAATGCGGAGTCATGGCATGATATTTTGCTTCACGTTTTACGCTTCACGGTCGTTGCATTGTGCTTTGTTCCACCCCTGAAGGTGGACATTACATCAACGAGGAGGCAAACACATGGATGTGATCCGAGCAGCCGTCATTGGGACGGGATTTATCGGTCCGGCGCACGTGGAGGCGTTACGCCGTCTGGGCATTGAGGTAGTGGGCATCGCCGGGTCCAGTCCGGAGCGGGCCCGGCCCAAGGCCGAGGCACTCAATATCCGCCAAGTCTACGCGGACTGGCGTGACCTGGTGGCCGATCCCTCGATCAATGTAGTCCACATTACTACCCCGAACTACCTGCATTATCCCATGGCCAAAGCTGCTATTGAAGCCGGCAAGCATGTGGTCTGCGAGAAGCCACTGGCCATGAACTCTCAAGAATCCGCCGAGTTGCTGCAAATGGCCCAGCAGGCGGGCATTGTCCATGCGGTCAATTACAACATCCGCTTTTATCCCCTTTGTCAAGAAGCGCGGGCCCGCGCGGCCCGGGGTGACCTGGGCGAGGTGTATATCATCCGTGGCTCCTATCTCCAAGACTGGCTCCTCTACGAGACCGATTGGAACTGGCGGTTGGAGCCAGGGCTGGGCGGCAGTCTGCGTGCCGTGGCCGATATTGGCACTCACTGGCTGGACCTGACCAGCTTCATCACCGGTCTGCGCGTGCAAGCCGTCCTGGCCGACTTCCGCACTTTTATCCCCACTCGCAAAAAGCCCGCCAAACCCATTGATACCTTTGCCGGCAAGGAATTGAGACCGGAGGATTACATCGAGCAGCCCATCCACACCGAGGACTACGCCACCGTGCTCCTGGCCTACGAGGGTGGAGCCAGGGGGGTGATGACCGTCTCCCAGGTGTGCGCCGGACACAAGAATCGCCTGGCTTTTGAGATTGACGGGGCGAAATCGGCGATGGCCTGGGATTCCGAACGGCCTAATGAACTGTGGATCGGCCACCGCGATAGAGCCAATGAAGTGCTGATGAAAGACCCCTCATTGCTCACCCCTCAAGCGCGGGCCTTCGCCAGTTATCCCGGTGGTCATAACGAGGGCTTTCCCGATACTTTCAAGCAACTCTATCGCGCCGTGTATGGCTACATCCGCGCCGGAGATCGCACCGCCCCACCCGATTTCCCGACGTTTGCTGACGGCCACGAAGAGATACTGCTTTGCGAAGCCATCGAGCGCAGCGCCCGCGAACAAAAGTGGGTGGAGGTCGAGCGCTGACCGATTTGCTGATTTGCCCGATTTGCTGATTTGCCCGATTTGCTGATTTTTAAGGAGGGTATGACCATGAAAATCGGTTTGATGAGCGCCGCTTTCCCGAATTTGTCCCTGGAAGAACTGGCAACCTGGGCTGCGGAAAACGGGTTCCAGATGTTGGAATTGGCCTGCTGGCCAGCCGGTGAGGAAAAAGACCGCAAATACGGTGGCGTGGCCCATATAGACGTGGCAGCGCTGACTCCGGCCAAAGCCTCAGAAATCAACGGTATGCTGGCCGAGAAAGGGCTGGAAATCTCGTCTTTGGGCTACTATCCCAACGCTCTTCACCCCGACCCTGCCCACCGGGAGCACGTCATTGGCCACCTGAAGAAAGTTATCCTCGGAGCCGAGATGCTTGGCGTGGGCATTGTGGGCACTTTTGTTGGCCGTGCCTGGAATCCTGAGCTCACCGGGCGCGATTGGCAAAAGGACCTGGACTACAATTTCGCGGAGTTCATGAAAGTCTGGCCGGACCTGGTCAAATTTGCCGCCGACCACCACGTCAAGATCGCCATTGAAAACTGCCCCATGCTCTGGGCTGACACGTGGCCGGGTGGCTCTAACCTGCCTCACTCGCCTGCGCTGATCCGTCGCATGTTCGAGGCCGTGCCAGACGAGAATTTTGGTCTCAACTTCGACCCCTCACACCTGGTCTGGCAACAGATTGATTACATCCGCTTCGTCTATGATTTCGGGGATCGCATCTTCCACGTGCACGCCAAAGACATGGCTATAGACGAGGAGATGTTCTACCAGGATGGTATCCTGGGTTGTGGCTTCCGCTGGCAGATACCTCGCCTGCCGGGACAGGGTCTGGTGGATTGGCAAGAACTGGTGGCGGCCCTCTACGATGTGGGATACGACTTTGTGCTCAGCATCGAGCATGAGGACCGGAACTGGGAAGGCTCAGAGGAACTGGTCAAGCGTGGATTCTTGCTGGCCAAGAAGACGCTGGAACTGTACGCGGGGTAACATCTGAAAAACATGCTGCGTGTTGCGTATTCCGTTACGCAACACGCAGCACGCGATACCTGTAGGAGGCATGATGTCACAAGAGGCGATCGTCAGTCAAAGGGCAGGACCGGCCACGGCGGTGGAAGCGGCGGCGGGTCTCAGGGATATATGGTGGCGGCGAATATTATTTGTGCCTACCATTGGACTGTTGATACTGTTGGCTATTGTTCCGCTCATCTTTTCCCTGGGGGTCAGCCTGTTTAACTATTCTCTCGGGAGCAGGGCAATTTGGGTTGGGCTGCGCAACTACATCAACCTGTTCACTGACCCCCAATTTTGGCTGGCCACCCGCATCACCGTGCAATTCACTGTCGTGGCAGTTTCCATAGAGGTGGTGCTGGGCATCTTATTCGGCTTTGTGATGAATCAGCGCTTCACCGGCATGAGTGTCATCCGGTTGATCGTTTTCCTGCCGATGATGCTCGCCCCTTTTGTGGTAGGATTATTCTGGCGGTTTATGTTTGACCAGACCTTTGGGATCGTTGATTATCTGCTGACCCAGCTTGGCCTGCCAGCCATCCCCTGGCTGATTCATCCGTTTTGGGCTCGGGTTGCGGTAGTGATTGTAGATGTATGGCAATGGACCCCCTTCGTGACGCTGCTGGTTTTGGCTGGCTTAGGGACGGTGCCGACCGATTTGTTGGAGGCGGCCACCCTTGATCGCGCCTCAAACTGGATGAAGTTTCGCCAGATTTACTGGCCTTATCTGCGCTTTCCCCTGCTGCTGGCATTGCTTTTCCGCTCCATTGACACATTGAAGATGTTCGACTTGCCTTTCATCCTGACGGGTGGTGGACCAGGGAATTACACTTCCACCCTCTCTATCCTGGGCTATCGCCAGCAGATCATGTTTTTCAACGTGGGCATGGCAGCGGCCATCTCCTGGGTGGTGGTGATTATCATCAACATTGTGACCAACATCCTGGTGAGGTTGATCACTCCGGCCAAAGCTGAACAGGTTCATACCGGTCTGTAGAGGTGGCATGATGAAGATTCTCAAACGGATACTTGGCATAGGTCTCGCTTTGTTTGTAGCCGCCCTCTTTCTTTTCCCACTACTGTGGGTTGTTCTGGCCTCGTTCAAGACCAAGCTGGAACTCCTGGCCGTTCCACCGGTGTTCATTTTCAAGCCGACTTTGCAAAATTACATCAACGCCTTTCGTTCGGACTTTCCCATGCAGGTTCGCAACAGTCTGATCATCGCCGCCAGCTCCACGGTGATCTCGATAATCCTGGGTAGCCTGACGGCATACGGATTTTCGCGCTACTCGATCAAGAGCAGCGATTTCCTCCAGTTCTGGATCCTTAGCCTGCGGATGTTGCCGGCCATCGCCGTGGTAGTGCCTTTCTACCTGGTCTTCCGCGCTCTCAAATTGCTCGATACGCACATCGCCTTGATCCTGGTTTATTGTCTGACCAACATCTCGTTCGCGGTGTGGGTGATGAAAGGGTTTTTCGACGAGATACCCCTGGAACTGGAAGAGGCAGCTATGCTCGATGGCTACTCGCCGCCGCAGGTGTTCCTGCGCGTAGCCTTGCCGCTGGCCCGGGCCGGCCTGGCCACGACGACCATTTTCTGCCTCATCCAATCCCTGAATGAGTTCTTGCTCGCCGTATCGTTGACCACCCGGGTGGCGGAAACAGCTCCTGTGGGCCTGTCAAAGGTGCAGACGTTGATGGGGGTGGATTGGGGGCTTTTATCGGCAGCTTCCGTTATCTTCATGATTCCAATTATCATTTTCACCATTATCGTTCGAAACGAGTTGGTCCGGGGCATGAGCTTCGGGCGCATGAAGTGAGTTTGCATCGGGAGGATTTCTGTGGCGCGTCTTGAGCTGGAGCAACTGGATTGTTGGTATGGCAAGACCCACGCTGTGGATTGCATTAACCTGGTGGTGGAGGATGGGGAGCTGTGCGTGCTGCTGGGGCCTTCTGGCTGCGGTAAGACCTCGACCCTGCGGATGATCGCTGGCTTTGTCCAACCTGCTGGCGGAGAGATCTATCTGGATGGCCAGCCCATCAGTCACTTATATCCCGGGGATCGCAATATTGCCATGGTATTTCAGAGCTACGCCCTTTATCCCCACAAGACTGTCCGCGAGCATTTTGTGTTTCCCCTCATCCCGGCCAAGATACCCGGACCGGAGATTGAAGAGCGGGTGAAAGAGATGGCGGACTTCCTGGACATGCACGACCTGCTGGATCGTTACCCCAGCGAGCTGAGCGCTGGTCAACAGCAACGTGTGGCCATTGGCCGGGCCCTGATCCGCCGTCCCCGGCTTTTCCTTTTGGATGAACCGCTGAACAACCTGGACGAGCATCTGCGGGTGGAGATGCGGGCCAACCTGCGCCGCATGCAGCAGGACCTGAAAATCACCACGGTCTACGTCACCCACGACCAGGTGGAAGCTCAGGCCCTGGGAGACAAAATCGTGGTGATGGACATGGGCCACATTCGGCAGATAGGATCGCCCCAAGAGGTATATCTGTATCCCAATGATTTATTTGTGGCCGGGTTCATCGGTACGCCGCCGATGAATTTCATTCCTTGTCGGCTGGAAAGAATGGAATCGCAGGTTGTGCTGCACAATTCGCATTTCTCCCTGCCGCTTCGAGGGAATCTTGTGGCACGCACCGCCTCGCTCCCCGATGGCCAGGAGTTGATCCTGGGCGTTCGTCCAGAGCACCTTCGTGTGAGGTCGCAACCCGCCGAGGGAACCATGCCGGTAGAGATTTACGTGCTGGAGCCACAAAGTAACGAGCTCATCCTGGACTTGAAGCTGGGTGATTTGCTCATCAAAGCCCGAAATGACAAACGGGAATTCGACTTCAGGCCCGAAGTAGGCCAGCAAGTATGGGTCGAGTTTTTGCAGGACTACGTGCACCTCTTTGATAAAGGAACGGAACAGCGGCTGGCTTAGAAAATGTATCGCCATTCGCTATTCGCTATTCGGATTTACCGGAGGAGAAAGTGGCAGAGGTCAAGGTTGAGAATGTCTCGGTGCGGTTTGGCCGTAACCTGGTATTGAAAGAAGCCAGTTTTCAGGTGGCCGACGGTGAACTGTGCGTCATCGTCGGGCCGTCTGGGTGTGGAAAGACCGTCCTGCTCAGAACAGTGGCCGGATTGACCCGGCCATTGGAGGGGAACATTTATTTTGACGGTAAGCTGGTGAACGATGTGGCTCCCAGCCATCGCGATGTGGCCATGTGTTTCCAGACCTATGCTCTTTATCCTTACATGACTGTGCGCCAAAACTGGGAGTTCCCGTTGCGGGCGGTCAATCTGGCTAAAGAGGAGATTCAACAACGAGTGGCCAAGGTCATGGAATTGACCCACATGGAACCCTTGATGAACCGTTACCCCAGGGAACTTTCGGGTGGACAGCAACAGCGGGTGGCTCTGGGCCGGGCCCTGGTCCGTCGCCCTCGCGTCTTCCTGCTCGACGAGCCCTTCGGCAACCTGGATGCGAAATTGCGGGTCGAGTTGCGGGCTACGGTGAAAAGGCTGCAAATGGACCTGGGCATCACTACCCTGCACGTCACTCACGACCAGGTTGAGGCCCAGGCGATGGGCGACAAAATAGTCGTCATGGCTATGGGTACTGTTCAGCAGGTGGGCACGCCGGAGGAAATTTACGAGCAACCGGCCAACCTGTTCGTCGCCGGGTTCTTCGGCACACCCAGAATGAATTTCATCCCTTGCGAACTCAAACGCGATGGGGGACGGCTTTTCTTCGTCCATCCGGCTTTCACTTTACCGGTGCCCCCGCACCAGGTGGCTGCTGTGGAAGCGGGTATCAGTGACACGGGCCTCATTCTGGGCATTCGCCCGGAGAACGTGTCCATTTCTGCTTCACCGCAGCCCGATGCGATCCCGGTCGAGGTCTACGTGCTGGAACCGCAAAGCAATGAGCTTATTGTGGATCTGGCCTTCGGTGATATGATCCTGAAATCGCGTGCCGACCGGGACGAACTCGGGTTCGAGCCGAGGCTGAACCAGAAAGTTTACGCCAGGTTTGCCAGCGATTTCATTCACGTCTTTGACCGCGAATCTCAGCTACGGATCGCCTGACACCCCATCCTGTTCAGTTTTACAGGAGTTACATAGAGCAGCAACTGTTTATTCTGGTCTGATGATGCACGAGGGAAAGGGGGGATGCCTATCGCTCAAAGGCCACTCGATTTGTGAAGTCAATGAAGGCGTATTTAATGAATCGGCGCTTTGAACAAGGAGGAGTTAGAAATGCACACCAGGAGAATAGCTGCGTTTTCGGTTTTTGTGGTGTTGGCTATGGTGCTGGCGAGCTGCGCCACGCCGACGCCAGAGAAGATCATCGTCACCCAGCCCCCGGTCGAGGTGACTCGTATTGTGGCCGGCACACCGGAGACCATCGTCGTCACTGCCACACCTGCACCGGTGAAGGAAGAGGTCACCCTGCGTATCCTGAGCCTGGCCTGGCCGCAGACGCCGGTGGAGCAGGAACTCGCCAACAAGTACTTCACTCCTCAGACGGGCATAAAGGTGGAGATCACCGGTCCGCCCTACGAATTCGTCGAGTCGAAGGTGCGCGAGATCTGCGCCTCGCAGAGCTCCGAGTACGATCTCTTCGAGTACGACAGCCAGTGGTACGGTGGGGCCATCATGAACGGCTGCTTCGAACAGTTGGACCCATACTTCAAGAAGGACGGCCTTGACTATGACTCCACGTTTGTGCAGCCGTATGCTACCTACAACGGCCGCTGGCCCGTGCCCGTCGGCGTGTTGACCGGCGAACTGGACTGGAAAGACTACACCGATGTGCCGCTCTACTTCATCCCCTGGACCATCGGCACCATGATTCTCAGCTACCAGCCAGACCTGTTTGTGGAAGCCGGTATCGTGGACGCGGAGGGAAAGGCCAAACCACCGGACACCTGGGAAGAGTTTCTGGAAGACGCCAAGGCCCTCACCGTGGACGTGAATGGGAACAACTTGCGGGACAACCCCGACAAATTTGATCCCAAGAACGTGAAGCGCTACGGCCTGGGCTGGTATGCCTGCCGCATCAGCGACGGCGTCACCCAGCAATGGCTGCCTTTCCACGTCTCCTACGGGGCCAGGTTCTGGGATGAAAACACCTGGCAGGCGGAAGGCATCATCAACTCCCCCGAGGCGGTTCAGGGTTGCGAGATGTTCGCCCGCTTCTACAAGGAGGGTGTGGTAGATCCGGCCACGGCCACCTGGTTCGTGAGCGAGATTCTGGGTGCGGCCCAGACTGACAAGTTCGCCATGTCCTTCACCTGGGTCAGCTTCGCCGGTGCTTACGACGACCCCTCCGTCTCCCAGACCGCCGGCAAGTGGGCCTATGCTCCCTTCCCTGGCCACCAGTTGCCTGACGGCACCATCAGGCGCGCTGCCACCTACGGTTCCCAGGGTATGGGTATCAACGCCTTCTCCAAGCAGAAGGAAGCCGCCTGGGAGTACATGAAGTGGTACATGTCGCCTGAGGTCCAGAAGATGCTGGTGGATGACAAGCGAGCCGGCTTCGCCTCCGCCCGCGTGGACCTGCTGGATTATCAGATGGTACCCGGCACCGCCAAGTGGGCCTCGCTGACCAGCATCATCGAGGGCTATGGCTTCGACGTCTGGACCTACCCCGAGTACGCCCAGTTACTCGACATCCAGCAGAACTACATGAACCTGGCCTACATCGGGCAGATCGGGTGTAAAGAGGCCCTGGACCAGATCGCCGTATTGCAGCAGCGCATCCTGGACACCAGCCCCAACAATCCCAAGAACAAGTAGCCTGTGTACAAAATTCGGGTAGACAGGGGATCACCCCTGTCTACCCTTCTCCCTTTCGCGAAAGGAGACTTCGAATGGCTAACAAGGGCAAGGTCAAAGTCGGAATTATTGGCTCACAATTCGAAGCGGATATTCATGCTGCCTCTTTTCAGATTATGCCGGAGGAAGCCGAGGTCGTGGCTGTGGCCTCGCCGACGCCCGGTCACCCCGAAGCATTGGCCAAGAAGTACGGTATTCCCCGCGTCTTCCATGACTACCGTGAGATGCTCAAAGAAAAAGACATCGAGATGGTCACCATTGCCGCGCCGAACTATCTGCACGCGCAGATGACCATTGATATCGCCAAGGCCGGTAAGCACGTGGTCTGCGAAAAGCCGCTGTGCATGACGTTAGAAGAAGCCGATGAAATGATTGAAACCTGCAAAAAGCAGGGCGTGTTGCTCATGTATGCCGAGGAGCTATTCTTCACCCCCAAATACGTCAAAGCCAAAGAGATGGCCGCCCAGGGTGCTTTCGGCAAGGTGTACCTGGTGAAGCAGAGCGAGAAGCATTTCGGCCCCCATGCCCCCTGGTTCTGGGATGTGGAACGCTCCGGCGGCGGTGTTTTCATGGACATGGGCTGTCATGGCATCGCCTTCTGCTACTGGTTCCTGGATCGCCCGGCCATCAAGTCCGTTCTGTGCCAGATGGGCACTTACGTGCACGGCGAGATCACCAAAGGCGAGGACAACAGCATCTGCATCATCGAGTTCGAGAATGGCGCTGTCGGTCTGGTTGAAGATAGCTGGGCACGGCGCGGCGGCATGGACGACCGTATCGAGGTCTACGGTGAGGGGGGCGTGACCTACGCCAACCTGCACATGGGCAATGCCCTGCCCACGTACAGTGAATACGGCTACGGCTACGCTGTGGAAAAAGCCCCCAGCACCAAAGGCTGGAGCTATCCTGTCTTTGAAGAACTGTGGAATTACGGCTTCCCACAAGAGATGGCCCACTTTGCCCGTTGCGTGCGGGGCAAGGAGGAGCCCATTGCGACCGGCGAGGATGGCCGCGTGGTGCAGGAAGTGCTTTACGCCGGATACGAATCGGCGCGCACCGGTTGCAAGGTCCAACTGCCTTTCCGCCCCAAGGGGGTGAAGAGACCCATTGATTTGTGGTTCGCACCTCACGGGGGTTAACCAATGCTCAATCCATGGGCAGTGCTGACTCAGCATGACATCGAATCTATCCACCACACCTCCCTTGCTATCCTGCGCGATGTAGGGGTGAGTCTGCCCAATCAAGAGGTCCTGGAGGCCCTGGCCGGAGCCGGCGCTGACGTGGACTTCAACCACCAGGTCGCCCGCATCCCTGAGCGCCTGGTGGTTGACTCTGTCGAACGGGCAGGCAAACAGTACATCCTCTATGGCCGTGATCCCAACCGTACCGCTCGCTTCGGCTATGGTGATTTCGTCCTGGTCTCCAGCCCGGGCCAGTTTGCCTGGGTGGATGAGGATGGCGGCCCGCGCCGACAGCCCACCCAGGAGGACGCGCGCGCCGGTATTCTTGTCAGTGACGCACTGGAGCACATTGACATCGTCGGGGCCATGGGCATGCCCCTGGACATCCCCGCCGAGTACCGCGACGTGTGGATGGCTGCCGAATTGGTCAAAAACTCGACCAAGCCCACCCACGTGTGGGTGGCGAACGGCAGGTCGCTGGAGTACATCCTGCGCATCTACGAGGCGGTGAGCGGCGGCCGCCAGGCTCACCGCCAACGCCCGATGATCGCCGCCTTTATCGAACCTATCAGCCCACTCCGCTTCCCCGAGACCGGGCTCGAAATTCTCATCACCTGTGCCCGCTATGGCTTGCCTATCGCCTTCGGGCCCATGGTCCAGGCCGGGGCTACAGGTCCGGCTACCCTGGCCGGTACGTTAGCCCTGGAGAATGCGGAGATACTGGCCGGAATCGTTCTGGCCCAACTTTTCGGGCCGGGTGTGCCGGTGTGCTACGGCGGCATACCGCACATCATGGACATGCGCTCCTCGCAGATCAGCTTCGGTGCGCCGGAGCAGGGGTTGATGGCCGTGGCCATGACCCAGATAGCGCGCTATTATGGGCTACCGGTGTACATCAACGTCGGTCTTTCCGACAGCAAACGGGTGGATATTCAATCCGGCCTGGAACGGGGGATGACCTTGCTGATGGGGGCCCTGGCTGGGGCCGACACCTTTGGGCACATGGGTATCCTGGGCGCTGACCAGGCCGCCAGTCTGGAGCAGCTCATCGTGGACAATGAGATGGCTGCTTACATCAAACGTATCCTGCGGGGATTCGAGGTCAATGAGGATACTCTGGCCCTGGATGTGATCCGCAAGGTAGGCATCGGGGGCAACTTCTTGGGAGAAGCACACACTCGCCAGCATTTCCGGCAAGAGCTATGGTTCCCCACCACCTTCGACCGGCGGCGCTGGGATGAGTGGTGGGCCGCCGGGGCCAGGTCCATGGCCGATTGGGCGCACGAGCGCAAAACGCAGATTCTGGCCGAACACCGTCCGCCGTCATTAACACTGGAACTGACCCGCGAGCTTGACGACATCGTCGCTGCTGCCCGGCGTGAAAGGTGAGCAGTTAATGGGCCGTGGGGGGACTCACGCTCCTGGCCGGTCTCTCGACTGACCAGGGGGCACGGTCGGGAGACCGCGCCCAGCAATTTATCAATTCGATATAATCGGGGGCGTTTTTTTATGACTCAACCAGTTCACTTTATTGGAGTGGACCTGGGCGGGACGACAATCACTGGTGGAGCGGTTAATGTCGTGTCTGGCCAGGTCCTCGGTCGCCAACAAATTCCCACGCTGGCCAAAGAAGGCCACGATGCGGTCATGGCCCGCATGGTGGATTTAGTCCACACCATCATAGCCGATGCTGCCCTGAGCAAAGAGGACATCGGGGGTATCGGGGTGGGCCTGCCAGGCGTGTTGGACATGGAACGGGGCATAACCCTGTTTCTACCGAACTTACCCGGCGCCTGGCGCAACGTTCCACTGAAAGCAACCATGGAGGCTGGTACCGGGCTTCCCACCTACATGCTCAACGATGTGCGCTCTTTCACTCTGGGCGAGAAGACCTTCGGCGCCGGGCGTGAGGTGCATACCATGTTCGGCCTGGCCATCGGCACGGGCATTGGCGGAGGAATGGTGATCAACGGGCAATTGCACCTGGGCCTTGATGGAACGGCTGGAGAGGTAGGGCATCAGATTATTGACCCGTATGGCCCGCCCTGTGGGTGCGGCAGTCACGGTTGTTTGGAAGCCTTCGCCAGTGGTCCGGCCATCACTGCCATGGCCCTCAAAGCTATCACCCAGGGCCTGACTACCAAAATCGCCGAGATGGTTGATTACGATCTGAATAAGGTCACGCCGGAGATCGTTTGCCGCGCAGCCCAGGCCGGAGACCCTATCGCTATAGACATCTACGAGCGGGCCGGTTTCTACATCGGCGTGGGGGTGGCCAATCTGATCACCATCATCAGCCCGCAGATGGTAGTGATCGGCGGTGGGGTGGCCCAGGCCGGCGAGCTGCTCTTCGCCCCTATCCGCCGCACGGTGCAGGAGCGCGTCCACGTTACACCGTTGGAAAAAGTGCAAATCGTGCCCGCCCAACTAGGCACCAGTGCCGGTTTGATCGGGGCGGCGGTGTGGGCCTCCTTACAAACAGCGCTAGGGAAGTAACCAGGTCATGGACCATCGCGAGCGCGTGCTGGCTGCCGTCAACCATCATGAGCCGGACCGGGTGCCAACGGCCTTGTGGGGCAGCGCCTATGGGCTCACCGATCCCTTGTATTTCGACCTCCTGAAACACCTGGGTCTGGGTGATCCGGTACCACCGTTCCGGCAGCGGCATGGCCACACGGTGAACTACTACGATGATCGGGTGCTGGATGCCCTCGATACCGACGTGCGCCATGTCTGGCTGGGCTTTACCGATCTGGGGGGGCCGCCCCAGGGAGGGGGGCTGGATGCCTGGGGTGTGGGCTGGCAGCAGACTGGCATCTACCTGGGACCGACCTCTCATCCGCTGGAAGCGGCGAGCATCGAAGACCTGGAGACCTATCCGTGGCCGGAGGTAGAGTCTCTCGTTCGCCGCGACGAGCTGCGTCAGCGGGCCAAATATCTGAGAGAAAAAACGGATTACGCCGTAGTCGGACGGGCTGCTGATTCCTATGGCTTGCTGGAGCGCGCTTCCCAGCTACGCCGGATGGACAGGTTCATGGTGGACCTGGCCCTGGACGAAGCTTTTGCCACCGCGCTGATCAGCAAAATAGCGGACGTGCTGTACCGATTACTGGAGATATACCTGGACACGGCCGGCCCATACCTGGACATCATGGAACTGCCTGGCGACGACTACGCCGCCCAGAACCCGCTCATCTCTCCACGCATGTTCGATAAGTTGTTCAAGGAGCAGTGGCGCAGACTGATTCACCTGATTAAAGAAGCCGCGCCTCATTGCCGGGTCCTTTTCCACTCCGACGGGCGCATGGAGCCTTTCCTGGGATCGTTAACCGACATCGGGGTGGACATCTTTCACTGTTTGGAACCCCTGCCCGGGGTGGACATGGCTCAGATCAAACGCGATTATGGGGATAGGCTTTGTTTCTGGGGGGCTATAGACATTAAGCAGGCGTTGCAAGGTGACGAGGCGCAAGTGGAGGCGGAGGTGCGAGAGCGCATCAGAGCATTGGCCCCGGGTGGGGGCTATGTCTTGGCTCCGGCCAATCACCTCCAGCCGGATGTTCCTGCGAAAAACGTCGTCGCTCTTTTCCAGGCTGCTCACAGGTACGGAGTATATCCGCTCGTGTGAAAGGTTCTAACTGAGGTCTGGCGAATTTAGAGGCGTCCACATCTTGGGATTAGCGACGGGGGAAAGCACAAGATGTGGGAGTTCATAGTAGCGGCTTCAGCCGCTTTTCACCATCCTGGACGGCTGAAGCCCTCACTACGACAAAAAAACGCCGATGTCCAAGTTCTAATTTAACGAGGAGGTTTGAAGATGCACAAAATAACCATGTTAGGTACGGGTTTGATCGGCTTGTTTTACACGATGACATTGAACAAACGGCGCGGCGGTGACCGGGTGCACGTCGTGTATTCGCCGACGGAAAAACACGTCCAAAGTTTTGCCCAGGACTGGGGCATCCCCAAATGGACCACCAACATGGCGGAAGCCATCAACGACCCGGAAACGGATGTGGTGGTGGTTGGGCTGCCGAATTTCGTGCACAAAGAGGCGGTTATCATGGCCGCCGAAGCAGGTAAAGCCGTGTTGTGTACCAAACCGCTGGGCCGAAACGCGGCTGAGGCCAAAGCCATGCTTGACGCAGTGGAAAAGGCGGGGGTTTTTCACGGCTACCTCGAAGACCTGGTCTACACTCCTAAGATGCTGAAATCCCTGCAGTTCGTCAAAAACGGAGCGCTGGGCAGGATATTATGGGTTCGCTCGCGGGAAACGCATGGCGGTCCGCACGGTGCCTGGTTCTGGGACCCGCAGTTGGCAGGCGGCGGGGCCATTGTGGACATGGGCTGCCACTGCATCGAAATTGCCCGCAATTTTATAGGCAAAGATAACCGGCCTGTGGAGGTCATGTGCTGGGCCGATACCCTGGTCCACCCCATTGAAAGCGAGGATCATGGCATTGGCCTGATCAGGTTTGAGAGTGGGGCCGTCGGCCAGTTCGAGGTGAGCTGGGCCTTCAGAGGTGGGATGGACCTGCGGGACGAAGTCGCGGGCACCGAAGGGACCATCTGGGTTGACCACTTCCTCAGAACCGGATTCGAGGTGTTTACCGCCGCTGGCCGGAAAGGGTACGTCTCCGAGAAGGCCGAGGGTGAAACTGGCTGGCTCTTCCCCGTGGGCGATGAGGTCCACGAACTGGGGTATCCACACATGTTCGACGATATGTTGAACGCACTGGATAGCAACCAGGAACCGATGGAGACTTTTTATGATGGCTACGTGGTGAATGCGATCATGGATGCCTGTTATCGCTCGGCTCAATCGAAACGCTGGGAGCCGGTGGAGCTCGAGGTGTGGCGGGGAAAACCTCAACCGGTCGAGAAGAAGGCTCCCGTGGAGTACGAGGGTCAGTACATCGTCATTAAGGAAGAACACATGCCAGACGGCAAGACGAAATTGTTGCTCAAGGACAAGGCGACCAATAGGATCATCGAAAAGGTCGTGTCGAAATAGCTGAACAACGTTTGTTTGTCTATCGGATAGCCGACGGCACTGCCGTCGGCTATCCGTTTGTCTATGGTTGGGGATGTGCTATAATACACACCGTGCTCGCCCGACGTATACGGGTCCCATTTCATCGCTGGAGGTCTACATGATTGCACCGTCTCATCGGTTATCGTCATCCAGGCACACGACCAGGATGTGGTTATTTGTCCTGCTAATTCTCCTTGTTATCGTCAGTGGATGCACACAGGCTGCCACACCCTCTCCTGCGCCTGCTGCCACCGCCTGCCCAACGGATACTTTCACGCCAGTTCCTTCGCCTACGGCCACACCTTCACCAACTCATACCGCGACACCACGGCCCACTGTCACTCCTACCCTGACGCTTGCCCTGAGCAAGGTCGAAGGGCCAACGCCAGTCCTCTCACCGACCTCGACACCCACTGCCACTGCCGGATCCACGGCCAGTGTGGCCCAGTCAAGTGCTACTGCGGATGGGACCGCTTCATCCACTTCACCGCCCGGATCGGAACTCACCGGCGGGGGACTGGGCGGCCTGACCCCACCAACCGCGGCTGGCACTTATGGGCAGGTGCCCCTGGTGGCTATGGGGTCCGATGTTTGCCCGCTCACTGGGCTTAAGGTGGATCAGGCCAGGTTGGAACGTCGCCCGCTGGCGGTGAAAATCTCCAACGCGCCGGCCGTTGTCCGTCCCCAGGCTGGATTGAGCTTCGCTGATGTGGTCTTCGAGCACTATGCCGAAGGTAACCTGACCCGGTTCACCGCCGTTTTCCTGAGCAAAGACTGCGATAAAATTGGCTCCATCCGCAGTGCGCGGCTGATTGACCTGGAGATCCCGGCCATGTTCAAGTCCATGTTCGCCTATTCCGGGTCCAGCACCGGGGTGAAGGAAGAAATCCGCAACTCTGATTTCTTCGACCGGGTGATCTCGCCGGACTTCGGCCACGACAGTGCCTTCAAGCGCATTCCGGCCCCCGGCAAAGCTTTTGAGCACACCCTGTTCAGCGACACGGCCGCGTTATGGAAAGTGACGGACGAGCGCGGTTTGAACGGGCGGCAGGACCTTTCCGGGTGGACCTTCTCCGCCGAACCCCCGGCAGGTGGCACGCCGGTTACCCAACTGCAAATCGTGTACTCCTCAGGATATGCGGACGCTGAATATTCTTATGATGCCAGTGCCGGCGGCTATCGCCGGGCGGTGCTGGGTGTACCCCATCGGGACGAACTCACCGGGCAGCAGCTCGTGGCCAACAACGTCATCGTCGTATACGCCCCTCACGTCGAATCTGCCATATTGGAAGATACCCATTACGGCGGTCACTACTCCATCCAGATTCAAATCTGGGGTGAAGGTCTGGCACGTATCTTCCGTGACGGGCAGATGTACGATGTGCGTTGGTTGCGCCCTGGTCGCCACGACCTCATCCGCTTTGTGGATGCTTTCGGGCAGGCTTTTCCTTTCAAACCGGGCAACGTCTGGATTCAGGTCGTGCCGTTGGGGTTCAACATCGCCGTGAAGTGAAGTAGCGGCGGGGCTTGCCCCCGCTGAAACGTCGCCCGCCAGGCAACGCTACGCATCAGGTGACAGCCACCTCGGAGGTGACTGTCACCTGATGCGAAGGACCGCACCGCTGTGAACAGGCGGTGCTGGGTGACTTTCTGCAGTGGAAAACCTGAGCAGCCCCGGCTCTATAGACCTCCGAGGTTTCCAAAAACCTCGAGGTCTGCGCTGGACGTGAACCTTTTTCGCCTTCTGCGAGTGCATATTGTAAACCCTCCATTTTGACCCGAAGGAGCTGTCATGATACAGGAAACCGTCGCCCGTGTGACCGAGAACGTGAAACGAGTAATCGTCGGTAAGGACGAAGTGATCGAATTGGCGATGATCGCCTTACTCTGCGAGGGGCACGTGCTCATCGAGGATGTACCTGGTATTGGCAAGACCACCCTGGCCAAAGCTTTGGCTCGCTCGCTGGATTGCACTTTCCAGCGCATCCAGTTTACTCCCGACCTGCTGCCGTCGGACGTGACTGGCATTTACTTTTTCAATCAGAAAGCTCAGGAATTTCAGTTCAGGCCTGGCCCGGTGATGAGCCAGATATTGCTGGCTGATGAGATCAACCGGGCTACACCCCGCACCCAAAGTGCCCTGCTGGAAGCCATGCAGGAGCGGCAGATAACCGTAGATGGCGAGACCAAGCCTTTGCCCCGTCCTTTCCTGGTCCTCGCTACCCAGAATCCCATCGAACTGGAGGGCACTTTCCCGCTGCCGGAGGCGCAGGTGGACCGGTTTCTGCTCAAGATCAAGATCGGGTATCCTACCGAAGAGGAGGAGAATCGCATCCTGTTGCGCTTTGAACAGGAAGATCCCCTGGCGGATTTGCAGCCGGTAGCGACTGCCAGGGAGTTACTGGATTTGCAGGCCGAGGTGCGCCGCGTCCACGTGGAACGATCGGTACGTGAGTATCTGGTGCGCGTGGTGCGCGCCACCCGCGAACACCCCTCGGTGGACCTGGGGGTCAGTCCGCGAGGCACTTTGTCCCTATACAAAACCGCCCAGGCCCTGGCCGCTATCCGTGGCCGCGACTACGTCATCCCGGACGACATCAAAGAACTGGCTCCTTACGTGCTGACCCACCGCATCCTTATCAGCCCCCAGACCCGCCTGCGGGGCCGCACTCCGGAGGAAGTGGTCATGGAAGTGATTAACGAAGTACCGGTGCCGGTGGAGAAACTGTAGCGGATGATCTCGGAAAAGGATTTTCTCAGCCGCAAAGAGGCTCTGCGCCGCCCCAGGGAGTACGAACCCCTCACCGATCAGCGGCGTGAGGGGCGCCGGACGTTGGGCATGTTCAACGATACCTGGATAGCCCTGACCCTGTTCATCATCGTCCTGGGGTTGGTGGCTCACCAGGAAGGGCTGCTGGTGATCGCCGCGCTCTTGCTCACCGTGCTGCCGGTCGCTTGGTTGTGGAACCGCTATGCCCTCAGCGGGGTGCAGTATGAACGAACCCTTAGCGAGAAGCGGGCTTTCATCGGTGAGACGGTAGAGCTTACCGTGCGCATTGCCAACCGTAAACTCTTGCCTCTCAGTTGGCTGCAGGTGGAGGATGATTTTCCCACCGCCATTCCCCTGGAGAAAGACGAGCTAGAACCTTCTTCCCAACCGGAGCGAGGCTATCTGTGCAATCTGCTGGCCATGCGCTGGTATGAGCGGGTGAGCCGGCGTTATCTCCTGCGCTGTGAACAGCGTGGCTACTTTCAGCTAGGGCCTGCCCACCTGCAATCGGGTGACATTTTCGGCCTGTTCTCCACCAAAGCTACTGCTCCTCACCTGGATTGGCTGATCATCTATCCCCGCGTATTGCCCATCGAAGGGCTGGAATTGCCCCCCAAGGACCCCTTCGGGGAGGTTAAGGCTCAGCAGCGCATGTTCGAGGACCCCAGTCGCACCATCGGTGTACGCGATTATCAGCCACAAGATAGCTTCCGCCACATTCACTGGAAGGCTACCGCCCGCCGGCAGGCGTTGCAGTCCAAAGTCTACGAGCCCAGTGCTTCCCACAACCTGGTGATTTTCCTCAACGTGGCCATGTTCGCCAAACACTGGGAAGGCACGCGCCCGGCCCTGCTGGAGCGCACGATCAGCACCGCTGCTTCCATCGCCAGCTATGGAATCGAGCACCGCTACACCGTGGGCCTGGTAGCCAACGGCAGCCTGCCCCGCTCTGACCAGCCGATCAAAGTATTGCCCAGCCGCAATCCCCGCCAATTAACCCGCATCCTGGAGATGCTGGCCGCCGTGCACCCTCTGGCCCCCGTTTCTTTCGAACGCCTGCTCACTGCCGAGAGCCCTAAATTGCCCTGGGGAGCTACGTTGGTTATAGTTACAGCAGTGACAACTGAAACGCTGATGATCACCCTGCTGCGGCTGCGTGAGGCTGGCCGCCGTTTGGTCCTCATCTCCCTGGCCGATGATCCGCCTGCGCAGGTACTGGAGGGTATTGTGAGCTACCACCTGCCTCCGCCACCTCGCCGACGAGGGCCCATCGCTCCCACCGAGGAGACCTTGAGGTTTCGACTTTGCGAGGCCCAGGCTGACGAAAAAATACGCGAGGAAAATCGCTAGGATGAACGAGCACGGTCTGCTCTCGCGCCTGGATTGGCGCCGTGAATTCCTGCAACTTATGGTCCTGGCTATGGAGGTCTGTTGGTTATACCCCTGGGTCGCCCTGCTGGATCAATGGCTGACCGGCCAGGCGCGGTTTACCTCCCCGTTTGAGCTGTTTGTTCTGTTGGTGGGATTACTGTGGGCCAGCCGGCTATTGCAACAACTGCCCGTCGGGCTGGGTGTGCAGCAGACTCTCCTGATCCCCATCGTCCTGCTCAGTGCGCTGGTGCTTATCAAAGTTCATCTGTATCCCGGGTATCCCTGGTTCGACGTCGGTTGGCTCGCCGCTATCGGTCAAAGCCTGTCTCGCATGTCCAGCGAGATACCCGCTGAGGTGGAGGCCATTGTCGTGGTCGGGTATTGCTGGTGGCGAGCGCTGAATTTGAGCCAGAAAACTTTGGACGCGGGCACGGTCGGCTTTTACTTTCGGGTCGGCGTGGCGGGGCTGGTGTGGTATCTGCTGCTCACCATTTTCGGGCCGACCGCCGATGTAACCCGCCTGGCGTTCGCTTTCTTTTTCTTCGGACTGATAGCCATGGCCCTGGCGCGCGCCCTGGAAGTGGATATTGTCCATGAGGGCAGGCGTTCGCCTTTCAGCGGCCCCTGGCTGAGCATCGTCCTGGGGGCGGTGGTGGGCACGCTGGTTATCGCCGCGTTGATGGCCGTTATCCTTTCCCGCCAGACGGCAACGGCCATCGGGATCTGGCTGCGCCCGATCACCGACGCCCTGGGTACGGTGCTTTACTACCTCTTCATGGTCATCGCCTACCTCTTGCAACCGCTGATCAATGCCTTGACTTCCATCTTCAGCGCGGCGCTGCGCGAGATGTTCGGATCGGAAGAGCCGATCATTCAGCCCGCTCAGCCGCCAAACCTGGCAGATTTGCAGAAGGCTGAATCCCCCTGGTGGCTGGGTTTGTGCAATTGGGCGGCGTTGGTTTTTCTGTTGGCCATTGGCCTGCTCATCGTTGTCACCACGTTACGCCGCTGGCAGGAGAAACGCCAGGCCGCGGGCGACTTAACCCGCGAGTCTGTCTGGTCTGCTGAGGAGTTTGGGGAGGGATTGCGGGCCGCGTGGCGCCAGGGCTGGGGTAAAGTTGGTGACCTGGCCGGTCTGGTGCGAATCTATGGGGTGGGGCGCAAGCTGTACTCAGCCATTTCCGTGCGCAAAATCTATGCCAGCCTGGTAGACCTGGCCACAGAAAAAGGGTTTCCGCGCCCGCAGGCGGCAACGCCATACGAATATCTGCCCACCTTACGCCGCGCTTTTCCCCAGCACGGACAGGAGGTTGGCTCCATCACCGAAGCCTATGTCCAGGTGCATTATGGGGAGGTGCCGACCAGCGAGGGGGCTCTGGTCTATCTCCAGGGTTGCTGGGAGCGGATACAAAACACAAGTGGGGCAGGTTAGAAACCTGCCCCACGCTGCCCTACAGCATCCCATCTTGTAGGACGAGCTTAGGCCTGTCCTACATTTACGCCAGATAATCGCGCAGTTTACGGCTGCGCAGGGGATGGCGCAACTTGCGCAGGGCCTTGGCCTCGATTTGGCGGATGCGCTCGCGGGTGACCCCCATTTCCTGTCCCACTTCCTCCAGAGTGTGGAACTGACCATCCACCAGACCATAGCGCATTTCCAGCACCTTTCGCTCCCGCATGCTAAGCTGGCCCAGAACACTTTGAATTTGCTCCCGCAAGAGCTGCTGAGAGGCGGCGTCCACCGGCCCCGGCATAGACTCATCCTCGATGAAATCCCCCAGCAGGCTATCCTCTTCCGTACCCACCGGTGTTTCCAGGGACACAGGTTCCTGGGCGATGCGGATGATGCGCCGGACCTTGGCTGCCGCCCGGCGCAAACGTCGTTTGAGCAAGGGGTTTAGGGGCTGGCCCGTGGCCATGGCCATTTCCACGGCTATTTCGTCCTCCTCGGAAAGCATGCCCATCTCCAGGGCAATCTCTTCTGCCGATGGTTCGTGTCCCAGCTCCTGTACCAGGCGGCGTTGCACGCGAGCCAGCCGGTTGATAGTTTCCACCATGTGTACCGGGATGCGGATAGTGCGCGATTGATCGGCAATAGCCCGGCTGATGGCCTGGCGAATCCACCACGTGGCGTAGGTTGAGAACTTGTAGCCTTTGGTGTAATCGAACTTCTCCACCGCTCGCAGCAGCCCAATGTTGCCCTCTTGAATCAGGTCTAAAAAGGAAATGCCTCGCCCCATATAACGCTTGGCCACGCTGACCACTAACCGTAAGTTGGCCCGGATCAGGTCTTGCTTGGCCTTCTCAGCGCTCGATGAGACCTGTTCTAATTTGGCGGTGATCTCCTCTTCGATCACCATGTTTTTCAAGAAAGCATTAGGCGGGGGAAGTTTTTGTGTTCTATTATGGTAATCCAATAAATGGCGCAGGGAGGAATCTGGCATCAGATAGAGGTTCATGTAGGCGCCAAACAATTGAGTGGTCAGACGGCGGGTTTCTTCGTCGTCATCTCCATCTCCTCCAGCTTGAGTGTCCAGCAGCAGGAGGCGCAGGTAAGAGCGCTGGGAATTGACAAGCCCGCTGGAAAGGTGCAGGGAATCCTTGATCATAGCCGATAGATCAAGAGAATCCGAAAACCTTTTTCGGAACAGGGGCTTCAGGTTCTCCCAGTGTTGGGTAAACAACTTGAACACTTCTCCCATGGTTTCTCTGCCGGTGGGAGGACGCTTCAACTTTTGACTCAGTCTGGCTTGCAAATCTTTGATGTATTCCTGGGCGGTAACTTTCATTGCCAGCCACATTTCTTCTTCCGGTTCTAACAGGGGCACCCGGCCAATTTCTCGCAAGTACATGCGTACCGGGTCATTGGCCAATTCTGCACCGCCCAGGTCTGTAATTTCGCCCAGGTGCTCGTCTTCGAGCTCTATCTCTTCTAGTTCCTGCAAAGGAGGTGCACCTTCACCTTCCTCCTCGTCACCGGCGAGGTCTTCTGGTTCCTCCCTGTCTATTACCTCGATGTTTAATTCCTCCAGACGTTGATAGAAGGCGTCTAAGGTCTCCTCATCGGCGTCGGGAAAGGCGGCCAGGATGTCCTCCTGGTAGAGGAATCTTTGCTCTAAGCCTTTCGCCAGCAGCGTAGCCTGTTCTGGGTTGTGGTCCGGCAATCCGGCCATGGCTGTTCCTCCACCTGCCATTATGTAGTGCCTACCTGTCGCCGCAAAGTGGAGCGCGTAGCCAAGGCCTGATGGATGCGCCGCAGAGCCAAAGTGTAAGTACGCATAATCTCACCGTATTCCTCAGCCCTAACATCTTCACCGCTCATCGTCTCCTCAGATAAAAAGCGTAGTTCCTGGATCAAAGACCGCAGCCGTTGTTGGCGTATTCTCAATGCGACAGCTACCAGGTCGAATGTAGCCTGATCATCGTCCAGCACGGGTTCGCTGGCAGGTCCCTGTAGCAATGCATCGAATCGGGGAAATAGTGCCGGGTCCAGCTCGTCGCGCAAAGTTTTGATGTCCACTTGGTCGGTGCTCGCCCTGGCCATCAGGGCCTCGAAAATGGCTCGGTTCTCGCTATGAGCGAATTCATCCCCACGCAGGGGCTCCTCTTGCATGTCCAATAACATCTGCTTCAGGCGATTGATCAGATAAGGCCGGCGTAGTAACACCGACAGGCAATGTTCCTCCGCCCCAAAAGAGAGTGGTGCAGGCGTTGCCGGCGCTTCCTCTGGGGGCGTCGCCGGTTGCCGGCGGGGCTGGCGACCGGCGAGGTCGCGCCATAACACCTCCTCGTTGACGCGGATCAGCCGGGCCAGTTTCTGTATGTAATGGGTTTGTTCCACCCGGTCGCCTATTTCGCGGATAATTTCCATCAGCCGATGGCGGGCTTCTGCCTTTCCCTTGGCAGTGGTCAGGTCCAGATCAGCGGTGACCACTTGAAAATAATAATCCACTACTGGCAGAGCCTGGCTCACCAGTTGCGTCCACTGTTCTGGACTTTCGCGGATCACATCGTCGGGGTCTTTGCCCGGCGGCAGGGTGATGATGCTGATGTTGGCGTCCAGGCGGCTTTCGTAACGGATCAGGCCACGGGGCGTTGGCACCGGCACGATCTCGCGGTCCAAAGTCTCGCGGGCCACGGCCAGTCCGCGCAGGGTGGCCTGATCCCCGGCGGCATCGGCATCCAGGGCCAGGGCAAAGTTTTTGGTCAGCCGCTTGAGGAGCCTGAGTTGTTCCTCGGTCAGAGCGGTGCCCATCGAGGCGACCACGTTGCCAATGCCTGCCTGATGGGCCTGGAGCACATCCATGTAGCCCTCGACGATCACCGCCAGGCCCTGCGCGCGAATGGCTCCCTTGGCCATGTCCAGGCCGAAGAGCACACTGGATTTGTCGAACAGCGGTGTCTGGGGGGAGTTAATGTACTTGGGCACGCCCTCCGGATCGAGAGTACGTCCGCCAAAGCCGATCACCTGTCCATGTATGTCGCGGATGGGGATCGTGAGCCGCCCGCGGAAGCGGTCATAAGTACCGCTGCCGTCCTCTCGCTCAATAATCAACCCCGCCGCCAGCAGGTCTTCTTGCCGATAGCCGCGCATCCGTAGGTGATCGCTCAGGGCCTGCCAGTTATCCAGCGCGTATCCAAGCTGGAAGCGTTCAATGGTCTGTTGATTAATCCCTCGATGGGCCAGATAATTGCGGGCGATTTCGCCCTGGTCTGCGCTCAGCAACAGGTTGTGGAAGTACTGAGCGGCGGCGGCGTTTATCTCCAACAGTCGCTGTTTGAGCTGCTCCTCAGCGGTTCGTTTTTCACTGGGTGGTTCCAAAGTGACTCCGGCGCGTTGAGCCAGGAGGCGTAAGGCCTCAGGGAAATCCAGATTCTCTCGTTTTTGGATGAAAGTGAAAATATCCCCGCCCGTGGCACAGGCCCCAAAGCAGTGCCAGGTCTGAGTTTCGGGGAAAACGACGAAAGAAGGGGTTTTTTCGGTGTGGAATGGGCAGAGAGCGGTGAAGTTGCGCCCCGATTTGCGCAGGGGCACATATCCCGAAATCAATTCCACTATATCCACTCGAGCTTTAATTTCGTCTACTACACTCATCGGAATGACCCATTGCTTTTGCACTTGGCGACCCAGTTCAAGTACCCAGAATTATACATGCAAGGGGCATTTTGGTCAATCAGACGTATTCGTGGTAAAATGGCTGGCGAAGCTCTGCCTCAAACTGACAAGTTTATCTCACGCAAAGGCGCAAAGGGCGCAGAGCTCTCTGAGAGCGTGTCTGAAAATTAGGCTGGCGATTAGAAATCGCGCCTGGTGAGCCTCCGGCTGGCCGTCTACCCGCGCGGACGGAAGCGAGTCCATGAAGATGGACGCTCGGCTGCAAGCTCTACAGGCGTGACTTTAGTCGCCGAGCCGAATTTTTAGACGGCCTCTTACTTTAGTGGGGAGGTTCTATGGTATCCAGTTCACTACCGTTCAATAAATCCGATTTCAGACAGCAATTGGAAGCAGAATTGGTCGGGAATATTCTGCCCTTCTGGATGACCCATGTCGTGGATGAGGTCAATGGTGGCTTTTATGGGGCTGTGGACAATGACCTGCGGGTTCACAATGAGGTGCCACGCTCGGCAATTTTGTGCGCCCGCATTCTCTGGACCTACGCTACGGCCTATCGGATATTGGGTGTGGAGCAGTACTTATCGCTGGCCCGCCGGGCCTACGACTATCTCACCAACGTTTTTGGGGATCAGGAATATGGCGGCCTGTACTGGGCAGTGGATTATAAGGGCTCCCCGGTCTTTGACCGTAAGCACCACTATGCTCAGGCCTTTGGGATTTACGCTTTGAGTGAGTATTATCGGGCTACGCAGGAACCGCAGAGCTTGATGCTGGCGCAAACGCTGTTTCGCTTGTTAGAAAAGTATGCTTATGATGCGGTCTATCAAGGCTATATTGAGGGCCGCAGCCGTGCATGGGAGACCTTGACGGATATGCGCCTGAGCGACAGAGAGCCTAATTGCCGTAAATCCATGAACACCATGTTACACATCTTAGAAGCGTATTCCAACTTGTTGCGGGTGTGGGACGATGCACATCTCAAAGCTCAACACAGGGCTTTGCTGACGGTCTTCCTGCAGCATATTCTTGACCAGCAGACCGGCCATTTTAAGCTCTTTTTCGACGATCAGTGGCGTTCACTTTCCGAGAACGTATCCTTTGGGCATGACATCGAAGGCAGTTGGCTGCTATGGGAAGCCGCTGAGCTGCAGGGTGACCCGCCACTATCGGCGCAAGCTCGAGAGTCCGCGATCAGCATGGCGGCAGCCGTGTATCGGGAGGGATTGGACGAGGATGGCAGCCTGTTCTACGAAAGTGGTCCACAGGGTCTGGTGGATACCAGCAAGGCCTGGTGGGCCCAGGCTGAGGCGGTAGTTGGCTTTTATAACGCGTACCAGCTTTCAGGTCAGGAGCATTTTGCGCAGGCCGCCTATCGGTGCTGGACCTATATTCAGGCTAAAATGGTGGATCGTCATCATGGGGATTGGTTTAAACGACTACATCGGGATGGTACGCCGGATCATACTAGCTATAAGGCTGGTCCCTGGGAATGTCCCTATCACCACAGCCGGGCTTGCTTCGAAATGTTGGCCCGTCTGAGCGATTGAGATTGCTACCCTCCCGCTGGCTTCGCCGTTGAGCCGGCGGGAGGGTGTGTTATGCTCTCACGCCGGGCTGGTAAATCTCTGCTCCACCCACTGTTGAGCCGTGCGCGCCCGGCGACATTCCGGACAGAGTGCCCACTGTTCCTCGATTTCGGGGAACATCTCACCGAGGAAGGCCATTGGTTCAGGGGCGAAGAGTTTACCACATTGGGGACACTTGTGCAGCTCTACTGTGGTGTGCCAAGTATGCAGGATGCGTTTATTGCCCCGGTCCTCTATTTTGATCGCTTTAGTGGGGCAGATTTCGGCACACGCCCCACAGCCAATGCAGGTGGCGGCTTGTATGTCGAAGGGAGTGCCCACCCGGCGCTCCATGCCCCGCCCAATGAAACCGATAGCCGCCGCACCTATGGCCTCACGGCAAACGCGCACGCACAGACCGCAAAGTACGCATAGCTCCTCGGCGCGCTCCGGTGGGGGAGTGCCGAAACGGGAAGCAGTGACCCCCTCTTGGGCAGCCATCTCCTGTATCACCTCGGATTGTGGACAACGGCTCAGCAGGAACTCCAGAGCCAGGCGACGAGCACTTACCGCTTCCGGCGAGTTGGTCTCGACCGCCAGCCCCTCTTCTACCGGGTAAGCGCAGGAAGCGACAAGGGCATGGCGCGGTGCAGCGATGGACACCATGCACAACCGGCATGCACCATAAGGGGCCAATCCTTCGTGGAAGCAGAGCGTGGGCAACTCCACTCCGGCGGCGCGCACTGCCTGCAGGATGGTTGTGCCCTCGGGCACGGTCACAGGCTGTTCGTTCACGGTAAGATTTATCATTGCCTCACCTCACGATCTCGATGGCCCCTACCGGGCATACGTCATAACAGATGCGGCAACGGGTGCATAGCTCCGGGTTGATGGTGTGCGGCTTTTTCTTCTCCCCGCTGATAGCTCCTGCAGGGCACTCACGGCGGCACAGACCGCAGCCATTGCACAGATCTGGTACGATGGCGAGTCGGATCAGCGCGCGGCAGACGCCCGCCGGGCAGCGTTTCTCCTCCACATGGGCTTCGTACTCATCGTGGAAGTAGCGCAATGTAGAAAGCACCGGGTTAGGGGCTGTCTGACCCAACCCGCACAACGAGGCCATCTTGACCCACCTAGCTACTTCTTCCAGCAGATCCAGGTCCTCTGGTGTCCCCTTACCTTCGACAATGCGGGTGAGGATCTCGTACATATAGTGGGTACCCTCGCGGCAGGGCGTGCATTTGCCACACGATTCGGCCATGGTAAAACCGATGAAATAGCGGGCCACATCCACCATGCAGGTGTTCTCGTCCATGACCACCATGCCGCCAGAACCCATGATGGAACCGGCCTGGGTCAGGGTCTCGTAGCTGATGGGCAGGTCAAACAGGCGGGCCGGCAGGCAGCCGCCGGAAGGGCCACCGGTCTGCACCGCTTTCACCGCTTTGCCATTTAATCCCCCGCCGCCGATGCCCTCGATCATTTCTCGCAGGGTCAGGCCCAGCGGTACTTCCACCAGGCCGGTATTGGCTACCCGGCCCACCAGGGAAAAGACCACCGTGCCTGCATTGTTCTCCGTACCGATGGCGGCGTACCACCCGGCCCCCCGATTGATGATCACCGGCACGGTGGCCAGGGTCTTGACGTTGTTGATGACGGTGGGCTTACCCCACAGCCCACTGATCGCCGGAAAGGGCGGTTTGGGGCGGGGCTCGCCCAATCCGCCCTCGATGGACGAGATGAGGGCTGTCTCTTCCCCGCAGACGAAGGCCCCCGCCCCGCGCACGATAGTGATGTTGAAATCGAAGCCGGACTCGAGGATGTTTTCCCCCAGCAGCCCCAGCTCCTGGGCGCGGGCGACGGCCTGGGTGACACGTTCGACAGCCAGCGGGTACTCGTCGCGCACGTAGATGTATCCCTCATGCGCGCCGATGGCGTATCCGGCGATAGTCAAGCCCTCGATGACACTGTGGGGATCGCTTTCCAACACGGTGCGGTCCATGTACGCGCCCGGATCGCCCTCATCGCCGTTGCAGATGACATATTTGGGTTGTCCGGGAGCATCGTGGCAGACCTGCCACTTGCGCCCGGTGGGGAAACCGGCTCCGCCTCGCCCGCGCAACCCGGCGCGCAATACTTCGTCAATCACCTGTTCCGGGGTGAGGTCCAGCAAAGCGTGGGCCATGGCTTCATAGCCTCCTTGCGCGATGTATTCCTCGATGCTGGTGGGGTCAATCAAGCCACAGTTGCGCAGGATAATCTTGCGCTGACGGGCATAGAAAGGCAGTTCGTTGAGGCGGGGTAAACCTCCCGCAGGTTTGGAACCTGCGGGAGGTTCCTTTTCTTCCGGGATGATGGCCAGCGCGCCTTCTGTCGGTAGGTTACCCTCGGCCAGGGCGGCGATCAGCTCGCGGGCCCGGTCGGCGGTCATGCGGGCATAGAGGACGCGATCCCGGCCTGGCATCCGTACCTCGACCAGTGGTTCTTGCTGGCAATAGCCCAGGCAGCCAGTGGCGACGAGCATGAGGTCCAGCTCTCGTTGCAAGGCTTCGTCGCGCAGGGTATCGTACACGGCAGCAGCTCCCGTGGCCAGACCACAGGTGGCCATCCCCACGCTAACCTTCAGTCGGGAGGGATAAAGAGTGGATAGGCCCTTGGCGCGCAACGTCTCTAAATCGGAACGGCTACATACCTTCATCGCTCACGCCTCCTGCCTCTTGCTCCCGGTACTTTCTCAGAATGCGCGGCAGCAGGTCAGCTCTAAGGCGGCCGTAGGTATCGCCGTCCACGCGCATCACCGGGGACATGCTGCATGAACCGACGCAGTGCACTGTTTCGACGGTGAAAGCGCGGTCGTCCGTTGTCTCTCCTGGCCTCACTCCCAGGGTAGATTCCAGTTTTTCCAGCAGTTTCTCACCGCCGCGGATGTAACAGGCTGTGCCCAGGCAGACGTGGATGGTGTGACGGCCTCGGGGCTGGAAGCTGAAGGCGGCGTAGAAAGTAGCCGCGCTGTACACCTGGCTCAGGGGCACACCCAGCTCTTCGGCTGCCCGGCGTAGTTCCTCTTCGGGCAGATAGCCGTACTCAGCGTTGATGGCGTGTAACCTGGCCAGCAACGCGCCCCCGGCCGGGGGTGGTGGTTGAGGAATAAGTGGCATGGTCACCTCCGATAGGGGATACAGGTGCGACGCACTTCCGAAGTGCGTCGCACCTGTTCACGTGCTAAATCCCCAACGCCGCTCGCTTCTCCATGATGTGGTCAACCATCAGTTGCGCGGCCTTGAAGGGATCGGGTTCGACGGCGAACTTAGCGCCCACGACGCCCTCGGCACCCTCGGTCAGTAGCTTGGTCACCTCGGGGCCACCCAGCACTGGCGGCACAGTGCCCAACACGGTGAAGATGCCCGAGGACACCACGTAAGCGCCGATGCTGACCGCCTTTTCGCTCATCCATTCTGGGGCCGCGCCGGCCACCGGCAAATCGCTGATGTCCACCCCCAGGGCGTTGGCGATGGCCGAGCAGGCCACCAGGATGCGGCTAATGTCCACGCAGGAGCCCATGTGTAGCACCGGCGGGATGCCCAGGGCCTTGCACACACCCTTTAACCCCTCGCCGGCCAGGTCTGCCGCTTCCGGCAGGAGCAACCCGGCCTTGGCGGCGGCGATGGCGTTGCAGCCCGTGGTCACCACCAGCACGTCTTGTTTGATCAACTCCTTAAGCATATTTATGTGGCCATAATCGTGCTGAATCTTGGGGTTGTTGCAACCGACCACCCCGGCGATGCCCTTGATCGCGCCCGACTTGACTGCTTCCAACAGCGGGTTGAGGGTACCGCCCAACGCACTGACGATAGCCTCCACGCTGAACCCGACCATGCATTCGCTCTTTTCTTTGGGGATGCGTACTTGGCCGGGTTTGCGGAAGCGGTAATTCTCCACGGCGGTGCGCACGATTTCTTTGGCGATTTCGTAAGCCCGCTCTTCGTGGAACTCGATGTGGGTCGCACCGGGGAACTTGGCCTTGGGCGAGGTAGAGATGAGTTTGGTGTGGAAACAGCCTGCTACGGTTCCCAGGGCAGGCATGATGCATTGCACATCCACGATCATCGCCTCGACCGCGCCGGTGGTGATGGCCAGCTCCTGTTGCAAGAAGTTGCCCGCCGGGGGAATGCCGTGGCGCATGAGCACCTCGTTGCCAGTACAGCACATACCGGTCACGTTGATGCCTTTAGCCCCGTATTTCTTGGCCAGGGCCAGCATCTCGGGATCTTGTGCGGCGGCGACAATCATCTCCGAGAGGGTGGGTTCATGGCCGTGGACGATGATGTTCACCTGGTCTTCCTTGAGCACGCCCAGGTTGGCCTCTGATTTGATGGGCTTGGGCGTGCCAAATAGCACGTCAGAAAGTTCGGTAGCGATCATGGAGCCGCCCCAACCGTCGGCGATGGATGCTTTGAGCCCCTGCAGGATCAAATTCACGGGGTCGTTGTCCACGCCAATGTGGGTGCGATGCATGATCTCCACAATCTCGCGGTCAATGCCGCGCGGGTCAATGCCCAGCGATTGCCACCGGGCGACGCGCTTCTGCGGCGCGCGGCGGGTGAACTGAATGGGACCTTCCTGTTTGCCGAATTCAGCGTAGATGGCGCGGGCCAGGTCCAGAGCGATTTGCTCTTTGCTCCGTCCCTCAGTCTCGATACCGTACTCTGCGGCCAGGGCTTTGAGCTTGGCTTCGTCCTTGATTTCGTAGCCACCGCCCTTGCCCTCGGCGGTGAGCAGCAGGGTGTGGGCGATGTCCCGCCCGTGATCGGAGTGAGCGGCAGCACCGGCGGCGATCATGCGCAGCAAATTGCGAGCGACAATAATATCCGCTGTGGCTCCGCAGATGCCTTTCTTGGGGCCTTCTTCCTCAAAGGGACTGATGCGGCAGGGCCCCATGTTACAATTGCGGCAGCAGACCCCCAGCTCGCCGAAGCCACATTGGGGCAACATGGCTTCGTAGCGATCCCACGCTGTTTCGATGCCTAGCTCTTCGGCCCGGGCCAGCATCTCGTGAGTGGCGGGATCAATGCTTCGGCTCAAAATCTTCTCACTGTACGCCATGGGAAATCACCTCCTCATGATTTCGGATCATTGGCTGGCTAACTGTTTCTGACTTTCTAATGCGCCCAGGAATTGTTTAGCGGCGGTGAGAGTGGCTTGACGAATGACTTCAGTGGGATACTTCAGGGTGAGGGCTTTGGTGGGGCAGGCTTCCACGCAGGCCGGACCGCCGGGCCGGTCCACGCACAAGTCACACTTGAAAGCGGCTCTCTTTTCACGACCGGCCACCTCGGTGGTGGCGACGTGGACCGCACCGAAGGGGCAGACCATCGTGCATAACCGACAGGCGATGCACAGCCGCTGGTCCACCGCCGTGTAGGTCTCGGTGCGATAGGTCGCGCCGGTAGGGCAGACTCGCACGCAGGGTGCGTCCTCGCATTGGCGACACTGGGTGGAGAGTTTTACACTGTTCACCTGGACCACCCAATTACGGCGGTGCAACCTCTCGCCAGCCAGTACAGCACCGATGATGGTGCCCGCTGTGGTGTGAGCCGCTGCGCAGGCCAGCTCGCAAGTGTGACAGCCCACGCAACGCTCTGGATTGACCAGAATGAATGGGCCTTCCAGCTTCTTCATAGCGTTTTTTCACCTCCTTTCCGTGCAAGCATTGGGGACTGGACCTGTTTTTCAGTGGTTTAGCACTACGCTTCCTCGGAAATAAGCCGCCTCACACAAAGGCGCAAGGCACGCCAAGGTATGAACTGGAAGAGAGTTCTTATTTCTCTGCGTGCTAGCGCCTCGGCGGTGAAAACTTGATTCAATTGTCAAAGAATGTGGTTTGTGAAGATGGCTGGTGGCGACTGGTCTCGAGCTGAGGAGAGGATAGTAGCAGAAGTCGGGGTTGCCTGATAATACCACAAAATTGCGCCAGAATCAACTAAAACTGGCTAAGGAATATTTTAAACCCTTTGTGTCCTTCGTGTCCTTTGTGGTTTTCGAACAAGTTCTCAGCCCAGGTGTGAGCCCAGGAATTCCTGCTGGCCGCGCAGAAAGTCGGCAATGGACATGGCCCGTTTACCGGCAAGTTGCACCTCGAAAAGCAGCAATGCACCCTCGCCAGTAGTCACCGCCGTTCCCTCAGGCAAGGTGATTACCTGTCCCGGCGGCTGGGCCCCGTGCCACTCCACCAGTGCAGCGCGCAACACTTTAAGCCGCTGGCCTTGCCACATCGTATAGGCTCCCGGCCAGGGGTTATAGGCTCGCACCTGCCGTGACAACTGCCCAGCCGGGCGCGTCCAGTCCAGCCACCCCTCTTCCTTGCGCAGCGGCCTGCACATCGTGGCCTGGCTATGATCCTGCGGGCGCGGCTGAATCTCCCCGGCCAGCCAACGGGGCAGGGTTTGTATCAATAAATCGGCGCCCAGAACAGCCAACCGTTCGGTCAACGAGCCGGCTGTATCGGCAGGGTCAATGGACAAGGGAGTCTGAGCCAGAATGGGACCGGTGTCCATGCCCTCGTCCAGGAGCATGATCGTCACCCCGGTCTCTTTATCGCCGGCCAAGATGGCTGCCGGGATAGGGGCTGCCCCCCGCCAACGGGGAAGCAGTGAAGCGTGGACGTTCAGACAGCCCTTGGGCGGTATGGCCAGCACATCCGGCCTGAGTATTTGCCCAAACGCAGCGATCACGATTAGCGTGGGTGACAGAGCGCGCAGTTTCTCCACGGCCTGGGGATTGCGCAGCGTTGCCGGTTGCCAGACCGGCAATCCCCGGGCCAGGGCGGCTTCTTTCACGGGGGAGGCGACCAGTTTGCGCCCCCGGCCAGCCGGACGGTCTGGTTGGGTAACCACGCAGACCAGTTCATAACTGGCTTGAGTGGCCAGCGCCTCCAGGGTAGGCACGGCAAAGCGGGGCGTACCCATAAACACAATGCGTTCCATTTGCCGTTTCTCCTCCTTAACTCACTTCCTATGCTTTGAAGCTCTGATCACGAATACCCCTCCGGCCAGAACCAATGCGACCAGTCCCACAGTCGCCGGGACCGCCATGATCGGGCAGGCCCCTGCCACCGAGTCCGGTGACGAATTGGTCACCGTCGGGAGCGGGGTAGCCACAGGTGAAGCAGGCGTGGGCAAGGGGGTATGTGTCGCTGTCGTAGTGGCAGTCGCCGTGGGCGTCGGAGTAGCGGTCGGTGAAGGGGTGAACGTGGCTGTTGAAGTGGCCGTCGGCGACGGGGTAACGGTGGGTGAAGGGGTGAGCGTGGCCGTAGATGGGAGAGTAGCAGTGGGCGTTGCCACAGGCGTCGGAGTTGGGTTAATCTCCTCAGAAGCAATAGCAGATTTGTAACGAGCCGACTCCTGGGCGGTGATGTCCAGGTATAAATTGCCGTAGCTGACGCTGGGTTCAATCATCGTCCCCTCTACCCATTCGTTGAAGCTGGTGATGATAACCAGGTCGGGTGAGCTGGTAATGGCGGCCTGCCAGGTCTGGCGATAATATTCCCCGTTCCGCCGGTCGTAGCGATAGGTATGTGCCCGACCGGGAGCTTTGGTATCGTCGTAGCCGGGCATTACCGTAGCCACCCACAGTTTGCGCGTGGCGTGGGTGGCGTTGTACTCGCGAACGCGCTCGCCCCAACGCGATAGAGTATAACTTACGTCCGATGGTGGATCCCAGGTGATGTTATACAGGTGCAGTCCGTCGAACACTGCCAGATAATCCAGGTCCACCCCCTCGGCAATCCACAAACTATTGTGACCAGGATCCACCTTAGCGCGGATGGCCTGCCATGTCTCCACGGAAAAGCGCCCTTGCCGCCAGAAAAAGATCAGGGGCTTGCCCCCGTAGCGCAAGAAGGCTGGGTGTTGAGCGTGGACGGTCAATACGTGCCGCAGCGCTGCGCTGACGTCACCGGCGCCGTGCAGAAAGGGCGAGGCCCCCAGGTCAACGTCTACGGTTGCCCGCAGGCCCTTGGCCTGAGCCACGTCCAGCAGGGTGCGAAAATTGGTCTCGGTTTGATTGTTCTCCTCCTGAGGGCCATACCAGGAAACGACGAAAGCGTCAATCCCCGCCGCTCGCGCCTGATCCACGTGGCGTTCGATGGTCTCCCGATCACGGGAGTTGTAGCTTATAATGGGCAAATCGGGGACTTTATCCGTCGTCCACTGGCCAGTGTCGTACCAGGTGTAATAGAAGGCCAGCACCAATCGCTGATCCTGCGCCGAGGCCGGTCGTACAACGATCAGAGACGATAAGATTACCGCCAGACAGCGGGCTATCAGGTTGCGTCTAAGATGCATCAAAGCCTCCGTTCTCGTTGTTGGTTGCTGGTTCCGATAGCTCGCTAACTCATAGCCTCAATCGGAGTAAGCTGTGGTATAATAGAAAGCAAAAGTGCCGTCCCTCACCAAGAAACGAAGGGAGAAATGCAGATGGATGAAAAAAGAATACCCACCTTGATCCTGCGCATCTTGTTTAACCTGGTAGATGAGATGATGGGGCATCACAGCCTGGTCATGCTTCTCCGACAGGCTGGATTAGAGCAATATAACAATGCCCTACCCCCCCTCGACGAATCTCCGTCTATTACTGTTCCAGAATACTCTTGCCTCCTGGCCCACATCTACGAGATATTCGGCGCCCGAGGAGCAAAACCCTTGTTTCTGCGGGGCGGGAGAATAGCGGCCGCCGAGTTGCGCAAGCACCATCCCACCCGGTTTGCCGTAGCCGGCACGGCCCTCAAACTCCTGCCTACTACCAAACGGATGCAGATTGTTCTGGAGCAATTGTGCAAGGAGGGCGAGGAAATCTATGGCACCCCCCATCACCTGGAAGAAAAGGATAGCTATTTTGACCTCGTTATGACCTCGTGTCCTTATTGTGCTGAAATTATGAGGCAGGCCGTGGCTACAGGAAGGCCAGTGATCCGGCCTGTATGCCACATCCCCGTGGCGGTCGTTGATGAGATGATGCAATGGGCTACCGGCGAACCCCATGCCGTAGAGGAAGTGGAATGTATAGCCCTTGGCGCGGAAGCCTGCCGCTTCCGGGTGAGCAAACAAGCTGCTCCCTGAAACGTCTCACCATACCCGGCACACCAACCCTTTGAGGTATTGGGATTCCGGAAATGATAACAATGCCGGGTGATCCACACCCTGGGACAGGCGCTCAATGATTTGCACGTCTCGTCCCGCGTCCACACTGGCCCCAAAGACAATCTTCTGGAACAGGTCAGCGCTGATCGCTCCGGAGCAGGAGAAAGTGACAAGCGCGCCCCCTGGTCGCACAAGCTGTAAGGCCAGCAGATTGATGTCCTTGTAACCACGGGCGGCCCGTTCCACCTGGGACTGAGTGTGAGCGAATTTGGGCGGATCAAGAATGACCACATCAAAGGAGCGCCCCTGGTCACGATAGTAGCGCAGTATCTGGAACACGTCACCCTGAACGAATTCGTCGTCGCGGGCGGCAAAGCCGTTAAGGGCCATGTTCCGCTTCGCCAGGTCCAGCGCCTCGGCAGAGCTATCTATGTTGGTAATGTGCTCTGCACCGGCGGCAGCGGCGTACACGGCGAACCCGCCGGTGTAAGCAAAAGCGTTGAGCACAGTATGGCCCGGACAATAAACCTGTACACGGCGCCGGTTCTCCCGCTGGTCAAGATAAAAGCCTGTCTTCTGACCCCGCTTGATGTCTACCCAGAAGTGGAGCCCGTTTTCCGTGATTTGCAACAGGTCAGGAGGCTCCTCACCCCACAGACAACCTTCCTGGGAAAGCAGGCCCTCTTTGGCTCGCATCTCCTCATCGCAGCGCTCGTAGATCCCGCGGGGCTGGACCAGTTCCGCCAGGAGGGACACAATCTCTCGTTTGCGGACGTCCATCCCCAGGGTGAGGAACTGCACAACAAGAATATCGTCGTAGCGGTCCACGACCAGGCCGGGTAGCAGGTCCGCCTCAGCGTTGACTAGACGATAGGCGGTAGTCCCCGGATCGTCGGTCAGTACTTTGCGTGCGGCGATGGCCCGTGCCAGCCGCGTCCGCCAGAAATCGCTGTCAATAACCCCACTCTCATCCCACGACAGCAGGCGGACGGCGATCTGCGAGCGGCGATTCAGCATGCCCTGGGCCAGGAAATTGCCCCCCGCATCGCGCACGACGACGACGTCGCCGTCCTGAGCTTCGCCCTCGATGCGGGCGATGGCTCCGGAGAAGACCCAGGGATGATGTAGTAAGACCGGCTTGGCCCGTCCTTTTTTCAGAATTACTGTAGACACGATCATGCCTCCCGTCCAACATGGCTGGTATTATACCAGATTTCGGCTCCAACACCAAAGAGACTGGTGAAATACGAGATGATTCATTTTTCTCAAGAAAATAGGTTTTGGACATTGGCGTTTTTGTTCGTAGTGACGGCTTCAGCCGTCCAAGAGAGCGAAAAGCGGCTGAAGCCGCTACTGCGAACCCCCACATCTTGTGCTCTCCCCGTCGCTAATCCCAAGATGTGGACACCTCGAAATTCGCCAGACTCCAGTTGGTTAACACTCCCCGAGGTAGAGATGATTTTAAGGAGGTGTTGCTATGGATAGGTACTGGAAATGCCCTCACTGTGAAGCGATCTTAGACAAAGGAGAGCAATACGAGGCCGAGACGGAAAAGTATTTATCGTCGCCAACGGCCACAGGGTGGGTATCATGCGACAAGTGTGAATCTCTCTTCGATGCGAAAGACGTTTACGGCGGTAAATATGACGTAGCAGAGCCATCGGTCACCGGAGAACCGTCAGTCACCAGGGAACCTATGGTAATCTGTCCTAAGTGCCAGACGGAAAATTCCCCCGATCAAACGACCTGCAGCCAGTGCGGGGCCAAGCTCTTACCTGGCCGGGGCGCCCTCGAACGGATCGGCTACCTGATAGCCGGGATCGCGGGCGTTGCCCTCTTCATCGGCCTGGCCTGGCTATTTGCGCGCATGGAAGAAGCCCTCCCTCCATGTTGTGCCTCACCGATCACCCTGGGCATCATGGCTTTGGGCTGTCTGATCGGTGGGCTGAGGATGGCCTTCACCCGCACTCCGGAGTACGAGAAGTACGTGAAGAGAGCGGAGCGGCACATCAAAGCTTTCCCAGAACAGGCCCTCGCCGATTTCACCAGAGCCCTGGAGTCAGCGCCCGAAAAGGAGAAGGCCAACATCCTCAAGCAAAGAGGGGAGCTTTACGCCAGGCTGGGTCGTAAAGCAGAGGCACTGGCGGACCTTTCAGAATATGCTGCCTCTCCCCACGCCCACAAAGGCGCAAAAGTAGTCTCAGAGATAGTTGGCGTGGATATGGAAGGAGCTGCCGCCGCTCCCACTGAGCAGACAATCGGTGCTCTGCGGAAAGATTTGATGCGAGAAGGAACCCTCAAAGCGGTCGGCTACTGCAAGCGCTGCAAGGACGCGGTGGAGTTGAACGAGAACCAGCTTTGCTCCCGTTGCGGCAGCCAAGTCAAAGAAGCCAGGTTCGTCAAGCCTGAGGATAGCGAGACCGAGCTGGCGAAACTCCGCAAGGAAGCCGCCGCTCGCCGGAGAAAAAGACTGATCTGGCTGATTATCGGAGGTATCACCCTATTCGCCTGCGTTCTGTGCATGGGGGTTGGCCTCTGGTCATCCCGAACGCCACAGAAGACGGGGGGAACAACGCCGACCGTGTCTGTCACTGTTGTGCCGGTAACCTTCGCTGAGAACATCTTTTCCTTCGAGTATCCTTCCAACTGGGAAAAGATAACGCAGAAGGAGATCAGCACCCTGCTCAAAACCTCGCTCAAGGGGCTACAGGCAGGCGGCTACGACTACATCGGCGGCGTGTATACTGGCGGGCTGGACAACTGTCGAGGCTGCGCCCAAATCGTGATCGTGGTAGCTAAAAACCCCGGCCTGACCGGCACCCTGACCGACGAGCAATATGAACAGGCTAAAGAGGCCACTGAAAAACAGATGGGCTCACGGCTCATCTCGTACAAAAAGACCGAGGTCAGCTCCCTGCCGGCCACGGAGTCGGTTCACATCGGGGCCAGCGGGCAGTCCAAGCTCTGGGAATTGATCGTCATCCCGCCTGAGCCGGGCGTGGCCTATATGTTCAGTTGTTCCTCCCACAAGGACACCTACGACGACTTCGAGGAGGTTTTCGCGCGAGCCATCAAGAGCCTGCGCATCGGGGAGAGGTCGGTTCCGACATCCGTTCCCACCGTTGTCATACTAACGCCTGTCGCCCCTGTCACCACCGGTGTCGTCACCTATACCGTGCAGGCCGGTGACACCTTGAGCAAAATCGCCAAGGAATTCGGAGTGACAGTGGAGGCCATCGTCGAGGCCAATAACATCGAGGACCCTAGCCTGCTTCAGGTGGGACAGGTGCTGATTATCCCTGTCGCCGGGCCCGAAGAATGATCAACTGGCAGAGTTATCCTCTTTCAGACTTAACTGTTGGTGACCCTCCCACGAGTTCGAAAACCTGCAGCAGGGTTAACCGCTCCTACGGCAGAAACTGGAAGTGCTACAAGGGGCAGTTGTACCCAGGTACAGGTTCGGTTTTGGCCATGGGCCTGATGACAAAGAGCGCAAACTCTGCTATAATGTGAACAAACCCTAGACCTCTGGTCCTTTCTCGGATCCGGAGGTCCACAGGAGCGTCACATGCAGGTCAGTCTCCGTTCTCCAAGAATGAATTTGCGGTCCAGATTGGCCCTCACCCACGGGGCGGTGACCTTGGTAGCCACGCTCGCCGCCGAAGGGATGGCCCTGGGAATTGCGCCCTTCATCGCCCAACAGGCCGGTTGGCCATTCAACGCGATGCTGGTCAGTGCAACCGCCGGGTTGATTGGGCTGATCCTGGGCGCGTGGGTCAGCCATCGTCTTACACGCCGTCTGCAACGCGCCAGCGACGTAAGCAACGCCTGGTTGCGCGGCAATCTCTCGATACGCATCGCCGACCCTGCTGCCGATGATCTGGGTTTGCTGACGGGTAAACTGGACCTCTTAGCCGAGCACCTGGAGCACGACGAACAAGACCTGGATGAACTGCGGGAACGCAACGCGCGCCTCAGCGATCAGGTGCGCGCCTTGACCGTGGTCGAAGAGCGCAATCGGCTGGCCCGCGAATTGCACGATAGCGTCAAGCAGCACCTCTTTAGCCTGGCGATGACGACCAGCGCCATCCGCACCCGCTTCGATGCTCTGCAAGGTGTCCCTGACGATCTGGCCGAGATGGTGCGTGAGGCTGAGACTACGGCCCAGACCGCTCAACACGAAATGACCCGCCTGATCGAGGATTTGCGCCCCGGTTCGCTTCAGGAACGTGGTCTGGCGACAGCCCTCAACGACTACACGCTGCTCTTCGGCGCGCAGGGGCATATCCTGATCTACCTGGAGGTGCAGGGCAACGATGCGCTCTTGCCCCCAGCGGTGGCCGAGGCCCTTTACCGCGTGGCCCAGGAGGCGCTGCACAACGTGGCCAGACATGCTAGAGCCACTCGCGCAGATGTGCGTCTGCACTGCATTCCCGAACAGGTATCGCTGACCATTCACGACAACGGTGTGGGGTTCGACACCACAAAAGCACGCCGGGGACTGGGGCTGGCAAACATGGAGGAGCGCATGATGGCTATCGGTGGGCGATTGATCATCGAAAGCCAGGTTGGCATTGGTACCACTGTACAGGCTGAGGTCGCCCTGGCTACACCGGCAGGTTTCCAAACTGAAATCGCCAGCCTCGACAAGAACCGGCCCAACCCAACCATTGAGAACTGGGCCTGGTTGGGGCAGAAACTGGTTATCCCGGTAGGACAGACCTGGCCCTGGCTTCCCGCCGATCAGGTACACCTGCGCCGGCCATTGGTGGAAGCCACTGACAGCGAACCGCTGCTTGTACAGTATAGTACCGGTTTCCTGGGCTTCAAGAGGGGTTACAGCCTGCAGTTGGGCCAACAACGCACGCCATTGATCTGGATACATCGCAGCCGGGCAGGATACGAACTATAGTTTCCGCTAATTTGGTCTACTGCCGGATGGCAGCGACACGCGACATTGAGTCCCGGAGGTAGTCAAAGCCTCTTCCGGGGGCAAAAGAACCTTGAGAATGGGCACGTGTGCCGGTTTTCAGGTGGGTATAGCCTGTCTGGTGCGCCGATGGCCCAGGATTCCCTTGGGTAAGTGGTCAAAGACGCTGGCCTTTTTCCGAAGTCGCCCCGGCAATGGCCAAGACTTTGGAAAAGTCGTCCTCGCCAACAGACGGCGCAGCCGTCCGGGTGTTGGTTTAGGGTGACGATCCCAAAAGCCGGTAGGGACGGCGGGCAACGTGGCTGCCAGGTAGGTGACGATGGAACCGGCCAACAGGTTCAATTCGGGCAGGCGTTGACAGCACTCCGGTGCAAAGACAAATTGCCGTGCCCCGCCTAGCATCTGTTTACCGGCTATGGGTATCTGCTCGACTGGCCAGCGATCTCGGAACAGCCCGCGCAATGCAGCCCCGTCTAGACGCAGGGGGCAACCCAGGAGCAGCGGCTGGCGAAAGCGGGGGTCGTAAATGGCGACCACGTTATACGTCGGGTTGTCAGGATGCACCTTGACATC
>JANLFX010000060.1 GCA_024653325.1 Anaerolineae bacterium
AATCCGACTTTAGGGACGGAGGTGGAGTGATGAAAAAGCTTCCGCTGCAGAGGTTCTTGTGTGTAGCCTGTCTCGTCGCATTTGCCAGCACTGCTTTGTATGGCTGCAATCCGCCCCAGGGGAGATCATCGGCCACATTTGCTGCCCCCGGAACGTTGACGGTAGAGGCATCCATGGGTGAGGAATCGCCTTCTGGAACCGGACAACCCGGATTGGATGTTTGCTCCGTTGTATCCACTGATGGGGGACTGCTGCTGGGGAAAGGGATAGCAAATGACTTGTCATATTCGCCAGACGGTGAATGGTTGGCTGTAGCATCCTCGACTGGTGTCCATATCTACAAATCTCAAGAGGTCAACGAATTCAGGTTGCTTGCAGAGGGAAGGCCGGTGTCTCGCGTTTCCTTTTCACCCGATGGCGCACTCGTCGCCGCAGGATTGTCCAGCGGCGAGATCTGCGTGTGGCAAGTATCGGCTGGACAACCGGTTACAGCCTTACCTGGGCGTAGCGAGATCAGGAATCTGTCCTTTTCCTCGATAGACAGTATCCTCTTCTCCTGGTCCGGAGACGGCAAAGTGAGAGGTTGGCGAATTCCCGAGGGGACTCCCATCAAAACTCTGGAGAGTATAGGGGCGATCGGTCCTGTAGCTTTCTCTCCCGATGGTAGCCGGGTGGCTGTCGGGTGGGGTGATTGGGTGCGCCTATGGCGTGTGTCGGACGGGACATTCCAAACTTTCAAAAGCCCTGGGGGGAAACTCCAGAATATAACGTTCTCACCAGACGGCAAGGTACTCGCTTCTTCTGGAGAAGAAAAAGCCATCTATCTATGGGGGTGGGCAATGGCTCTCTTCTAAAGAGGCTGGAAATTGGACTATACGTTGGGGTAAGAGACCTTGTTTTCTCCCTGGATGGGAAATTTCTGGCCGCCGGTCTGGAAGGCGAGTCGTCGAGGGGAGAACGTGGCATGGTATCGCTGTGGAGAATCTCTGACGGGAGTTTGGTCAAGCGGCTGGAAGCCCCAGCCGAAGGGGTTATGGTGCGCCTGACCTTTTCACCCGATGGGGATCGGCTGGCTGCTTCCACCTGGGAGGCTGTGCACATTTGGCATGTTGGTGATGGTGTGTTAGGCACTACGTTGGAGGGCTACGGTGGCGTGAATAGAATCGCCTTTGCCCCCGACGGATCGTTGCTGGCATCAAGCTCGGCGTCAGGTGCTGTACATTTATGGCGCACTTCGGATGGAGATCTCAAGTTTGCTACCCATGATCCATCGGACCTTTCCTCCGCTCTCCCTGTCTATGCTGTAGCTTTTTCCCCCGACGGGGAATTGCTGGCATCCAGTGCCAAAGAAGGCGGCGTGCTTTTGCGGCGCGTGACGGATGGTCAGTTGATAGGCCGATATGAAGCAGATCATCCTTACTGGGTGACCAGTCTCAGTTTTTCGTCAGATGGACAGCTCATGGCGGCTGGGGCATGGCAAGGAGCCGTTTGGGTTTCGCAGGTAGCAGGTGCATTCGTGCGAGTGTGGAAAGAACCTGAACCTGGCTGTGAAAATATTATTCAAGTAGCATTTTCACCCGATGACGCTATGCTGGCAGCCGCAACGCTGCAAGGGAGTGTATATCTGTGGAGAACTGCGGACGGTGTCTTAGTGGATGTTTTGCACGGGTCGGATAGTGGAGTGGTAGGCTTAGCGTTTTCACCGGACGGAGCGACATTAATCTATGGGGATCGCGATGGTAGGGTGCATTTTTGGAATACGTCCGCAGGGCAAACTAATATCGTACCTACCCATAATAGTCTAACAAGTCTGGCTCTTTCTACGGACGGCACGTTGCTAGCAACGGCGGGCAGCAATGGGATTGTTCAAATATGGACGGTAACTGATCAATCGCTGGTGCCGCTGAAGCGGATGCGAGTCGAAGGTGGAGATGTGAATAGTGTGGCTTTCTCGCCCGATGGCGGACGGATTGCTGCTGGCTCCGAGGATGGCTCCATTCGGATTTGGTTTATAAGCCCTGGTGCCAATTCAGAGTGAAAACTGGGCACTATTTGCTAGATAAAGGACATCGCTGTTGACGGAGAGTAACGTGTGATCTGCCACCATCGAGGGGGTGAGCGTGTGGTGTCGGGGATGAGCGGGCCGCAGGTGGCGGCGGAGATCAAAGGGCGTGGTTTGCCGATCAAAGTGCTGGCCCTCATGTGGTGATGGGGTGACAGTCAGGTGCGACGCACCTCCGAGGTGCGTCGCACCTATCTGTGGAACTGCGCTGGCGGCAACTGAACGCCCTGTGGTGCCTGGCGGCCGGTCTCGGATTCTTGCCAGAAGAGGCCGAAGGGGGTACAGGAAGTGCGGGAGCGCTGGGCGAGGTTGAAGGAGGAGGATGAAACATGACCCTTCGCATCCGCGACGTCATTGATATCCCACCCACCAAACCACCCCTGGTGGTCAGGGTGGCGAGATCAACGACGAGGAGCGCAAAGCGTCCTACGCCCGGGAGTACGTGATTACGGACACCGTGGCCGAGGGGCTGCGGCGGGTGGTGAGCAGGTTGTTGTGTTGCAATAATTTGCCGTGACCCTCAAGGTCAGCGACCAATGGCAGCACTGGTATGGGGACTGCCTTTCCATTCGGGGGAGTGGCTGGGAGGGGATGAAAGAATACGTTACGATCCCAAAGGTCTGCTCCGTCCTAACGCTGTAGTGGAGGTTGTCTTCTATCGCCAGGGGCGGCGCTCTTTCGTGCTACACTTTACTACTGTCGGGGAAGATAGCCCCACCACGACGCCGATGCCCCGCACCTTCGGCCCGCCGCGGCCTTTCGTGACCTCGACCCCGGTGCTCACGCCGGTAAATAAGGTGCGACGCACTTCGCAAGTGCGTCGCACCTTTGCCCTATGTGCTGACCAGGGCGGCCAATTGCTCCTGCTTTCTCCACTGGCCAATGTGCTGGCCCTGGCTGGCCAACCGGTCGAGCAGGGCGTGCCACTGTGGGTCCACCCGGCCCGGTTGGGCGTGGGCCAGCGGCGTGCCCGGCAGGGGCATGAAAGTGTGCGAGTGAATCACACCACCCATGGCCGTAAGAGCGGCAATCATGCGCAGGGTCAACTCGCGGTCCTCTTCGGTCTCCCCCGGCAGACCGAAGATGAAATCCACGTAGGGGGTGAGCCCGGCCCGCACGGTGACCTCGGTGGCGCGGTACACGTCCTCCACGGTGTGGCCTCGGCGCAGGGCCCGCAGCAGGCGCGGTGAACCGGTCTGCGCGCCGAAGACCAGATTGTCGTTGGCGGCGTGCTTCTTCACCAGGGCCACTGTCTCCGGGGTCACGTTTTCCGGGCGCACCTCCGAAGGGAACGAGCCAAAATAGACCTGATTGCGGCCCACGCGACGCCCGGCCTCCCATAACAGCCGCTCGATGGCTTCCAGGTTGGGTGTCTTGCCGTCCTCCGAGCCGTAGGCGAAAGCGTCCGGGGTGACGAAGCGAGCGTAGCGATAGCCGGCGGCGCAGGCCAGGTCCAACCAGGCGGCGATGGCCTCCACCGAGCGGTGGCGCATTTTCCCGCCGAACAGAAACGGCGTCTGGCAGAAACTACAGGCCCATGGGCAGCCCCGGCTGATCTCAATAGGCCCGAAGCGGCGATGCCGCAGTCCGCACGGCGGGTATTCGTCCAGGTCCACCCGCGGCGGGCGCGGCCCTTTGACGACCTGTCCGCTGGCATCGCGCGTGACCACCCCTGGCAAGCCGACCACGGATTCCCCGCTCAGCAGCCGCTCCACCAGCGCAGGTAGTGCACTTTCCCCCTCGCCGACCACCACCGCATCCACTCCCATATCCAGCGTGCTCTGTGGATCGCCGCTGGGATGAGGTCCGCCGGCGATCACCGTCACGCCCGGCAGGTCCAGTGTGCGTAGCCGGGCCAACTCCTGAGCAACATTTGGCACGCTGAGCGTGGCGAAAGAAAGGGCCACGATCAGCCGCTCGTGATGGCGGGCCAGGCGGGCCACGCGCCGTGCCCAATCCCCCCGCGCGCGCACGAAGTGCAGCGGCAACGTCTCGGTGCGCGGATCCGTCTCCAGTGCGCCAGTCAGCGCGGCAATGGAATTTTTATTGTAAGGAGTGAGAACAAAAGCCAACGCCTGTTTCATAAGAAAAATTCCCTAGAGTTCCCCTGAGTCACCCAGACAGCTTTTTACCCTGGCGCAACAAAGCCAGACAACTTTCGCGCACTTCGTCCGGATACAAAGTCGCCAGCCGGGGCAGAATCTTCCCTGTCCGCTCGCGCACATAATGGTCTGGGTCATGGATCAGGTAACTCCGAATCAAATCCAGGGCCAGTCTCGGATGGGATTGGATCAGGGCAGGCAGAATATCGGACAGGGCGCGGCGGATGTGCACATCCTCGTCCTGGGCCAGTTCGCGGATCACTTCTTCAGCCTGAGCGTGATACCCATCTAGGACGGCGATGATCTGTGGCAGATCGCGTGACAAGGGCCGGCGTACATTCTGATGCTCGGCAGGAACTCCACCCTCGCGGCGCAGGAAAAAGCGCATATACCCCAGGGCCTCGGCAGGGCGAGTGGGTAGCAGACAGGCCAGACAACGGGTAATGCACGTTCTGGTCAGCCGGTCCCCGCCTTTGGCGCTTTCTATCATGCTCAGAGCCTCATCCGGTCGAGTGCGAGTAGCTTCCAGTAATTTTACATAAAACTCGACAATATTTTGCTGCTCAGACGATACGTGACTGAGCAATTCTGATTCCAATTCTGCCTGCAGACGCTCGTCGCCGATGGTATCCAGAGCCTCCAGGGCAGCCAGGATAGCGTATACTTCATCGCCTTCGTGCCAGCGGAGCAGGGAAGGGGTGGCTTCGGGATTCAGCTTATAGAGTACCGGCGTGGCCTCAATCACCCGGCGGCGGATATCGGTGCGCCATTCGGGGTGGGGCGGATCTGTGCGCAATATGTGCATCAGGGATAGAGCCCGCGATGGATTGGCTTTCAATAAGCCGGGCAACGCCTCGGCAATCCGCCGTTTCAGTTCCCACGCGTCCCCTCTGGCTATTTCCTCCAGTACGGTCAGCAAATTATCCTGGCCATATTCTGTGCTGCCGGTGATCACCGCGCTCAACAAATCGTCCACCAGTTCCTCGCTGAAAGAGGTATCTGGCGGAGTGCGCCGCGCCACACTGAAACTATCCAGCAGGAGCAAGATCGCGTCTTCGACGAAAGCGATTTGTGCATCATCAATGCCCGGCGCGCGATGCAGTGCCACCAGCCCTTCGATGATCCGCCGCAAACGAGGGGTATCTGCTTCGGCGGGAATATGAGTGAACAAAACCGGTTCCAGGCCGGCAGCAGCCAGCAGGGCATTAGTTTCCTCTTGTGTAAGCTGCAGGATAGCCGCCAGGTCCTGGATCGTACCGTACTGGCGCGGCGGCATGCGCCGACCGCGCTCCAGGCGGTTGATATAGCTGGGATGATAACCGGTCCTCTCTGCCAGGTCTTTCTGGGAAAGCCTGGCGCGCCGTCTGTATTCGCGTAGCAATTCCCCAAATCTAGTAGACATTGCCCAACTCCAGATTAGGACCCATTGTACGTAACCCGGGTTTAAGCCCGGGTTATCCATTATCATTATAGCACGATTGTGCCAAAATGTCAAGTTTAGTGATTTATTATTGACATTATGGCAAAAACGTGGTATGATTTCAATACCATTTTCTACTTCTCTGCGGGCTCTGTGGTAAGATAAGGGTAATCGCCAGCCCTTCTATTCGGACTTGCATTATTAGAACAAATGTGCTATAATTTAACTGCCTCTGAACTACCTTATGCCGTTTTATTGACTTACTGATTTGCCAATTTGCTGATTCGCTGATTTGCCAATTTGCTGATTTCCCATGGGAGGTGGGCCGATGAACAAGGTGTTATCTTTCACCATTGTTGCCCTGATCGCTGCCATGTTAATTATCGGCATGTTGTTGGCCAATACAAACTCGGACCAGCCTTCGACTGTCGAACGGGAGATGGCCAACCTGCGTTTGGAGACGGCTCGCCGCTTGCAGGTGGTGACCATCGCTTTTCGGGTCGGATTGGCGGCCATAACCCTGCTGACCCTCGGTGGGCTTGGCCTGGGAGCCGTGCGCTTTGTTCTACGCCGGACGGACACGATTTACCCGGACAAAGCTGGCCTTTATCCCATTCGGGAGGGACGGATAGGCAGAATTCGCTTTTTCCACGATCCGAACCGCGCGCCTATGCCTACTACCCTTTATAGCGCCCAGGGGGTCAGCCATTTGACTGCGCCAGGATTCGAGGCCGATCAGTTGCGGGTCACGGGGCAGGCTCAGGCAGCGCAGGCGCTGCGGGCTGCTTCGTCCGGTAATGGCATTGACCTGCAAAGCCAGCGGCTGGTGGAAGCCATTATCCCCCCCGAGCGGCGACTGTCGCGCCCCATCCCGCCAGCAGAGGTCTGGGACATCGAACCCTCTCACGTGGCCCGCCTGCTCGAGGAGGTGAACGATGAGTAAGTACCCGGACGAGCAGAATATTCTCAGAGACCCCCGCTGGGAAGTTACCGAGGCCGCCCGTCGCATCCAGCAGGCCCTGACCAGGATGGGATTGTGTTATGAGACCAAAGACGGTCACTTGGTCGAGGTCTCGTATTCGCGGATCGGGGTGGTGGGGGATCAATATGGCTTGCTGGAAGTGGACTTGCAACGGTTGCCCCGTAAAGTCACGGTGAATAAACTGGCTCACCGTGATACCCTGCATCATCTCACCGCCGTGGTTGGCAAACCGGTGAAAAAACTGAACACCACCGGTTTGACCTACTGCGTGGTACTTTCTCCCGAACCCAAAGGCCGGTTACCGAAGCGCGTCGAGCTGGATGTGGACAGCCGGCCACCAGGTGAGTACATGATACCTATAGGCCAGGGCTGCCAGGGCGCGGTGTGGCGCTCCCTGCTGGACACCTCTCATATCTTGGTCGGAGGTGAGTCGCGTTCGGGTAAGTCCACCTGGCTGAACTGCCTGCTCGCTGCCCTGTTAAACGTCTATGGCACTGACCGGCTCAACGTGGCCATTATAGACCCCAAGGGCGTGGAATTCACCGCGTATGCGGGCATCCCGCATCTGGTTGTACCCATCGCCGAGGAGCCTAAACAGGCGGGCGAGGTCACCGATTGGCTAATGGGCGAAATGAACCGTCGGCGTCGCTTGTTCACCGGCTATTTCGCCAAAAATCTGATGACCTATAACAGCCGCGCGGATAAACCCTTACCCCTGATTGTGACCGTGATTGATGAGGTAACAGACATTGCCTTGCAGTGCGGATTGCGTAGCCGTTTCTACACCAATCTGATTCGCCTGGCCAGCAAAGCGGGCAGTTTTGGCATCATCCTGGTCCTGGCCACCCAGAATCCCAAGGCTGAGGTGTTGAACACGTTGATCAAGGGCAACCTCAGTACGCGCATTGCCTTTCGTGTAGCCACACCAGAACACAGCCGCACTATCCTGGGCGTAAGCGGCGCCGAGAAACTATCGCGTGAGATACGCGGCCGAATGCTGGCCCGTCTGGATGCCGAACTGGTGGAGCTACAGGGCTTTCTGGTAAACGACGCGCAGATCATGGCCCTGGCTGAGCGGTTGGGTAGTAGACTAACTAAACCTCCATTGGAACCTGTTGAGCGAGACCTGGTGGCATACGCAGTAGAGCATCTGGGAGGAGGATTCAAGATTGGGGAACTGGCCCGCGCTTTCGCTGGCGATGAACGGACCAGCGCCTGGCACATCCGCAAGCTGGCTGAGCGCTGGGAACAGGAGGGCTTACTGACCAAGCCCGCCCATGCCACTGCTCCACGTATGGTTACCCCGCGATTGCTCTCTTTGCTAACTCGCTAACTCACTGACTCGCCGATTTGCTGGTTTGCTGGTTTGCTGATTTGCCAAGGAGGAAAAGATGGGATTGGATATCTGGTTTAGAGAGGACATCCTACGTGCCCTGAGTGCTGCCGAGCAGGCTTCAGCGACCACGGTAGCAGCCCTGGAGCTGGCCCTGACCGGTTCGGACGGGGAGTCGGGGGGACAAGGGATGGCAGACCCGCGTTATCTGCGTGCATACCGTGAGGGTTACCGGGCGGCATTGATCACCATGGCTACGGCCTTTGGTCTTACTCAAGCAGAAGATTTCTCTGCTGGACTTGATACGGGCAAGGGCAGGTTATTTGCCGTCGGGCAGCATAGGATGATCAAGAGGCAGGCAAGCACATCGGCGGTTTGATATATTTCGCATAGTAATAGTGCTTATAGAGGCACAGCCCTTTGTTGCTTTCTGTTAGTTACATAACACTATGCGAAGATAATGACACTTTCGCCCTGGCCAATTCTATGATATAATCATTCCCGTTCATACTCCAGAGAAAGGGCAGGGCACTTGTGATACCGGATAAGTTGCTGACCACCAGCGACATTGCTCGCTATTGTCAGGTCTCATTGGTCACCGTGTTCCGCTGGATCAGAAGTGGAAAGCTCAAAGCGTATACTACCCCCGGCGGACATTACCGCATCCGCCAGTCCGACTTCCGCGATTTCCTCATTAGAGTGGAATGCCCCTTGATCAGGCGTTCTTCACAGGACACAGCCACAAGCGCATCCTGATCGTGGACGACGAACCGGATGTACTGACAGTGATGTCCAGAGCGCTGGCGGATGGCCCTTACGAACTGGAAACGGCAACCGATGGCTTTGAGGCAGGCTTAAAGCTGTCTGACTTTCAACCTGATCTCCTCATCCTGGATTTGATGATGTCTCGCGTGAATGGCTTCGGAGTCTGCGAGTTGATCCGCTCCAACCCCGCCTATCAGCACATAAAGATTTTGATCGTCACCGGATACGCTAGTGAAGAGAACATCGCTCACGCCTTGCGAGCGGGGGCAGATGACTTCCTGGAAAAACCCGTGAACATCCGCGAGCTGCAACAGAAAGTCCAAAGCTTGCTTGGCTGATGCCGACGAATCTCACTCCTCCTCGCTTTGTGCCTGTTCCGCCTCACGGCGACGCCGCGTCCGCCATCGCTCTAGTGCCTCGTCGGGAGCGAGGGTGGTACGGGTGAAAATCTCCCGAATGGCCGGCTTGGAATACTGAGCATACACCCGTCTGGTGGTACTGATGTCAGCGTGCCCTAGAATGTCCTGAATTGCCTCCAGAGGAGCCCCTTCCTCCAACATCTGGCAGGCTCGAAAGTGGCGGAAGTCGTGGGGCGTCACCGTCAGGCCCAGCACCCGTGCTGCCTGCCGCACTGTGGTCCAGATACTTACCTCGCTCAACCGCTTTCCATAATCGCGCCCATGAGAGATGAACAGAGGTTGATATTCGTCCTGCCGGGCTCCAACGTAAGCGGCAATGGCCCGCTGAGCTTCCACAGTGAGGAAAATAAAGCGTTGGCGGTCGCCCTTGCCGGTGACGACCGCCTCACTGCGCCGCCCATCAGCCACATCCTTGCGATCCAGCGCAGCCACTTCGGCAATGCGTCCGGCGGAAGCATACAGGGTGTGTACAATGGCCCGACTGCGCAGCAGGCGCAAGCGAGCCAGATACCCTTGCCGGGTATCCCCTTCAGGCAAAGGCAAACTGTCATAGTACTGGATCACCCGGGGAAGTTCTGGATCCGGACGAGGAATAGGGTAGGGCACAGGCCGCGAGACCTGGCGCAACCGTTCACGGGCCTTCTCGATGGAAAACCCCGCAGGCAAAAGGTCCTGACTGAAGAGATAAGATAGAAAAGCCGTGGCAGCAGCCAGATAAGTGCGCACAGTGAAACGGGAATATTCCCTTTCCATCAGCCAGCGGTAGAAACGGGCCAGCACGTCAGCGTTCAGCGCTTCAAGGGAGGGTGGGGCAGGGGGAGTCTGGCCCGCTGGAGATAGGTCGGTCAGGAATAACTGGAAAGCACCCAGGCCCGTGGTATACGTCTTGCTGGTACGCGGGCTGCCATGTAAGCTATCCAGGAACTCAGACACCATCGCCGAAAAGTCAGGGTAGGGAAGTGGATCGTCTGTCATGGTTATCTCCTTATAGCCATTTATTTAAGATAAGACATATTATCTTAAATCAATTATAGCAGTAAACCAGCCCCTTGTCAAACTCACAAGGATGGCCGTTATGAGCTGGAAGCAAGCCGAAACCGCCCTACAAAACAGGCATTAACGACTGAAGTCGTTACTACGCGTCCCCAACACAATACGCTTACCACAAGGACACTACCCGATTGCCACATCGTGTACAATGCCTTAACATTATGTCACCGTTCGACGGTCGAACGGTGTCTCGTGATTTACCGCAGAGTCCGCGGAGAACGCAGAAAGAGAAAAAATTTATTGTCAACGAATGGTGAAACGAATAAACGAATGATCATGACCGCAGTCCATCCGTTTATTCGTTGACAAGGCATTGAACCATTCCATGCTGATGAGAAGTATCTGTTTACTACACAGCCCGCAGAGAATTGAGAAAGTTATTATGTCTATACGAAGTGCTTGTCCCATTGGTTGCAGCATCCATGCCGCATTAAAATTTACTGCGGCATGGATGTCACTTTAGGTCAAATGACCTTATGGTCATTAAACCTAAAAATCCCCCAGTTTGCCCATCCGTCCTCAATGTGATACAATTAGGTCAAATGACCGTATGGGGAGGTGACCTAAATGCGCTATTTCTACCCGCAGGAGCAACAGAAGCTGTTCACCGACCGTGAACGCGAACTGGCCGAGCTGGAATACCGCCGCGAGCAATTGCGTCAGGGCCGCCAGGAACATACCTCACTGTTCGGTTTGCGGCGCATCGGGAAGACACTGCTGCTCAAGGAACTGGTACGCCGTACCCTCCTGTCCGAGGAAGCAAGGGGCGGGGGAGAGGGGACAATCATCCCGGTGTACATGGACTTCAGCCACATCTGTTCCTCGCCGGAAACTTTCGCCACCGGATACGTGGGCTGGGTATGCTATTGGTATTTGACCAGGGGGCAGGCCAGTCCGGTTTCTTATCTGGACATCGCTTCGTTAATGGGAGAGGTGATGCTGTCCGGCAACCGCGAGGTGGCCGACACGGTGCGCCGTCTGGCCGAGGCCCTGCGCGCGGCCCGTCCTGATCGCCCCAACATCTTGCGCCTGGCCTTCGAGTTCCCGGAAACATTGGCCCAACTGGCAGGTTGCAAGTTCATGCTGATCTTCGACGAGTTCCAGGAAATAGAAACGCTAAGCAATTTCCAGGACAGCCAGAATGTGATCGCTCTTTTCCGAGCGACAATGCAGACCCAGAGCCAGGTCCTGTACATTCTGTCCGGCTCAGCCATCACTGCCATGACCAGCCTCATCGCCGATCACCACAGTCCGCTCTTTGTTCATTTCTCGCAGATGCCCATCACCCCCTTCGCTCCCCAGGACACAGCAGCTCTGGCTGCCAAGTTGCTGAACGATGAACCAAGTGAGGAGGTAGCCCAAACTATCCACCGCCTGAGCGGCGGCCATCCTTTTTACGTGACCGCCCTCAGCGAGCGATTGCGCCGCCTGGTCGAGATAGGGGGATGGACTCTCGACGCAGAAGCCGTACAGCGGGCTTTCGTCATTGAGGCCCTGGCCACGACAGGACGCATCTATACTTTCTGCCGCTATGTGTACGATCTGTCGCTGCAGAAAGCACGAGGTTATGGCTCACTGAAAGCCACTCTCCAGGTGCTGGCCACCGAGGAGGGTTTGACCTCGTCGCAGGTAGCCCGAGCCCTGAGGGTGACTCCGGGTTCGGCACGAGATTATCTCCAATGGCTGCAGGATGTGGACCTGGTAGTTGAGCGGGAACGAGCCTTTTTCTTCCAGGACCCGGTAATGCGCTATTGGGTAGCCCATGCCACCCGCGGAGTGGAGGTCAGTCTGACAGCCACCGCCGAAGACCTGGCTGAGCTGGTCGCCGGGTTGGGGCGGTATTTCTAACAAATCAGCAAATCAGCAAATCTGAGAGAGGCATTTGTTTGACTTGCTGATTTGCTGATTTGCTGATTTGCCGATTTGCCGATTTGCTGATTTACAGATCTGCTGGGAGGTTAAATCATGATTGGCAACCAGCGAAAGATTCTCTCACTTCTTCTCCTGCTTGCCACCCTATCACCGGCCTGCAGTGCACTACTGCCCACCGGCCAGGTCACGCCTGTTCCATCGATGCCCCCGCTTTCGCTGCCAACAGCCACCCCTCCTGTGCCTACATCACTGCCCACCCTTCTGCCCGAGCAAGGACCGTTACCCCACGTCCTGACCGAGGTGGATTTCGGGCTGGCGACGGGCGATGGCTATGAGCCACAGGCTGTGGCTCTGGACGAGTCTCAGGGATTGGCGGCTGTGCTGAACTATTACCACGAAGCCACCACGCAATCTTGTATCTCGATAGTGAATGTGCAGCAAAAGCAGGTGATAGATACCGTACCTCTGCCCTGGCTATCCCTTGGGCCACTGGCCATTGGCGGAGGGCGGATTTACATCGGGCACGAGGAAAACGGAAAAAACTATCTGTCTGCCGTGGACGCGGTTACTCACCAGGTAGTGGCTACCGTGGCCACGGATTTCCTGTACACCCGAAACCCGTTGATCGTGGACGCGGACGCGGGACGCCTTTACGCCGTCTTCAGCGACCACCTGGAGGCCCGCGCCGCCAACGATCTGGCTCTGCTGGGCACTTACTCCTTTGCTCCCGTCTCCAGCGACATCGGCCTGGCCCTGGATGCGACCACCGACCGCCTGTATCTGAGTCTGGGAGAGCAGGTGGTGGTCATCCAGGCCAGCACACTACGCCAGGTGGATACTTTTAACCACGCCCAGGAAGCCCCCCTCACCGCCTGCTTTCTGGATGCTGCCGGTGAACGGTTGTACGTCCAGGGGAACACGGCGATCCTGGTGCTGGATGCCGACACGGGTCAATTGCTGAGTCGCCTGGCACCAGAGATCGGCGACTACTGGCGGCTGCTGGGGATAGATGGGGCAGGGCAGCCCTACGTTTACTACAGCCAGGAGACCACAAGCTGGCTGGCCGTCCTCGATCCAGCCAGTGGCGAACCGGTCAACAAAATCCCTGTTCGCTACGATGACGAATTTGCGCTGGATATGGAGCGAGGAACTCTTGTTGTTGCTCGCTACGCGAATCACACCCTCGACCTGCGGGATGTACCACAATTGACCCTGCGCCAGATTATCCGGTTGGGGATCGAGCTCCTCGACCTGGCCGTTGACCACGACGCCGGACGGCTGTACGTCAGCGACAACGTGGGCAGAGTGCACGTGCTGGACGCCACCGATTACCACGAAATCGCCACTTTGCCCGGCCAGGGCAAACTCACCCTGGACGCGGCCAACCACCGTTTGTACGTCGCCGAGGACTACGGGCCGGAGGTGACAGTGCTGGATACCGAAGCGCTGGCCGTGACCGGAACGATACCAGAGGGCGGGTACGTGGCCGTGGATAGCAAAGGCAAGCGGGTGTTCGTCGGCCACGAGATTTTTTACGGCGGCCCGCGTCCAGATGATCTGGGTGTGCGCGTCTTCGACGCCGATACTTTGCAGCAGATAACCACCCTGACACAACCCGGCGTTCCCACATATAATCCGGTGGCTGACGAGGTGTATGTGCAGAACTACACGGCCTACGTTTTCGATGGGCACACTTTCGCTCCCTTGGGCGAGCTTACTCCCGACATCGGGGCACAGGAATTGAAGTGGTGCAATGGCTGCGACAAGGTCACTGCCATCCACGTGCACCCCGACCGCCAGGTGATCGTGGTTGAGCTGACCACTCTCTCGGCGGGGAAGGGCGCCGGTCTTTACCCCGCGCCCCGTTTTTTCGACACGGCTACCCGTGCCCCGCTGAAAGCCCCGGCCCTCACCGTGGAACACACCTGCTGGGACATCCCCGTGCTCAGCGGGCTCATTGACGGCCGCACCTACGAGACCGTAGAGTACTCGCGTTACATGGTTTACGACAACCTGATCGTGCGCGATGCCACCGGTCAGGTGCAGACCTGGCTGGACGGGATTACCGCCGGTTTGCTCAACCCGGTCACGCGCCAGGCTTACGTACCCCGCTGGCCGGATATTCTGGTGCTGGACCTGAGCTCCCTCACCCCGCTGGGACACATCCCATACTATTGTTTCCACACCGTGGATCCCACCCACGACCGGCTGTACGCCATGAGCAGGGCGGTGTTGACCGTGCTCACCAATCGCGGCGCAGCCCCTACCCCACCACCTCCCGCCGAAGTGGTCATCCAGTTGCTGTCCATTGACAGCATTGTGCTCTCGCCCGATTTCGCCGCCGACCACACCATTTTTGTCGCCGGTGGAGGTGGCATCTTTCGCTCCACCGATGGCGGCGTGAGCTGGCAGCAGCTCCACGGCGGATTGCCCCTGGGCAGATACTACGAGTATTACGCTCCCACCATCAGTCTGGCCCTCTCGCCGGATTTTGCCACGGACCGCACCCTGTTCGCCGGGATATTCGTGGGCGATTCCATGGGCTACGGTGTGTATCGCTCCACGGACAGCGGTGACACCTGGCAACCCACGTGGTCGGGCCTCACTCATCTGCGGGTGCACAAGATCACCGTATCCCCGGATTTCGCCACAGATCGCACGGTGGTGGTCCACTGCCGCTACCAGAATTTAGCCGACTGGACGGGAGGGCAATCCCTGTTCCGCTCCACCGACGGCGGCCAGACCTGGAAAATGATCGCCAGCGGCACGGCCAGCGACGGCAGTGACCTGCCGCCCATCGAGGAGATATTGCCCGCCCTGGACAGGCCGGTGCGCTTTCGCAGCGGTGGATACGGCCAGACCATTGAGCGCACGACCGATGGCGGCGACACCTGGCAGACGGTGTTTACCCTGCAACCGGGGGAATACCCGCTGGGAATCGTCACCTCGCCCGCTTTCGAGCAAGACCAGTCGGTCTACGTTCTGTTCTACACCTCCCTGCTGCGCTCCACCGACGGCGGCCAGACCTGGCAGTCGTTCCAGGACCCGGCCCTGGCGCGGGAGGAGGACTCCGACACCTGGCTCACCGCGTTGGCGCTGGCCCCGGCTGATGGCGGCGGGCACACTTTGTTCCTGGGCCGCAACGACGGGCAGTTCATCGTTCGCCAGAGTGAGGAGCTGGCCTGGCAAACCAGACAAGACAAACTTAAGCTTGTTTTACTTTTTGTGCTATAATAGCAGTTAAGGAACGTTTATCAATCAGATAGCATTGCTATACCAGGGATGGTTCAGGCAGGTTGACATTTTAATCGGGCAGCATATTGTCAACGAATAGTGAAACGAATAAACGAAAGACCTGCACCGCGTGGCTATTCGCTTATTCGTTGGATATTCGTTGACAGAGAGCCCGCTCGAGTCAAGCAACGATCATATTAGGAGGTCAATCATGGCTCCAGACGCCGGACAGATGGTCGTCTCTTTCCTGGCCCCATTCCTGCCCCACCTGGTGGCCGGAGGAACGGAAGCGATCAAGGGATTGGGCAAGAAGCTAGGTGAACTGGGCGGCGAGGCAACCTGGAAGCAGGCCCAGGCCGTGTGGACGAAAATCAAGACCCACTTCGGGAAGGACGCGGAAGTGAAAAGCGCCAGCGACCTGGTGGCCGCCAACCCCACCGACGCCAACTACACCGCCACCCTGCAAAAGGCTTTAAGCAAGAAACTGGAAGCCAACCCTGACTTCGCCAGGGAGCTACTGGAAATGCTGGGTGGGGCGCAAAACGTGCAGGAGGTCATCGCCAAGAGGGGCAGCGTGGTGGCCCGCGTCGCGCAGAAGGGCCCGAGCCACAAGCGTGTGAAGGCTACCGACGACAGCATCATCATTGACGTGACACAAAAATCGTAGTTGCAATCCTCCCGCAGGTTCCAAACCCGCGGGAGGATTGAATTGACAGGAGGCCGCCATGACTAACCCCCTGGCTTATTTCTCCGACCGCGAGCGCGAGATAGACGCCTTCCGCGCCTTCCTGGCCGCAAAGGACCCCACCTGCTGGGTGTGGAGCCTGGATGGGATAAGCGGCTGCGGGAAAACCACCCTGATCCACTACCTTATCCAACGGGTGTGCGCCCCCCAGCACGTCCCTACCGCCATGCTCGATTTCAGCGGCGAGCTGCTGTGCACCGATCGCGGGGCGGTGCTGGATGCCCTGGAGGACCAGCTTTACCCCGGCGTCCCAGCTACGGCCTGGGAACGCTACCACCAGCAGCGAGAAAAACTGCTGGCCGAGCTGGCCGCCTTCCGCCCGACCATCCACATTGACCAGCGGGTGCTGGCCAGAGGTGGACGCCCTGCTCATCCCCTTACACCACCGCTGCCCGGCCACCCGGGTAGTGATTACCGGACGGCAACCACTGCGCTGTCCCGCCCTGGAGACAGCCTGCACCAGCGAGACCCTGCGCTTCTTCGAGCGAGAAGAGAGCGACGAGTACCTGCGTGACCAGCGGGGCATGGCCGACCCCGACCTGCAGGCGGCCATCTTCCAGGTGGCCCAGGGCCACCCCCTGCTCACCGCCATGTGGGCTGACCTGTGGAATGGCGCACAGCAGCGCGGCGAAACCTGGACCGCCGCCGACGTGCCCGCCCTGCGCGGGAAGTGGAGCAAAGAGGCGGCAGCGGAGTGGACCATCGGGCGGATGGTGAAGCGGCTGGGCGATGCCCGCACCGCCGACGCCCTGCGCTACGGGGTGGTGCTGCGCTTTTTCGACCTGGACGCCCTGCGCGCCGTCCTGCCTGACCACGACCTGGACGCCGCCTGGTACGAGGACTTTTGCGGGTACGCTTTCGTGCGCCGGGGGGAGGACAAACACGGCTTCCACGAGCTGGTGCGCGAGGTGCAACTGGCCTGGCTGAAAACGGAGATGCCGGGCGAGTACCAGGCCGCCCACCGCCACGCCCTGGCCCACTACGAGAGGTTGCTGGAGCCGGACTGGGCCGGCCAAATAGAATCCTGGCGGGGCGAGCCGCCCGCGGCGCAGCGCCCCTGGATACTGGAGATGCTGTACCACCGCTGGGCGGTGGCGCCAGAAGAGGCATTGGAGATCTGGAATACATTGGAATACCAGGCCCACTTTCACTGGCGGCGGGAATGGTGGCGGGCGCTATTGATGCTGGCCGGCGCGCCGGAGCTAGACCTGGACGAACGGGCCGCTGCCCGTGTACTGCGCTCCTGGGGGTATTACCACACCCAGGGCGGTGAACTGGACGCCGCCTTAGACTACCTGGAGCGGGGGCGCGCGCTGGTAGAAAAATCGGGCGACCAATCTGGCGTCTCCGGCGCCCTGCACAACATGGCGAACATCCACGCCGTCCGCGGCGACCTGGAGCAGGCCAGGCGCCTCTACCAGCAGTCGCTGGAGATTGTTGAAGCCCTGGGCGACCGAAGGGGCAAGGCCGCCACCCTCCACCAGATGGCGAACATCCACGCCGTCCGCGGCGACCTGGAGCAGGCCAGGCGCCTCTACCAGCAGTCGCTGGAGATTGTTGAAGCCCTGGGCGACCGGCAAGGCAAGGCCGCCACCCTGGCCATGATGGGCCAAATTCTCGCCGCGCAAGGGCAACACGAGGCGGCGCTGCGCGCTTACCTGGAGTCCCTGTCCATCCTGGTGCAGATGCAGGCGGCGGATGCGGCCAAGGTGGCCAAGATCATCGCTGATTTCAAAGCGCAGGTGGGCGAGGCGGCGTTCCGCGCCCTGTGGCGAAAGGTCACCGGCAGCGATGAATTGCCGGAGTGGTTGTAACCCGGGCTGAAGCCCAGGTTACGAATTTGACAAGATCGCCTTTTTGTGGTAAACTCGCACCAACTTTCCCAGGACTGAAAAGCCATGAATATCTGTTCAACTGCTATTGTGAACGACATCAAGCGACGACCTGAAGAAGAGCCAGACTGCCCGTCTGGATAGGCTTCTTTAGGTCATGCGATAAACGACCATATAAGCCAGCCTCCAGACGGGGGCTGGCTCTTCTTTTAGCGCGATGGAGCAGTATACCCATCGCGCTTTCGTTTTACTGGACGGGTTTAGATGGGCTGAAGCCCGTGTTACACCACGACGAAATGGAGGAGGACAGTGTGATGAAGAAAGGCAAGTTCGACAAGGTGGTGTTGGCCTACTCCGGCGGGCTGGACACCTCGTGCATTGTGCCCTGGCTCAAGGAGAACTACGGCTGTGAGGTAGTCACTTTTACCGCCAATCTGGGGCAGGGCGACGAGGAGCTGGCAGGGCTGGAGGAGAAGGCTATCGCCAGTGGGGCCAGCAAAGCCTATATCGTGGACCTGCGCGAGGAATTCCTCACCGAGTACGCTTTCCCCACCATGCAGGCCGGCGCCATCTACGAGCGCTTGTACCTGCTGGGCACCTCCTTCGCCCGCCCGGTCACCGCCAAACACCTGGTAAGAATCGCCGAGGCGGAGGGAGCCGATGCCGTGGCTCACGGCTGCACGGGCAAGGGCAATGACCAGGTACGCTTCGAGTTGACGGTCAAAGCTCTCAATCCCAGGCTGCAGGTCATAGCCCCGTGGCGGGAATGGGAGATTCGATCGCGAGAGGATGCCCTGGCCTACGCCAGAGCGCATAACGTGCCGGTGGCCGCGACCGAGAAATCCATCTACAGCCGCGACCGCAACATCTGGCACTTGAGTCACGAGGGCGGTATCCTGGAGAATCCCTGGGTCGAGCCCGAGGAAGAGATGTTTCAACTCACTGTCGCTCCCGAAAAGGCCCCCGATGAGCCGCTGTATTTGACCCTGGACTTCGAGCAGGGCGTGCCGGTAGCAGTGGACGGTCAGGCCATGGGCCCGGTGGAGCTGCTTTCTTATCTGAACGAGGTGGGCGGTGCGCATGGTGTGGGCCGCGTTGATTTGGTGGAGAACCGTCTGGTGGGTATGAAATCGCGGGGCGTGTATGAGACCCCCGGCGGCACGATTCTCTACACCGCCCATCAGGGTCTGGAGCAAATTTGCCTCGACCGGGACACTTTGCATTACAAGGAGATAGTGGCCCATCGCTACGCCGAGCTGGTTTACTTCGGCAAGTGGTTTACTCCTCTGCGCGAGGCCCTGTCGGCCTTCGTGGCCAAGACCCAGGAACGGGTCACCGGCACGGTGCGCGTCAAATTGTTCAAGGGGAGCTGTTCCGTCGTGGGTCGTAAATCGCCCTTCAGTCTCTATCGCGAGGACTTCGCCACTTTCGGCAAGGATGATGTATACGATCAAAGCGACGCGGCGGGCTTCATCAACCTGTTCGGGTTGCCACTGAAAGTCAAGGCCCTGATAGACCTGCAGAACGGCGCGTTGGGAGGACTGCAATCGCCTGATTATAAGCGCTTTAAACGGGACTGAGCAGGAGGGCAAGAAGCAAGAGGCAAGAGGCAGGAGGCAAGGGGCAGGATGGCTTTGTGGGGTGGGCGGTTCACGGCGGAACCTGATGAGTTGATGCGCCGTTTTGGTGACTCGATCCATTTCGACCGGAGGATGTACGCGGCGGACATTCGCGGCAGTATCGCCTATGCCGGAGCGCTGGCGCGCGCGGGTATCATCACCGCTGAGGAACGCGATCAACTCATCGCTGGCCTGGAACAGGTGCGCGCCGAGTTCGACGCCGATACCTTTCAGATCAAGCCCGGCGACGAGGACATCCATACCGCCGTCGAGCGGCGGCTGGGCGAGCTGGTGGGGCCAGTGACGGGCAAGCTGCACACTGGCCGTTCCCGCAATGACCAGGTGAGCACAGACCTGCGCCTCTACCTGTTGGACGAGATGACCATCTTGCGCGAAGCGCTGACCGCTCTGCAGCAGGCCATCGTGGACAAGGCCGAGGCTCACCTGGACGCCATCATGCCCGGCTATACCCACCTGCAACAGGCGCAACCTCTGCTCTTCAGCCACTGGCTGATGTCCTTCTTCTGGAAGTTCCAGCGGGATCAGGAGCGGCTGACCGATGTGGCGCGGCGTACGGCGGTCATGCCCCTGGGCTGCGGGGCGCTGGCCGGGAATCCCCTGGACATTGACCGGGAGTCCCTGGCCGCGGAGTTGGGTTTCCCTGCCGTGAGCGAGAACAGCGTGGATGCGGTCAGCGATCGCGACTACGTGGTCGAATTCCTGGCCTGGGCGGCGCTGTTGCAGATTCATCTCAGTTGTCTGGCGGAAGACCTCATCATCTGGTCCAGTCAGGAATTCAGCTTTGTGCAGGTGGATGAGGCCTACTCCACCGGCTCCAGCCTCATGCCTCAGAAGAGGAACCCCGATTCGTTGGAGTTGATGCGGGGCAAAAGTGGGCGCATCGTCGGTCACCTGACGGGCCTGCTGACGACGTTAAAAGGGCTGCCCTCGTCTTACAACAAGGATTTACAGGAGGATAAAGAAGCTGTCTTCGATGCAGTTGATACGTTGAAGTTAGAACTCCCCATCGCGGCGGAGGTGATTCGCACCCTGACGGTCAACCGTGCGCGCATGGCCGCCGCTCTGGATGACGCCATCCTGGCCACCGACCTGGCCGATTATTTGGTGCACAAAGAGGTGCCTTTCCGCGAAAGCCACCATGTGGTGGGCCGGGCTATCAGACGCGCCGAAGAACTGGACGTGCCACTCAAGAGTCTCAGCCTGGCCGAGTACCAAGCCATCCATCCCGCCTTCACTGAAGATGTCTACGCAGTTTTTGACTTCCGGCGTTCGGTGGAGGCGCGGGATACGGAAGGGGGCACGGCACCCAAGGCGGTTCGTGCCCAGATCGAACGGGCCCGAGAGCACCTCAAAGCTCACCAAATTCCAGGAAGGAGGAAAGGAGATGAATCTGCAACGACCTAACTCAGGGGACGTCACTCAGACGGCCAATCGCGCCAGGACAGTGGTGCCGGGTTCTGGCATCTGTACCCGCTGCGTTGATGGCTGCAAAGGGAACTGTGAGATCTTCCAGGCCGCCTTCAGGGGCCGAGAAGTTCTCTATCCGGGGCCCTTTGGCACCCTCACCGCCGGCACCGACAAGGAGTATCCGGTTGACTACTCCCATCTGAACATCCAGGGTTACGCCCTGGGAGCCAAAGGCTTGCCCGCTGAGATAGAGGGCAATCCGGACACCACTCTATTCCCCACTGTGAATACGGAAACGGAATACGGCTACAAGCACAAAGTGCGGATGAGGGTTCCCGTCTTCACCGGAGCGCTGGGCTCCACCGAGGTAGCCCGCCGCAATTGGGAACACTGCGCCGTGGGCGCAGCCATTTCAGGCATTACCATTGTCTGTGGCGAGAACGTGTGCGGCATGGACCCCCACGTCGAATTGGACAAGAACAACAAAGTGGTAGAGTCGCCGGATATGCGGCGACGGGTGGAGACGTACCGCCGCTGGTACGAGGGATACGGGGACATTGTCGTTCAGATGAACGTGGAGGATACCCGCTTCGGGGTGGCCGAATACGCCATCGAAAAGCTGGGGGTGGAGACCATCGAGTTGAAATGGGGCCAGGGGGCCAAATGCATCGGCGGCGAGGTCAAAGCAGACTCCCTGGAGGAAGCCCTCGAACTACAGCGGCGGGGTTATTTGATTACCCCCGACCCCTCACTGCCGGCCATTCAGGCTGCCTACAAGGACGGGGGCCTGAGGCAATTCGAGCGCCACTCGCGGCTGGGCTTCATTGACCAGGAAGCTTTCATCAAAGAGGTCGAGCGGCTGCGCCAACTGGGGGCCAAACGCATCACCCTGAAGACCGGTGCGTACCCCATGCGCGAGCTGGCCATGGCCATCACGTGGGCCTCCGACGTCAAGCTCGACCTGCTCACCATTGATGGCGCTGGCGGCGGGACGGGCATGAGTCCCTGGCGCATGATGTGCGAATGGGGCGTGCCCACCTTCTACCTGGAGGCCATGACCTATGAGCTGTGCAGTATGCTGGCCGCCAAAGGGGCCTACGTCCCCGATATAGCTATGGCCGGCGGATTCTCGACGGAGGATCACATTTTCAAGGCCATCGCTATGGGAGCCCCCTTTGTGAAGGCCGTCTGCATGGGCCGCGCGCTCATGATTCCGGGCATGGTCGGCAAAAACATCGGCCTCTGGCTGCAGGAGGGCGAATTGCCCAAGACCGTCTCGCAGTACGGTACCACGGTGGAGGAGATCTTCGTCGAATACGAGACTCTGCGCGATAAATACGGCGAAGAAGTCAAGGAGCTGCCCTTGGGCGCTATTGGCTTCTACTCCTTCGTCAACAAGCTGAAGATCGGTCTGCAGCAGCTAATGGCCGGCAGCCGCAATTTCCGGGTCTCCACCATCAGCCGTAACGATTTGATGGCCCTCACCGAGGAGGCAGCCAAGGTCTCCGGCATTCCTTATGTCATGGATGCTTACCGCAAAGAGGCCGAACTGATTATCAATGGCCTGGATAAGGTGGAGGTCACCGTCAACGGGCTGGACATCGGCAAGCTCAAGGACCTGGCGGCGGCCAATAATGGCTTCGCAACAGTTCTTCAACAGGCGCAGATTGCTCTGTGAGAAGCGGGGTGGTTCCGCGATGCGCAAGGCGTAGCGGCGACTCCACATCCCCCGGCTCCTTTCCCTGTCCTGAGTTAGCGGGGAGGGAGTCGGGGGAGAAGCGGTGGGGCATCATAGCGCGCCCCGACGATTGTCGTGACCGGGGTGGCGCGGCAAGAAACCCCAATCGCAGACGGGTGGAGTCACCGCTGCGCCAGAGCACCGAGTCCAGGTGCAGGGTATGAGCTGTCATAGACCCCTTGCTTCGCAAGGGGCTTGAGGTAAACCCTAGAAAAGCGAGATACGAGATGTAGCAGCGGACGGCCCTTCGGCAGGGCTCAGGGCACGGCAGCGGGCCGCCGCTACGCCTTTACACTAAAACTCGACATTGTTAGATTTGCCGTGTGGTGACTACCTCACCCATCCCCACCCCGGC
>JANLFX010000061.1 GCA_024653325.1 Anaerolineae bacterium
AGGCCCACTCTCGTGACCGGGGTTGCGCGGTAAGAAACCGCGCCTACCATATTCTGGAGGGATAGGAGAGGTCTCCGCGGCCAGGGCACAGCAGCAACCCGCCCCCAAAGTGAAATACACCCCGCCCTTGTGGGATATTTGACAAGTTACCCTCTTTGTTGTATAAAAAAATAAATCGAAATTCCTGTCCAAGCCAAGAGGAAAGGAGGGTACGCCTATAGCGGTTCCGGTGTCAATGGTAAACCATTCCCGTTCCCAGCGGGAAAATCGGCCCCCCGGATCACGAGGGCATTCACGGGTAGGGCTGCTGGCAATTATCCTTCCGTGAAAAGCCGGCGGCCCTTACTCAAGTACATCAAAAAGGAGGAGACTATTATGAAACGCGCATGGTTCTATTCTGTACTGGCGGCGGTAGTCGTCATTGCAGTCGTGGTGACCTCCTGTCAACCAACACCGGCACCAACTACCCCGTCAAAAGCCACCGAGCCCCCTAAGGCAACACCAACACCGACACCGGCACTAACCTCACCACCGCCTGCCGAACGTAAAATCATGACCATCATTTTCACTCAGGAACCGGCCACGCTGAACCCCTTGTACAGCAACATGTGGTTTGAGGCTATCTTACAGCAGTTGTGGAGCTGCTGGGCCTGGGAATTTGACAACCAAAACACCGCCTTCCCCCGCCTGGTTACCGAAATCCCCAGTACTGAAAACGGGGGTATTTCCGAAGATGGTCTCACTATCACCATGCACCTGCGGGACGACATCGTCTGGTCGGATGGCACGCCGATCACCTCGGCGGACTTTGTCTTCACCTATGATATGTACATGGACCCGGGCAACTCCGTCGCCACCCAATACCCCTACGATTCCCTGGAGAGCATCGAGGCCCCTGACGAGCGCACGGTCGTGATGCACTTCACCAAGCCGTTCGCTCCCTGGCAAGCCTTGTTCTGGCGTGGCGTTTTGCCCAAGCACGTCCTGGAACCGGTTTTCGAGACCAAGGGCTCCATTGACCAGGCCGACTGGAACCTGGCTCCGACCGTCGGCTGCGGCCCTTTCAAATTTGCTGAATGGGAATCCGGCAGTTTCATGCGCTTCGTCAAGAACGAGAACTACTGGCTTGGCCAACCCAAACTGGATGAGATTTTCATCCGTTTCGTCCCAGATGACGCCTCCCAGACAGCGGCCCTCGTCGCCGGTGATGCAGACCTGGGCACCTTCCCACCCCTCTCAGACGTCCCCGCCCTCCAGGACGCCGGCCTCAAGATCGTCGTCCAACCCTCTGGCTACCAGGAGGGCTGGTTCTTCAACTTCAGGGACATGGCCCATCCTGCTGTCAAGGACGTCCGCGTCCGCCAGGCCATCGCCATGGCCATAGACCGGGATGCGATTAACCGCGACCTGCTGCTCGGCCTGACCAAAGCCCCGGAGACCTATTGGGATTCCCTGCCAGAATATCGCGCCCCCGACATCGAACCCTGGAAATATAACCCAGAGGAGGCCAAGCGGCTGTTGGAAGAGGCGGGTTGGATTGACCGCGACGGTGATGGCATCCGCGAAGACGCCGAGGGTAATAAACTCACCCTGAAACACGGCACCACCATCCGCGAGATCCGCCAGGACGCCCAGGCGGTGGCCCAGCAGCAATTGAAAGAGGTTGGCATTGATCTCCAGATCATGAGCCAGAACGCTGATCTTTTCTTCGGCAGCTATGCCGATGGTGCCTCTCCGGCAGTCGGTGAGTTGGATATCATGGAGTGGTCAGATGGCCCCTACTTCCCCGACCCGGACACGGACTACTGGCTGTGCAGCCAGGTGCCTAGTGAGGAGAACCCTACGGGCTATAACTACTTCGGCTGCGATAAGACCCTGGACGAGTTATTCACCCGCCAGCTAACGATCATGAACGCCGAGGAACGTCAGCAAGTCTTCCACGAGATCAGTCGGTACATGCACGATCAAGTCTACTGGCTGGGTATGTGGGAGGATCCCGACTACTGGATTGTCGGCTCCCGCCTGAGTGGCATCAAGTTCTCCGGGGTCACACCGTTCTATAACGTTATGGAATGGGATTTGCAGAAATAGCTTCACGCCTCAGCTTAAGCCGGGACGGGGCAGCCCGTCCCGGCCTTTATTCCTTGCTCTAAAGAGAGGGAAGATGAGCCAATATATTATTCGGCGGCTTTTGCAGGCTATCCCTTTACTCCTCATCATCAGCCTGATCCTGTTCGTGTTGATGCGTAACACCGGCGATCCTCTGGCCACGATGGGCGGACGGCGTCTGACCCGTCCTGAGGACCGGGCACGCCTGGCTCGCCAGTTCGGATTGGATAAGCCGATTTACGTTCAGTACCTGTACTGGCTGATCGGCAACGATTGGACCAAAATAGACATGGACGGTGACGGTGTTCCCGAAACACCCGGCATCAGAAAGGGTGTACTGCGCGGTGAATTCGGTACCTCGCTGGTCACCCGGGGCAAGCCGGTACTGACCATCATCTGGGAGCGCCTGCCCAACACATTGCTGTTAATGATCATCACCGAAATAGTGATCATCGTGTTTTCCATTGTCATCGGCGTTTACTCCGCCCTGCGCCAGTACTCGCTGATAGACCACCTGGTTACTACCGCTTCTTTCGTCGGCTATTCCATGCCGATATTCTTCGTCGCCCTGGCCTCCATGTATATCTTCGCCGTCAATTTCAAAAAATGGGGGCTGCCCTACCTGCCCACCGTCGGCATGTTCGATCCCCAGGTTGGCAAGACGCCAGCTCAGGTTGCCCTGCATATGGTACTGCCGGTGCTCAGCATGTCCCTGGTCAGCATCGCCGGCTACAGCCGCTTCGTGCGGGCCACCATGCTGGAAGTGATGAGCGAGGACTACATCCGCACGGCCCGGGCTAAAGGGCTGCCCAATTTCATCATTCTTTTCATTCACGCCCTCAAGAATGCCTCGCTGCCCCTGGTGACCATTATCGGGCTGGACATTCCAATGCTGCTGGGAGGGGCCATTGTCACCGAGCGCATTTTCGCCTGGCCCGGCATGGGACGATTGTTTCTCGACCATGTCTCCCGAGCCGACACACCGGTCGTCATGGGCATTCTGATGCTCATTTCTGTCGCTGTTGTCATCTTTCAACTCATTACCGACATCGTCTATGCCTGGCTGGATCCGCGCATCCGCTACACGTAATGTACAGAAGGAGCTGGTATGGAGACTACTGGTGAAAGTTTAGCTTTAGGTGTATCAGGTGAGGCTGAACCTCCCCCACTTTCCCCGCGCCAACTCATCTGGCGCCGTTTCCGCCGCCACAAAATGGCTGTGGCCGGCATCTTCATGCTTATCTTTCTGATCCTATACTCGGTCGTCGGCGCCCTCTTCGTGTCTGAATCCTACGCCAATTATACCGACACCACCAAACGATTGCAGCCCCCCTCTGCCGAACACCCCTTCGGCACCGACACAGTTGGGCGCGACATTCTGGCCCGTACTATTTATGGCGGGCAAATCTCGCTGTTAATTGGCCTGTTTGCCGTTTTGGTCGAGACCGTGGTCGGCGTACTCATCGGGGCTATCGCTGGCTACTACGGCGGAGCCATAGACAGCATTTTGATGCGCTTCACCGAAGCCATGTTCAATATCCCCCAACTGTTCCTGCTCCTGGTGATGGCCAAATTCTTCGCCGGCAAAATCCCTACTATCCAACTCCTGGGCCGCACTTTCAGCGGCAGTGTGATTGTCATTATCCTCATCCTCGGACTGACGAGTTGGATGTACCTGGCCCGCATTGTACGCGCCGACTTTCTTTCGCTCAAAGAGCGGGAATTCATCCTGGCCGCCCGCACCATCGGCACCTCCAACCTGGAGATCATCGTGCAACACATCCTGCCCAACAGCATGGCCCCGATCATCGTCTCGGCCACGCTGGGGGTGGCCAGCGCTATTCTCTCCGAAGCCTATATCAGCTTCCTGGGGTTAGGCGTGCAGCCGCCCACCGCCACCTGGGGCAACATGCTCGATGGTGCTTATAATTACATTGACTCCGCTCCCTGGCTGTGGATCTTCCCCGGTACCCTGATCGTCCTGACCGTGCTCGCCATCAATTTCGTCGGTGACGGCCTGCGCGATGCTCTCGACCCCCGTACCCTGGCGGCGTAGGAGGGAAAACATGACACCATTGCTGGAAGTTCGAGACCTCGCTACCCGCTTTCACACCCTGGACGGCACCGTTTACGCCGTGAACGGCATATCGTACACCCTGGAAGAAGGGCAGACACTGGGCATCGTCGGGGAGAGCGGCTGCGGCAAGAGCGTCAGTGTTCTTTCTGTGATGCGACTCATCCCCGAACCCCCCGGCAAAATTGTCGCCGGGCAGGTCATTTACAGGGGACAGGACCTCCTGACCTTGGACGAGGCGCAGATGCGGCAAATCCGGGGCAAAGAGATCGCCATGGTCTTCCAGGACCCGATGACCTCCCTCAATCCAGTGCTGACCATTGGTCGCCAGATCAGCGAAGCGCTGATAGCTCACATGGGCATGAGCCAGGAACAGGCTCGCGCCAGGACGGTGGAATTGTTGGAGATGGTAGGCATTCCGCAGGCCGCCGACCGGTATCGTGACTATCCCCACCAGTTCTCCGGTGGAATGCGGCAACGAGTGATGATCGCCATGGCATTATCCTGTATGCCCAGTATCCTCATCGCCGACGAGCCCACCACCGCTCTGGACGTGACGATTCAGGCCCAGATCATTGATCTGGTCAAAGCCCTGCGCGACCGGCTGGGGATGGCGGTGATCTGGATCACCCACGACCTGGGGATCATCGCCGGCCTGGCTGAGAAAGTGATCGTGATGTACGCCGGGTTCATCGTCGAACGAGGAGAGGTAGACGACATCTATGATGACCCGCGCCATCCCTACACACTGGCCCTGCTGAAGTCCCTGCCTCGCGTGGATAGAAGCAGCCAGGAGAGACTGGCAACCATCCCTGGCCTGCCTCCAGACCTGTTGGACTTGCCGCCGGGCTGTCCGTTCGCCCCGCGTTGCATTTACAGGGTGGAACGCTGCCTTCAGGAAAACCCCCAGTTGAAGCCCGTCGGCCTCCATCACGAGATTGCCTGCTGGGTAGATGTAACCACGGGGAGGGAACAATGAGCGACGATCAGGTGCTAGTGCGAGTACAGGGGCTCAAAAAGCACTTCCCCATCACCCGGGGTATCATCATCCAGCGCCAGGTGGGCGCGGTCAGGGCAGTGGACGGCATCACTTTCGACATTTACCGGCAGGAGACGCTGGGATTGGTGGGGGAGAGTGGTTGCGGAAAGACAACGGCAGGCCGCACCATCCTGCAATTATATCGGCCCACGGCAGGGCGGGTCATCTTTGATGGCACCGACCTGACCAGCTTGAAAGGGAACGCCATGCGCCACATGCGGCAGCGCATGCAGATGATTTTCCAGGACCCTTACGCCTCCCTCAATCCGCGGATGACCATTTCCCGCATCATCAGTGAGCCTTTGCGAGTACATAAACTGGCCTCCGGTCCGGAGCAGGTGGAGCGAGTGCAAGAACTGCTGCGTCTGGTCCGCCTCAACCCGCGCTTCATTAACCGCTACCCCCACGAATTCTCCGGTGGGCAGCGGCAGCGCATCGGCATCGCCCGCGCCCTGGCCTCCAACCCGGATTTCATCGTCTGCGATGAGCCTATCTCCGCCTTGGACGTCTCCATTCAAGCCCAGGTGGTCAATTTACTGGAAGATCTGCAGGACCAGTTGGGACTGACCTACCTGTTTATCGCCCATGACTTGAGCATGGTGCGCCACATCTGTGACCGGGTGGCGGTGATGTACCTGGGACTTATCGTGGAGCTAGCTGCAAAAGATGAACTTTACGACCACCCATTGCATCCTTACACCCAGGCGCTCCTCTCCGCCGTACCGGTGCCGGACCCGAAAGTCGAACGCAAACGACGGCGCATCATCCTGGAGGGCGACGTTCCCAGCCCGGTTAATCCGCCCTCCGGCTGCCGCTTCCACACCCGCTGTGCCAGAGCCCAAGAGCTTTGCTCGCAACAGGAACCTGCCTGGCGGGACGTGGGCGGAGGGCACTTCGTGGCCTGTCACCTGGTGTGATTTAAGGAGGAGGGACACAATGCCTCAAATTATCATGGTTGTGAAGCTCTTGATTGCCCTGACCGCCTTCGCAATAGGCGCAGTCAGTGCCTGGAATGGAGTGCAGATTATCACAGCCCGTGAACTCAAAGAGCTCGAAGGAACTGCCAGGAAAGCCTTGAGTGATGCAGGGGACAAACTCCAGAGAGGCGAGAAACCATCCATACCCATCGAGGACATCACGAAGTTCATCGAGGCAGTGGCAAAACTGCTTGAGGTGAAAACTGGCCCGGGGGCCTTTCTCTGCCTTTTCGGACTTGCCCTGGGTGCAGCAGGCTACTGGGTCTTGACCAGCATTTAAGCCCAATACTTTTCAAACAGGGTATGGTCTTACCGCCGAGGCGCCGAGGACGCAGAGACATAAAGATTTTCTCGGCGCTCTCTGCGTCTCTTCACCTATAGTCAGTGTTCAATTCCAACATGGATCAACAAAGGATAATGGATACACCTATTACTACCCCGCGTGGAACAGTAACAATACGTCCAGCAAGAGAAGAGGATGCTCCAGCGTATCGCGACTTGCGATTAGAGGCTTTGCGTAATCATCCTGAGGCATTTTCCTCAGATTACGCGGCCAACCTTGCCAAGCCGATGACCTTCTGGACAGAGAGACTTCGGTCTGACAGCACGGATAGCGTGACCATGATTTATTTCGCCGCTCACGGCCAACGGTTGGTAGGCATGTGTGGCATTACTCGCACGAACTCGCCCAAGATACAGCACAGCGCAAATATCGTGGGAATGTACATCCGTCCCGATTGGCGCGGCTTTCGTATTGCCGAGGGACTCATCACTGCTTGCCTGGATTGGGCACGAACTCAGGATGTAAAGATTGTCAAACTAGCCGTGGTTACAACTAACGCTCGTGCGATTCGCTGCTACGCTCGCTGTGGTTTTCAGGTTTACGGGATCGAACCGCAAGCCCTATACTACGACGGTGTCTTTTACGATGAACTATTGATGGCGCGAACGATATAGCACCGAGCGACAATGCGCGGCAGAAAACACGCGCCCGCTGGCCACGCCATCTCTTCTACGGACGGCGTGATGGTAGACATTCACTCACCGGGTACGCCACACAAGGACTGAGTATGAACGAAAAACTGGTAGATACACGCTACGCGAGACGCTATTCGGTTTTGGCGGCGATTATGCTGGGTAGCATCATGGGGCCCATTGATGCCAGTATCGTCAACGTTGTCCTGCCGACTATCACCCAGTCTTTCAGGGTGGGCATCTCCACGGCGCAATGGGTCCCGATGATATACCTCTTCACCATCAGCAGCCTGCTCCTATTCTACGGCCGCTTAGGGGATATACTGGGGTACAAGAAGGTATACCTGGCTGGCCTCGCTGGCTTCGTCATTGCCTCTGGCCTGTGCGGCCTTTCCCCGACCATACACTGGCTCATCGCGTTTCGAGCTATTCAGGGGCTCGCTGCAGGCATGATGATGGCAGTGCCTTATGCCATCATAACCGCCTCCTTCCCACCCACAGAGCGAGGCAAGGCTCTCGGAATCAATGCCATAAGTATCTCGGCTGGATTGGCAATAGGCCCCTCCCTGGGTGGCTTTATCACTTCCTTATTGGGCTGGCGTTTTGTTTTTTTGATCAATGTTCCTATTGGTATCACCGGGTTACTTTGGGGACGGCACATCATCCCAGAATTGAAGGGGCAACCCGGTAAGATAGATATGCCGGGAGTAGTGACTGCCTTTATTTCCTTGTTCTCCGTTCTTCTCCTGGTCAACCGCTTTCAAAGCCTGGGCTTGAGTTATACTACGGGCATTCTGTCACTAATCGCGGTTATAGCTGGCCTCAGTTTCCTCCTGATAGAGAGCAAGGCTACACAACCAATGCTCAACTTGAGCCTCTTCAACAATGCAACCTTCTCCTTTTCCAATGTTAGCGCTTTGTTCAATTTCATGTCCCAGTATGTAATGGTTTTTCTCACCCCTTTCTATCTGCAAAGAGTGCTGCACTACGCTCCGAATAATGTGGGCCTGATCATGACCTCTTTTCCTTTGGCTGTCATGGTAGTCGCTCCTTTTAGTGGCTCTCTTTCCGATCGAATGGGTACAAAGACGCCAGCCTGCCTGGGTGCCGGCGTATGTGCCATATCACTATTTCTTATGAGCCAATTGTCAGCCTCCGCCAGGGCAGCAGATGTCGTATGGAGATTGACCCTCTTCGGACTGGGCACAGGTATGTTCCAATCGCCAAACAATAGCGCGGTGATGGGGAGTGCACCGAGACCTCACCTGGGCACGGCTTCCGGAATCATGGCAACAGTGCGGAATGTAGGTATGGTTTTGGGTATTGCCACAGGAGGAGCAGTGCTTTATGCTTTTGCCCCATCCTATATTCTCCAAAAAGCTACCCTTGAGAGTGCGGAAGCGGCGGCTTTCCTCTCAGGATTGAGGTACGCTTACATAGCAGGAGCAATCTTAACCGCGATAGCCGCCGTTACTTCCCTGGCCAGAAGCAGTAAGTAGGTCGGGCGGCCTGATCGCCCGTATCGCTACTACTCCAAGACTTTCAACAGGAAAGCTATTCGGCGCTTCTCAGCGTCCACCACGTTCTCGATCTTCAGGAAGTTATGCCCTTCGTCGGGGTAGAGGACAAAATCACACGGCTTGCCCTGGGCCAGCAAAACATCCCGAGCCTGGATGGACTCGCTGGCCGGGCAGCGGGGATCGTGAGCCCCGCAGATCAGTTGTACTGGCGCGGTGACGCGATCCAAAAAGAAGAAGGGGGAGCGTTCGTAGTATAAATCGCGGTTCTTCTCCGGATCACCGAAGTTCTCCAGGTCCCAGTGCTGCAGGTCTTTCCGTGAATTGGCGTGGCCTGTAAACCAGTTGAGGAAAGGCACCACTGCCGAGCCGCCCGCCCAACGGTCGGGATACTGGGTCAGGGAAGTCATCGTCAGGTATCCGCCCCAACTGCGCCCGGTGACGGCGATACGGGCCGGGTCGGCCAGACCCTCGCGGACCAGATAGTCGGCTCCGGCGACCACGTCCTGGGTGTCAACGCCTCCTAGGTCGAAACGACTGGCCAGTTGCCACTCGCGCCCGTAGCCGGTAGAACCCCGGTAATTAGGGGCCAATACCACCCATCCCCGGCTGACCATATGCTGCACCAGAGGATCCCAGGTGATCTGGGTCAGCCAGTTGGGTCCACCGTGGACGTAGACCACGGCAGGAGGCAGTTGGTCAATCTGCTGTGGCCGGTAGAGGAGCGCCGGCACATTCTGCCCGTCCAGGCTGGGATAACGTATGGTAGTGGGCATCACAAATGGCGCATCCCGCAGGTCAGGCGGCAGGCAATTGGTCAATTGGCGTGAGAAGCCGCTGGTCAGGGAGAGGAGCCACAAGTCATCCGGATGGCGGGGATTATCGAAGACAAAAATCAGACGTGCTCCATTGGAAGTGAAGTGAGGCCGGTAGTGAACGCCCGGTTCAACCTGATAGGTCGTCATAGAGCCCGTCCCCAGGTCTATCACAGCCAGGGCAGTCACCGGGCCATCGCTGTGCACATAGGCCAGCCGTTGGCCATCAGGCGACCAGACCGGTTGCTCCTTGTCCCCCTGCCCTTCCGTTACCCAGGTGATCTTTCCGGTTTGTAGCTCGTATACACCAATGTTGAAGAACCCATGCACGTTGGATGAAAAAGCCAGCCGGGTGCTGTCGGGAGACCAGCGGGCATCCTTGGCCGGCAGTGGCTGTTCACCGTGCTTAAGGGGAAACGGTTCGCCCCCTTCCATCGGCACGAGAAAAACCCAGTGATCCTGGCCCTGTGTATTACTCACCACCGCCAGCCAGCGACCGTCGGGCGACCAGCGCACTTCCTCATCGGGGTACGGGAGGGCGAGCACGGGACGGGGACAGCCACCAGGGGCAGGCATTATGTAGGTATCGAAATGACCGGACCGGTCGGAGATAAAGGCGAGCTGAGAACCGTCGGGAGACCAGGAAAAGTTAGGCTGGATAGCGTCAGGGGTGTCTGGGGTCAGATTGATGTGTTGGCCTGTGTCAAGATCATAGAGATAGAGGTCGAAAAGCTCACCGCCGTCCAGGTCCAGTACGTAGGCCAGCCGCCGGCCATCCGGCGACCAGCGGGGGCTGAATTTGGCTCCCGGACCGGCAGTGACTGGTCGGGGCGGGGCCGATCCATCCAGCGGCATCAAGTACACTTCCCAGCGACCGGATAAGTTGCAGGAAAAAGCAACCTGCGTGCCATCCGGGGAGAGATCGAAGCCGTTATCTGGATCTACGTAAGGCACTCGTAGCAATGTTTCCAGGTCCAGGATTCGACGTTGCATGGCAGACTCCTGTCTTTCTCTGGCGGTTAGCAAAACCGCTCTACTGTAGCCGTCCTCAGGTGACGGTAACCTGAGGTCTATCGCGCAAGGGAAATGATAACCGCAATCCATCCAAATGTCAAAGGTGCCCGGTACTCTTCAGCACCGGGCACCTGAGACCCATCAATAGTGAGGTGAAGATGGATACAAAATATCAATATGCGGAACTGACATGGCCCGAGATGCGCCAGGCCATTGCCCGGCAGCCGGTAGTACTACTTCCCTTCGGCACCGTGGAGGACCACGGTCCCCATCTGCCTCTCAATACCGATAACATCATCGTCGAGGCCATTTGCCTGGAGACCGCCCGCCGCGCGCCGGACGTGACATTGGTGATGCCTCTGATAACTTACGGGTTGGACGAACACCACATGGATTTCCCTGGCACCGTTTCCGTGGACATAGATACGCTGATCCACTACGTGTCCGCCGTGGCTATCAGTGTGGCCCGCCATGGCTTCACTCACATCCTCATCGTCAACGGGCACGGCTCCAACGCTTCCATCGCCGACCTGGCTGCCCGCCGCGTGGTTCTGGAAACCGGAGCCGTGTGTGGGGCAATGAGCCCCAATGCCGCCATTGACCCTACCCTGGCTGAACCGACCTTTTCGCAGATGCGCCGGTCTTCGTCTGGTGGCGTGGCCCATGCTGGCGAATATGAAACGGCCATGATGCTTTACCTGCGTCCCGACCTGGTGCAAATGGACAAGGCGGTGCGAGAAATGGGCCAGATCAAGCTAAAATACTTCAACTGGGATCATCCCGAACCCAGCATCCTGGCCTGGCAGGACTGGTGGTCGCGCATGAGCGAGAGTGGCGTCTGTGGCGACCCCACTGTCGCCACCGCTGAGTTTGGCAAGGCACTCTTTGAAACCACCGTAGAGAACTTCGTCCGTTTCGTGCGCGAATTCCGCACCATCCCGTTACGCCCACGCCAGGACCTGCACTAGCAGGGGCGAGCGCGAGGGTCGTCCCTACGCTGCCTTCTTCAACAGGGTGAGCATCAACTTTTCGCTCATCTGAGCGTAGTGATTGAACTCCATCACGAAAGTGCCGCGCCCCTGCGTGCGCGAGCGCAGGCTAGTGGCATAGCCGAACATAGTGGCCAGCGGCACCTGGGCCTGTACCGTCTGGGCCCCGTTCCCGCGCGGTTCGATGCCAGTGATACTCGCCCGGCGCATGTTCAACTCGGCGACGATGTCCCCGGTGAACTCTTCCGGAGCTACGATTTCCACCCGCATGATCGGCTCCAGCAGCACCGGAGCGGCCTTCTCCATGCCCTGGCGAAACGCCATGGCCGCGGCCGTGCGGAAAGCCATGTCCGACGAGTCCACCTCATGATAACTGCCATCTACCACCGTCACCTTGACATCTACCACGGGATACTCGGCCAGGACACCCTTCTCCATCGCATCGCGGATGCCCGCCTCGATGGCTGGCAGATAATTGCGCGGGATACTGGCTCCCTTCAGCTTATCCTCGAAAACAAAGCCCTGACCGGATTCCAGGGGTTCCATCTCGATAACCACATGGGCAAACTGACCGTGCCCACCGGTTTGCTTCACCAACCGCCCGACACTGGTAACCGGTCGGGTGATGGTTTCACAGTAAGCCACCTGTGGCCGTCCTACGTTTGCGCCTACCTTGAACTCACGCATCAGCCGGTCCACCACTACCTCCAGGTGCAATTCCCCCATGCCAGCCAGAATTGTCTCGTTCGTCTGGGCGTCGTGACGCACGCGCAACGTCGGGTCTTCTTCCACCAGACGATGCAGAGCCAGACCCATCTTGTCCTGGTCCGACTTGGAACGCGGCGCGATGGCCACCTCGACCACGGGTTTCGGGAATGTGATGCGCTCCAACACCACCGGCCGGTCGGGGTCAGCCATTGTCTCGCCGTTAGCGATGGCATTCAAACCCAAAACCGCACCGATGTCACCGGCCCGTATTTCCTCCACTTCTTCACGGTGGTCAGCATGCATGCGCACCAGGCGGCCAATCCGCTCTTTCTGGCCCGTCTGTCCGTTGATGACCGTCTGCCCTCGCCTGATGGCCCCGCTGTAGACGCGGAAGTAGGCCAGGCGTCCCACATAGGGGTCGGTGGCGATTTTGAAAACCAAAGCAGCTACTGGCAGGGACATATCCGCCGAACAGGCGATTTGCTCACCGGTCTCTGGGACCTCACCCTGGGCAGGAGGCACATCCAGCGGTGAGGGCAGATAATCCACTACCGCATCCAGCAACAACTGCACACCTTTGTTCCGCAACGCCGACCCGGTCAACACCGGCACCAACGCCCCGGCAAGAGTAGCCCGCCGCAAGGCGGCACGCAAAAGACCTGCCGGGATTTCCTCGCCTTCCAGATAAAGCATGGCAATCTCATCGTCAAAATCGGCCAACTGCTCGATCAACCGTTCGCGGTGGCGAGTGGCCTCCGCAACCAATTCGGCGGGAATCTCGGTAACCTCGCGATCGGTGCCATCTCCGTCATTATAGATGACCGCCTGCATCTCGACCAGGTCCACCACGCCCCGGAAGTTGCTTTCCACACCAATAGGCATCTGCACAGCCGCCGGGTTGGCACCTAACCTCTCGGCAATGCTGTCAATGGTGCGCCAGAAATCCGCGCCGGTGCGGTCCATCTTGTTCACAAAACAAATTCGAGGCACGCCAAAACGGTCCGCCTGGCGCCACACCGTCTCTGACTGGGGCTCCACCCCGGCCACGCCATCGAAAACGACGACACCGCCATCCAAGACGCGCAGCGAGCGCTGCACCTCGGCGGTGAAGTCAATGTGTCCCGGCGTGTCAATCAGATTGATCTGGTGATCGCGCCATTCGCAGGTAATAGCTGCGGCTTGAATGGTAATCCCTCGCTCTCGTTCCTGGGGCATAAAATCGGTTACCGTAGTACCCTCATCCACGCTGCCCAGGCGGTGCGTGCGTCCGGTATAATAAAGCACCCGTTCAGTGGTCGTGGTCTTGCCCGCATCAATGTGGGCGATGATACCGATGTTTCGTATCTTGCTCAAATCGTACTGCCTGATCATATTTGATACCTCTAATTCATAAAGATAGGCGGCGCATTCCACCGTGCCAATGCAGCCGCCTGCTACATCGCAACAAAACCGGGCGCTACGTGACGGGCGCCCGGCACACGAGAAATTATACCACAGAACGCGATATTTGCCAAATCCGCCAAGTCGGGGGTGTATTCAATTCTGGGGCAGGTTATAGGTGATGCAGGCGTCGGAAGCAAGCCCCGACACTATTGTCAGCAAAAGGGCCGGGGTTAGTGTCGCTAAACGGCACAACAACGAATTGGGAATGGAACGAATTCGCTTTTTTCTGAATTCGTTGTTGTGTCTGACTAGCGCGAACTCATTGACAATTCTGCGGTACAGCCAACCAGCAAGAGTGTGCGTCGGCTGACTTACGCTGTAGCGATTTGACAACTCCCCCAGGACGGGTAGAATATCTATATCTTCACAAATCGGAGAGGGTTGAAAACGGTGGAATTTGACCAGGCGCTTCTGGAGATTTTCGGCGAACTGGATCGTGATCGCCTGATGGAACGTGTGGTGCGCTACGCCCGTGACCGGGTAGACGCCAGCGGATCTTCAGTATTTCTGCTTGACGACATTGCCGGTACTTACGTACTACAGGCCACCACAGGACTTCAGGACGCCACGGAGGCCACCCCTGAACGGCGGATCGAGTACCGGCCGGGGGAGGGGCTCACCGGCTGGATTGCCAAACATGGCCGCGCGCTGCGCATTGACAACGTGATGGACAGCCAGGAATTAAACCGCATCGCCACCGACCTGCAATGGAGCAAAAAATATTCTGAGATAGCCTCCAAACAAGGCCGCGCCTACCTGGGTGTACCCATCATGAGCCGGGATGGCACCACGGTCATGGGAGTACTACGCGTGTCGGCCAAGAGGCGAGGCCATCGCTTCACTGAAGCCGATGAGCGTTTACTGTCCACAATTGCGCAGATGGTGAGCATCGCCATTGAGAACTCGCGACGCTATGAACAGGAGAAACGCCGTGCCCGCTACTTCCAGCTATTGCTGGACATCAGCGCTACCCTGAACCCCCGCCGTCCCCTGAATGAAATGCTCAACGAAGTGGCAAACCGGTTGCAACGCGGGTATCGTGCCGAGGCTTGCCAGCTTTACCTCCGCGATGAAAACTACACCAGCCGTTTGATATTGCGCGCCGCCAGCGGCCTGCCAGAGGAACTGCTGGGACGGGTATCCTATAAAATCGGTGAAGGTTTGATCGGCTATGTGGCCGAGAGTGGCCAACCTGTGCGCGCTCGCGAGCGCGATGAGACGGGCGGGCAGCTTACCGATCAACGCGATGAGCAGACTGCGCAACTGGCCCACTTCCTCCCTTCTGGCCGATATAAATCTTTTCTGGGCATCCCCCTTGTCCTGGGTGATGAGGTACACGGCGTTTTGGCCCTGGTTAACAAAATCCCCAGCTCACCAGGGCACCGCGACTGGTTCACCCAGGACGATTACGAGTACCTAGCGCTCCTGGGTACCGAATTGACTGCTGTACTGGAAAGCGGCCGCTACCTCCGCGCTCTAAGCGAGGTCGGCGTCACCGCCCTGCGCATGCAGCGCATCGCCTCCTTTGGCACGCTGGCCCAGCGCGTCCCTCATGAGACATCCAATCCCCTGGCCGTGGCCCGCCTGGCACTGGCCAACCTGCGCACCGACATCCAGGCGCTGGGGACAAGCCGCGTCGGCCGCGAAACGGACACTGCTCGCCTCCTCCGTCGTCTGGACGTGATCGAAACCCAAATCGAAGAAGTGAGCAGCAAACTCCTCAATCTGGTTCACTTCTCACAGCAAATGGGCTTCACTCACGCCACCGTCCAGTGGAACGACATCGTCCGCGAGGCCCTTATCTGGCTGGCAGCCGAACGACGACGTCGTCAGGTAGAAATACGCGCGACCTATGGTGAACTCCCCTCCCTTTTCATTGAACCTAACGAGCTTTTCGGCGTGGTCGTAGTACTACTGCAAGTGATGATGGAAGGGCTGGGCCCGGAGGGGGGACTGATCGAAGTCTATACCGAGGCGGTGGGTCCAGCGCAGATAGTGCGGACCAAAATATGTTGCCCTCATCCGCGTCTGAAACAAGTCGTGGCCGCCATAGTGGAACCACCCGCAACGGCCAATCAGGACCTTTCACCTTTGCATTTTGAATGGGCACTGGCCCGCCAAACCGTGGAGCAGCAATACGGCGGCACCCTGAGTTGGTCAACCAGTGAGGAAGGCACGGTATGTTTTGCCATGGACCTGCCTGCGCACAAGGAGTCAATATGAGACCGGCCGAGAAAAAGATTCTGGTGGTGGATGACGAAGCATTCTTCCGGGAAGAGGTAGCCGATTTCCTGAGAGGCCCTCGCTTCGCCGAACAGGGGTGGATTGTGGAAACGGCGGCCAGCGGCCCTGAAGCCCTGGAAAAACTGGAAGAAGACGCGGCAGACGTGGTATTGCTGGACATCAACATGCCCGGAATGGACGGTATGGAAGTACTGCACCAACTCCAGGAAAGGCACCTGTTGGACAAAACCTACGTCATTATGCTCAGCGCCTACGGGGTTTACGAAAATGTAGTCGAATCCATGCGCCGGGGAGCCCAAGACTTCGTCAACAAATCGGAGCCGTTGGACCAGTGGATCGTGCGCATTGAACGTGGCTTTGAATGGCAAGATCTGCAGTGGCGTAAGCAGCGGGCCGAGGAAGAGCTACGCATGCTGGCCCGCGAGGTTGGGCACGACATCGGGGGCACCACCTATTTCGTACTCACGCAACGGGTAAACGCCCTGGCCCGCCTGGTCGAGGGCAACGAGGAGGGGGAGAAAGCCATCCAGATCATCTCCCAGATTCTGGCCCGCATCAAGAGCCTGGCCGATGACCTGGGGCAGGTGGCCATGGCCTGGGACACACGGGAAACCTGGCACAGGGAGACACTGGACATCCACCGCATGCTGGAACGGCTGCTGCAGGAATTCGCCTATGGCAATCCCCAGGTGCAAATCGTGAGAGAATGGGGAACGGATATCCCTCCTGTGCACGGCAGCCGTCCACAACTGGAACGGGCTTTCCTCAATCTGCTGCTCAATGCCGGCCGGGCCATGCCCGAAGGCGGGACTCTCACCGTACGTACCCGTCGCAATGGAGACGAATGGATTGCAGTAGACATTGCCGATACTGGGGTAGGCATAAGCCCCCAGGCTCAGGAAAGGATATTTCGCATCGGTTTCTCGGATTGGAAAAATGGGGTCAAAGGCAGTGGATTGGGGTTATACGTCTCTCGCAAAAACATCGAAAATCACGGTGGGCATATTGAAGTGACCAGTAAGGTGGGAGAAGGCACCGTTTTCACCGTTAAACTGCCGGTGAAAAGCGAGACGCACGAAGACGCAGATTGAAAGGAGTCATCATGACTAGCCCGAAAGTATTGGTAGTGGACGATGAAGCTCTTGTGGTTGAGGGGTTGGTGGAGTATCTGCAAACAGCCGGTTACAGAGTAATCCCAGCCTACAGCGCGCGGGAAGCCATCGCCCGTATTCGTGAGGAAACCTGCGATGTGGCTCTGGTGGACATGAAAATGCCGGAAATTGATGGCTTCCAAACGGCCAGCATTCTCCGCCAGATCCAGCCTGAACTGCGGGTGATCATACTCACCGGTTACCCCTCGCTGAATAGCGAAGCGCGGGCCGTGCAAATGAAATTTTACGAATACTTGCCCAAATCTAACTGGTACGACCTTCTACTGCCCACAATTGAAAAAGCGCTGAGCGAAGAGCACGCAGCGCCTAAAGAACGGCCAGCCGACCTGGAGAAAGTAGCTGACCAATACATCGCCGAGGGCAAGCACGAACTGGCCGCCTTGGCCCTGGAACAGGCCGCTCGTCTGGCCGAATTCACCCACGACTGGGAACGGGCCGCCCAGTTATACGACGAGGCCTTCAATCACATGCGCCGCGCCCGAGGCCTCTCCGATGAAACGCGCCAACTTCGTGACCTGGCCGAAAGCGCGCGGGAAATGGGCCGAGAAACCATTACGTAGGACGGGTTGGCAACCCGTCCTACGTAATGGGCAACGTGAAAGAAAAAGTCGTTCCCACCCCCAATTGACTTTCCACGTCCATCGTTCCACCGTGCATTTCCACAATCTGTTTGGCGATGCACAAACCCAGGCCCGTACCTTTCACCTGTTCCTCAGTACTCGCCACCCGATAGAAACGCTGGAAAATATGCGGCAAATCTTCCGGAGCAATACCATATCCGGTATCACTCACCGATACATTCAACATCTCCGGACTCACAGCAATTTTCACGTCCACCCATCCACCGTCGCGGTTGTATTTGACTGCATTGCTCATCAAGTTTAGCAGCACCTGTTTCAACCGCTTGGCATCGCCCACGACCGTCGGAATCTCGTCCGGGGCCTGCAGGCTCATAGTAATGTCCCGCATATCGGCCTGCGGACGTACGACCAGGATTGTCTCCTCTGCCAATGCTCGCATATCTATCGGCTCTTTGGACAGATGCACCCGCCCCGATTCCAATCGCGCCCACTCCAGGAAATCGTTGACCATGTTGCCCAGACGGACTGCCTCGCGGCGAATGATGTCTGCAAACTGCTGCTTGCTATCCTCAGGAATATCTGGCAGCTTCAGCATCTGCGCATAGCCGACAATAGAAGTCACCGGAGTGCGCAATTCATGCACTACCTCAGAGATCAGGTCGCTCTGCTCAAACAGCCGCGCATTCTCAATGGCCACCGCGGCCTGGGCAGCCATGGTAGTCAATACCTCCACGTCCTCCTCGGTAAATCCCCCCTCTTCCAACTTGTTCACCACCTCTACGACCCCGATGGTCTTGTCTTTGACAATCAGGGGCACGGCCAGAATAGACTTGGTGGAGAACTTGGTGATACTATCTACCAGATTGTAATGACGGGGGTCCTTGCGCACATCGGCTACGATCAGCGGCTTTCCGGTTTTCAACACCTCGCCAGCAATGCTGTTGTCAATGGGCACGGCAATGCGCGTGAGCTCGTCGCTCGCCTCACCGGTAGCCGCCTCAAAATACAGTTCTCCAGTCTTCTTATCCACCAGCATGATAGAGCTGGCCTCGGTGACGGTCAACGCCGTAGCAATCACCTGAATGTCTGTCAGCAATTCATGCAGATTCAGCCTGGAATTGAGTTCCCGACTCACCTCTAGCATCCGCTCCAGCCGGGCTATTTCCTCTTTCTGTTTTCTCACCAGAGCCCGCAGTTCTTCCAGCTCTTTAGTTTCCTCATTCATGGGTCGTCCTTTCGCTGACAGTAATTACCCCCCCATGGAGCATCACTCAGGTAGCGGCACTGTCACGTTCACACTCACGCCCTCTTTCACCTTCTCCACGATGCACGGCAACACTTCGGCCACATCCGCATGGATCACTACCGCCGCCTGGGCATCCAGATACGTATCCTGATAATTAACGATAATCAATTTCGCCCCATGTTGATAGGCGATGAAAGGCAAGTTCGCCGCCGGGGATACCTCCAGACTTGAGCCGGCCACCAGCATCAGATCGCACAACTCGGCTTCACGGTTGGCCTCGTTGAGTACTGCTATCGGCAACTGCTCCCCAAAAAGAATGACATTGGGCTTCATCACCCCGCCGCATTGATCGCACAGGGGCATCTGCCCGTCTTCTAAGAACCGGTTGATCAGCGGCTGGGCCGGCACGACTTTATAACAGCGGACACAAGTCGCCTCCCGCATGTGGCCATGCAATTCCAATACCCGATGCGATCCGGCTGCCTGATGCAGACCATCAATGTTTTGCGTGATCACCGCCTGGAGCAAGCCCATCTCTTCCAGTTCGGCCAGCGCGTGGTGGGCCGGGTTGGGTTTGGCTTCGAGCATAAGCTTGGCCAGCGGCCTGATCCAATCGTAGAACGCCTGGGGTTGCAGCCGGAAAGCGAAAATGGAAGCGACCACCATTGGATTGGCTTTTTCCCACAGGCCAGAACCGGGACTACGGAAATCAGGGATGCCTGATGGTGTGCTATGCCCCGCTCCGGTAAGGGCCACAGCGTGGTGGGCCTGTAATATCAGTTGCGCTGCACGTTCAGTGTCACGCTCCAGCGCCATAAGTACAACCCCCATAGGGCAAATCTGAGATTTGCCACATGCACGCTTCAAAATAGCGATGGTTGAGACACGCCCAATAGCAACCGCTCCCCGCCGGCCACGCGATGCGCGTAGCGGATCGGTTCCGGCAAGCGATGTTTCTGACAGCAGTTCAGCACATAGACCACAGCGGTTTCCAGGTCCACCTTGTGCCCAATGGACACGTAAAGGGGACTCACTCCATCCTGCGTGCGCACCACCATACCGATAACTTCGTTGCCATCGGTCAGAAAAGCCGTGGCCCCCCGCATCTGAGCAGGCTGGTGATGCACGCCACACAAGCGCGACTTGGCGCAGCCGATGCTTGGCCGATCTACCAGCACTCCTACATGAGTAGCGATCCCCACACGACGTGGGTGGGCTAACCCTTGCCCATCGAAAATCAGCAAATCGGGGTCTGAACGCAGTCGTTCCAGGGCATCCATCACTACCGGCCCCTCGCGGAAGGCCAGCAAGCCAGGCACATAAGGGAAGGTCACCGGCCGCTGGCTCAGGACGTAATCCACCGGTTCCAACTCAGGGTAGCGCAAAACCACTACCGCCGCCTGCGCCATTTCCCCCTGGAAACCAACATCCACACCAGCTATAGTCCGCACCGGGCCCAGGCGGTTCTCGGTAACCACCAGAGACCGCAGTCGTTGCTGAATAGCGATGGCTTCCTGGGGAGTCACATCCCAACGATGCTCAACGTGTGTCACCATAATCATCCCAATCGCGGAACGCGTTACCTCCGCTCTATCAACAAGTGCGCGATGTCCCGGAATTGAGTGGCCGTCAGGCTATCCGGTTGAGAGGTAATGATGGGTATCCCTGTTTTAGCCGCGTGGAAGAATAATTCCGGAGCCGGGGTAATCACCCCAACGAGCGGACTCTGCAAGAGTTCTTCAATAACACTCCGTGTATAAGTAGTAGCCGAGCGCGAACGGTTCACCAGCACGAAACCTACCTGCCCACTGTGAATATCCATACTGGACAATCTGAGCAAGGTGGTCTGCGCCAGTGATAAGGCCACCGGATCCGGTTCCACTAGGATTACGCAGTAATCACAATGTTTAAGGATCGCCTGCGTAGTGACATTCAGCCCGCTCCCCAGGTCTAGTAACAGGTAATCTGTAATCCGTTTCAACTGCTCCATAATTGCATCAGCGTGCTCAGGCGTCAATTCCGCTATTTTTCCCTCCACGTTCTGGGGAGCAACCAGCACACGTATGCCACTGACCTGGATGGCCAGGCAGCTCTCGACCAAATTGCGGGTAATTTGAGCGGGGGGTTTCTCTAACAAGGTGGCCAGGCTCTCCCGGGGGAACAGGGAAAGAAGATGAGCAACGGTTCCACCCCAGGTGTGAAAATCGGCCAGTATCACGTCGTTCTTTTCACTTTTCTCCTCACGCAGGGCCAGAGCTACATTCACGGCCAGGGTGGTAGTTCCCACTCCGCCTTTGACCCCCAGAAAACAGACCACCTGCGCGCGAGGGAGAGCCACCTCTGCCTCAACGTGGGTCCGGGCCAGCAAAGCACGCACTCGGGCCACCAACTCGGCCGGTAACACCGGCTTGGTAACGTAGTCATCCGCTCCGGCCTGAAAGCCCATCACCCGGTCCTCGGCCCGTCCTTTAGCAGTGAGCATGATTACCGGAATGCGCGCTGTTTGAGGCATGGCCCGTAGACGCCGACACACCTCATATCCGTCTATGTCTGGCATCATTATATCCAGAATCACCAGGTCTGGCGGATCCGCCGTAGCCTTATCCAGAGCCTCAGTACCATCCCTGGCTACTGCAATTTCGAACCCTTCTCGATGCAACGCATAGCCTACCAGTTTCAAGGCGTTGGGATTATCATCAACGATCAATATCCTGGCTGGCATAAATTATCCTCCTCCACTCCCGGATTCCCCCCACTTCTTCGGAATTGCCACAATGGTATCTGCTCAGCCTCACTTCGATCTGTCATTGCGAGGACGCGGAACGCCCGAAGCAATCTCCGACGCGATTTGGAGATTGCTTCGCCGCCCTTCAGGCGGCTCGCAATGACAGGAGGGTGAGCAGTTACCCACAAGTATGGGAGAAACCAATGGATAGTACCGACATTCCGCACCTTGATGGCGAGAAATGAGAATTTGTGGTATCCTCTAGGGACAGGAGGATACCAATGGCGGAGTATGCGACACAGCGTTTGGATCATCTGGGTATCGTGGCCGGGATTTGTCGGGAAATTGGCCTGGCCGAACAGATTGACCGCATCGTCGGGCCCACCGAACGGCAGGTCAGTGTCGGGGAAGCGGTGCAAGCCATGGTGTTGAACGCCCTGGGCTTCACCGCTCGCCCCCTCTATCTGACCACGGAGTTCTTCGCCAACAAGCCCTTGGACCGCCTGCTGCGGCCTGGGCTGACGGCCGAGATGCTCAATGATGACAGCCTGGGCCGGGCGCTGGACATCCTGCACGAGAGAGGGGAGACCGAGGTGTTTGCCCAGGTGGCTTCCCACGCCTTGCGCGTGTACGGGATTGAGCACCGCTTTGTTCACCTGGACATCACCTCCTTCAGTGTGGAAGGGGAATACGACCGGCCTGCAGAGCCAGGCGTCATCCGCATCACCCATGGCTATTCCCGCGACCACCGGCCCGACCTGAAGCAGGTGGTGGCGGCCTTGTTGACCACCTACCGTTCGGCGCTGCCGGTCTGGATTCAAGCCCTGGATGGCAACACCAACGACAGCCGGGCTTTCCCTTCTCTGGTAGAGGCGTACCTGGCTCGATTTCGGGAAGAGCCGATGCCCTACCTGGTGGCCGACAGCGCGCTGTACAGCGAGGAGAATCTGCAGCGCCTTTCGGCGGTGAAATGGCTGACGCGGGTACCGGAGCGGGTCGGGTTGGCGAAGCAGCTCATCGCCGCCGTGAGCGCCGAAGAGATGCAACCTGCCCTCCAGTGTTTTTGATAAACTAAAACAGGGCCACCTGGCCGAAATTTGATCATCGAAAACA
>JANLFX010000062.1 GCA_024653325.1 Anaerolineae bacterium
CAGCGCCACATCTTGCCACCTCTCCGCGCCCGTATCAACGATTGCCTGAACCAGCTCCCCTTCGAACAGCACCTGCCGGAGATCCCTTACTTCGGACCGGTTGTCACCGGTACCTTTCTCGGAGAACTGGGCCTCCCCGCCTGGTTCAAAACCGTCGACAGTGTCGTCGCCTGGTTCGGCCTTGACCCCAGTCTCTCCGAGTCCGCTGACCACGAGACGGGTACCTCCCACCTGACCAGGCGCGGGACCAAGTACGGCCGGCGCATCATGTGGTTGGTAGCCCGCAATTGGAGTCGCTTCGTCCTGCAGGGACGGCGCATGTTCAAGAAGGAGTTCTACGCTAACAAGCTGTCCTACGACGGCGCCATCTGTGTCATCGCCGCCAAGCTTGTGCGCATCGCCTTCGCTATGGCCCGCGATGGCTCTCACTTCGATATGTCAAAGGCCTTCCCCTGCTGATCCTCAGCGGGCAGGGCTCTGCTTGAACTGACCCGGCGAAAAAACGCACCCTCGCCGGCATAGGGGAGATGTTGCGCCTTGTAGTCTTTACCTTCTGTCAAGTCGAGTTTCCCCCTGACTTGACACGTTCATAGAAATCTCCTGCGTCTGCGCCGACGATACGCTGTTATCACGAAAACGCTACCCGGCTCAGGGTCAGGCACGTATATAACCCGAAGGTATCGTCCCGCTTCTGTCTATCCAATGGCCACTCGGGATCCCTCGTACCCCTGACGATCCTCTCCTGGCTTTGCCAGAACCTCTTCCACACTTCATTCTCAGTGACATTGTGGTTATATTATGTGTGGCAAGCCTGTTTCTGGGTCGATATAGAAACGAGCGTTCCAGATGGCCACGCAAACGGCTCCTGTTAGAGAAATTGATGCTGGAGTCTGGCGTTTTTGTTCGTAGTGACGACTTTAGTCGTCCAGCGCGGGGAAAAAGCGACTAAAGTCGCTACTACGAACCTACATCTTGTGGTTGAGTGATTGGATTTTCCCAAGATGTAGGGGGCTAAAAATTCGCCAGAGTCCAGATTGATGGACAAAAATATAGCTCCACTGACCGCAACTGCGCTTGTTGGTCTCACTCCCTGTAAATTCGCACCCTACGCCTGGGTTCTTTGCCCCGGCTGTGCGAGATCAGGTTGGCAGCGCGGGCCATCTCATGCTGTGCCCGGCGGATGTGGGAATTCTGCGGCGAGAGTTCCACCGCCCGCGCACCAGACATCACCTTCTGAATCGCTTCCTCGGTCTCGCGCATAGCCCTGGCAAAAGGATCCAAATCCGTAGGTTCCAGATCGTATATCTCGGCCAAACAGGTTTCCATCTGATTCACCGTGTTGGAACGCAGCACATAGATGGGCACTCCCCGTTCCTCCGCTTCGGCGATGAGCCGGGGCCGCTTGCGGTAATAGTTCTTCAGCGTAATAATCACCTCGGCTTCATCCAGTTCATCTACTACCGAAAGGGGGACATGCAAATACTTGGCTGCCTGTTCCAGGCGATTGCGGGCGATGCCATAAGGATAGGCCCGCAGGGAGGTCAACTTACCCTGGACGGGTCTCGCCGGTGGCGGTTCGATGCTGGGCGGGGGCAGGGTCGTCTTCTCCACCCGCACTTCCCCCGTCTCGTCACGGTAACGGATCTCCGCCGGCAGGCTGCGTCCGCGCAGGATAGCATCCACCGCCGCAGCCACATCGTGATGCACCGCCAGCCGTTGCCAGCTCTGAATCTCCACCACCACATCGAACGTGGGCGGCGCCTTGCGCTCCAGAATGGATTTCTGCGTGCCTCGCCGTCGCGCCTCTTCATCGGAAAGGGTCACGCTCTGAATACCGCCCACCAGGTCGGCCAGCGTGGGGTTCATCATCAGGTTATCCAGGCTATTGCCGTGGGCCGTGCCGATAAGCTGCACGCCCCGTTCGGCGATAGTGCGCGCGGCTTCCGCCTCCAGCTCACGGCCGATCTCGTCAATGATGATCGCCTCCGGCATGTGATTCTCCACCGCCTCGATCATCACCTCGTGCTGGAGGGCGGGGGTGGGCACTTGCATTCGCCGCGCCCGGCCCACGGCCGGATGCGGGATGTCGCCATCGCCGCCGATTTCATTAGACGTGTCCACGATGACTACCCGCTTGTGCTCGGCCAGCACCCGGGCGGCCTCCCGCAGCAACGTAGTTTTGCCCACTCCTGGCCTGCCCAGAAGCAGGATATTCTTTCCTGACTCTATAATGTCCTGGATGATGCCGATGGTCCCGTACACTGCCCGTCCCACGCGCAGCGTCAGGCCCACGATCCGACCCTGGCGGTTGCGTATCGCCGATATGCGGTGCAATGTACGCTCGATGCCAGCCCGGTTGTCAGCATCGAACTCACTGACCCGCGAGACCACCTCGTCAATCTGCTCGGCTGTCACCTCCTGGTTGCTGAGAACCAGTTCGTGATCCAAGAAGCGGGCCTCCGGCAAACGGCCCAGATCCATCACAATTTCTAGTAATTCATCACCCCGGTTAGCTTCTCTTAAAGCGGCGCTGATGGGCGCCGGCAACACATCCAATAAAGCATCCAAGTCGTCTGTTATCTTCTTCTGCATCTTCTGATACTCACCTCGATTCCACCACCGAAGAAGGTGGGGAGTATGCATTGTTCACCATCGGAGTGGTGGGTTCAATCCGCTTCTCCAAAGCGGGCACCAACCTGCGCACCGGCTCCTGGGCCCGCACCGTGGTATGCTTGACCAGAATGGACTGGGAGGCGAAGAACCGGAACCCCCGTTCCGTCAATGGATCCCGCAATCCGCCCTGATACTCCCGTACCGCGCAGTACAGCGGTCGGCGTGGATACCGCTGCCAGCAAGCCAGCCCATGATCGAGCAAGCGGCCCACCTGTTCATAAGCCCGCGGATGCAGGAAAATCCTCAGCCAATGGCCCAATTGTCCCGGCCACAATTGCAGATAGCCGATGATCTCCCCCCTATCCTCGAGAATGTATCCCTCCCGCCGGCCAAAGCCAGGCCAATCCAGCGATTGGCTATCCTCTCCCGCGCCCAACAGATTCTCGGCCCGTTGTACCAGACGAGGGGCAATAGCTATGTAGAGCTGGCTCAGCCCCCAGCTATCGAGCATGCTTTCTGGACGCAGGGCAGGAAAAGGCACAGGTTTTGTACCCCGCTCTTCCACCTCTTTGGGAGTGATACGAAAGATCTCTTCCCGAGTGTATACCCCAAACCCTACCTGGCAAAACGACTCCACTTCCGGACCGCCCTCCGGCAAACGGGCGAAAATCCGTTGTACGCCCCGACCGGCCACGTCCAGACACACATGCTTAAGCAAGCGCACCCATACCTGGCCCAGATCATTCGAGCCATGCAAAGCTGGCGAGACGAAGACCACGTCCGCCTCCGGGCGATTACGCCGCAGCCGTAGCTGCACGAAGCCCTCGATCTCTCCACTCTCCTCATCGGTGCTCACGTAGGTGCACGTACCCAGTCCGGACGCGGTCAGGTACACGGTCAACGCCGCCAAAAGCGGACGATATGGCCTGGTGAAAGCCTCTTCCAGGCCAAGCAAAACACCGTCGCGCTGCAATTTGCCCACGGTTGGAAAATCACGTAAACTAAATTGCCTGATCAACGACCAACCCCTCCATTCACGAACCCCTGAATTTGAAAATATTGTACCATTTTCTAGGGCGATTGGCAAATGGACTGAGCGGGTCAGCGGTTCGCCGAATCGCTGCCTCGCCGACTGCTCTTGTCTTAATCTCAGTTTTGTGCTAAACTTAAGCGGCTTTGAAATCCGGACTTTGAAGGGGGAGTACTTTGCACATGAAAAAAACCCTGTTCTGTCTTATACTCATCATGTCATTTATTTTCATAGCCCCAGCAAATGCCGCTCCTCCGGTCCAAGGGGGTATTGCGGTCATTACCTCCCCCCAGGACAATGCTACTATCCGGGGCGTAGTATCCATCACCGGCACGGCCACCCATCCCGATTTCTGGCGGTATGATCTTTTCTATGCACCCGACCCCAATCCCACTGGCGATTGGATTTTCATCGAAGTGCATGAGAACATGGTCACCGACGGGCCGCTGGGCACCTGGAACACCACGCTTATACCCGATGGGGTGTATCAGTTACGATTGCGGGTCATTCGCCGTGACAGCAACTACATCGAGCATGTCGTCCATGGGCTTACCATCGCCAACCGGCTGCCGACAGAAACACCCACTCCAGAGGCCACTCCCACGCCTTTACCCACGCCTACCCCACTACCCCCTACCCCGACCGTGGTCATCGAACAGCCGCCAACAGCTACCCCCAGGGCCACGTCCACTCCTCTTGCCGCCGGAACACCCCAGCCAACCCGTGTCATCCGTGAAGACGAATCGCTTATCGGCATCTCTGCTAGCGGATTGGGACGGGCTTTCTGTTTCGGAGCCGGGTTGGCCGTGGGCATCTTCGTGTTATTGGGAGTTCTGGCTTTGCTACGCAGCACTATCGTGTGGTTAGCACGCCGCATTATACGACTGCTCCGCTCCACCCGCTAGAAAGCCTTGTGAAGGTTGCGAACCTTCGCCAAGCGCAAAGGATGGATCACACGTAATGGGTACCCGGATAACACGCTGGCTTAAGAGTGAGTCGAGTATAAAGTGGCTGTATCCTGGCCTCGGCGTGAAGCGCTGGCTGATCCTGCTTTTATTCAGTATCACGTTGATCAGCCTGGGCTTTGGCTACCTGCTGCGCGACATCTACGCCACCTGGCAGTTTCCTCCCCTTTTCTATTATCTGACTTTGCAATTTATCCCCCGCTGGGGGCGGGCTCTGCTGTTTGGTATAGCAGGCATTACCGGCGTCATGATAGCCGTGATCCAACTGAACCGCTCGCTACTGATGCCTTTCCTGCGCCCCGGACAGTCCAGCGTGGTGGACACTCTGTATCAGCATCGCCAACGGGAGCGGGGGCCAAAAGTGGTGGCCCTGGGTGGCGGAACCGGCCTCTCCACCCTGTTACGTGGCCTGAAAGAGCACACTACGCGCATCACCGCCATTGTCACCGTAGCCGATGACGGGGGTTCCTCCGGCCGCCTGCGGCGCGAATTGGGTGTGCTTCCACCGGGCGATTTCCGCAACTGCATCGCTGCCCTGGCCGAGGCCGAGTCGCTCACCGTCCAACTTTTCCAATATCGTTTCGGTCAGGGCATGGGATTGGACGGCCACAGTTTCGGCAACCTTTTCATCGCCGCCATGGCCGGGGTAACGGGCAGTTTCGAGCGAGCCATCCTGGAATCCAGCCGGGTGCTGGCTGTACGAGGACGAATCCTGCCCTCTACTTTGCAGGACGTGACCCTGTGCGCTGACGTACGCGCCGAGAACACAGCAGAACCCGACTGGGTGGAGGGTGAATCGAAAATCACGGCCACTGCGCTGCCTATCGAGCGTGTGTTTCTCCAACCTGATGGGGTTCGCGCTTATCCTGAGGCAATCCGCGCCATCCTGGACGCCGATTTGATCGTCGCCGGGCCAGGAAGCTTATTCACCAGCGTGCTGCCCAACCTGGTAGTGGAGGATATCGCCAGGGCAGTGCGCGCTTCACGGGCTTTGAAAATATTTGTTTGTAACGTGGCCAATCAGCCCGGCGAAACAGACGGTTTCACTCTGGGCGATCACGTAGCTGCCCTGGAGCGACACGTGGGACGCGGGGTCTTCCCTTATGTGCTGGCCAACAACCGCCGACCGTCAACGCTGGCCACCCACCCACAGATCGTCCTCGTGCCCTTGGTCTACGAAACTGGGCAGGGCTATCAGGTATTGGAAGCAGACCTGGTGGATGAAAACAACCCGTGGCGTCACGATTCAAGCAAGCTGGCCCGCGCGCTTATGGATTTTTATGCATCGCACACGGCGCGGCAAAGCCGAAAATGACCAACAACCAAAGGGAGGTGAGGCCATCCAAAGCTCAATACGTAACGTGGCATTCAGGCCGCAATCAATGCAACGCGGCATTTATGCCGCAGTCAATGTAACGCGGCATTTATGCCGCAATCAAAAACGTAATCACATTTTAAGGAGGGATAGACAATGAGCGTGAAAGTCGGAATCAATGGCTTCGGACGCATTGGCCGCCAGGCTTTCAAAGCCATGCTGGATTACTACCCGGATGACATTGAAGTTGTAGCCATCAACGACCTTTTTGATGTCAAAGTCAATGCCCATCTATTCAAGTACGACTCCAACTACGGCCGCTTTCCCGGAACGGTGGAGGTGGACGGGGGTGATCTGATGGTCAATGGGCGTCGCGTGAAAGTGTTCGCCGAGAAAGACCCCTCTAAACTACCCTGGGGCGATCTGGGCGTGCAAGTCGTCCTCGAATCTACCGGTGTTTTCACTGAAGCGCCGAAAGCAGCCGCGCACATCCAGGCAGGAGCCAAGAAAGTCATCATCAGCGCACCAGCCAAGCAGGAAGACATCACTCTTATATTAGGGGTCAACCAAGAGATGTACGACCCGGCCAAACATCACATCATTTCCAACGCCTCATGCACTACCAACTGCCTGGTTCCAGCGGCCAAAGTGGTCAACGATAATTTTCACATCCTCCGTGGGTTGATGACCACCGTTCACGCTTACACCAATGATCAGCGCGTCCTCGATCTGGCGCACAAGGACCTACGCCGCGCCCGCGCTGCCGGCCTGAACATCATCCCCACCACCACTGGTGCGGCACGCGCGGCATACCTGGTTATCCCTGAGCTCAAAGGTATATTCGACGGCATGGCCCTGCGCGTACCTACGGCCACCGTATCCGTGGTGGATTTCGTGGCCGATATAGAAAAACCCACTACTTACGAAGGGTTGATTGCTGCCTTCAAAGAAGCCGCCGCCGGACCCATGAAGGGCATCCTGGGAGTGTGCGAGGAACCCCTGGTCTCGATGGACTTCAAGGGCGATCCCCGCTCCTCCATCATTGACGCTGCCTCTTGCATGGTGATGGGAGGCACTATGGTCAAGGTCGTGGCCTGGTACGATAACGAGTGGGCCTACGCCGTGCGCTGCGCCGACCTGGTGAAGTACATCGCGGACAAGGGTTTATGAATTGGAAGTTCGGAAGGATGGAAGGGTGGAAGGGCGGGAGGATGCAATCTTCCAACCCTCCATCCTTCCATCCACCGAGGAGCGGACTTATGAACAAAAAAACTGTACGAGATATAGACGTGCGAGGCAAGCGGGTGCTGGTGCGCGTGGACTTCAACGTGCCTCTGGCCGAGGGGAAGGTCACCGACGATACCCGTATCCGCGCTGCCCTGCCAACCATCCGCTACCTGATTGATCAAGGCGCGCGAGTAATCCTGATGTCGCATCTGGGACGGCCCAAGGGCCAGGTGAAAGAGGACTTGCGCATGGCTCCCGTGGCTGCCCGGCTGAGCGAGCTCTTAGGCCAGCCGGTGCTCACCGCCCAAGATTGCATCGGCCCACAGGTGCAGGCTATGGTCCAGGAATTAAAACCGGGCCAGGTGCTCTTGCTGGAGAACACTCGCTTTCACGAAGAAGAAACTAAGAATGACCCCGAATTTGCCCGCCAGTTGGCCTTGCTAGGTGATGTGTTCGTCAATGACGCCTTTGGCGCCGTACACCGCGCCCACGCTTCTACGGAAGGAATAGCCCACTACTTGCCTGCCGTGGCCGGATTCCTCCTGGAGAAAGAAATCACGTTCCTGGGCAAAGCTCTGGAATCGCCCGAACGTCCCTTCGCCGCCATTCTGGGCGGAGCCAAGATCTCGGACAAGATCGGGGTCATCGAAAACCTGCTGGGCAAGGTGGACGTGCTGCTCATCGGCGGGGGTATGGCCAACACTTTCTTCAAAGCGCAGGGTTACGACGTGGGAGAGTCACTGGTGGAAGACGAGAGCCTGGACACGGCCCGGGACATGCTGGCCCGAGCCGGGGGCAAGCTGGTGCTACCCGTGGACGCGGTCGTGGCCGACGCTTTCTCCGCCGACGCGCAATCCAAAGTCGTCGAGGTAGATGCCGTGCCTGCTGGCTGGCGCATCCTCGACATCGGCCCCAAGACGGTAGACCTGTTCAAAGAAAAATTGGCCGGGGCCAAGACCGTGGTCTGGAACGGGCCAATGGGGGTGTTTGAGTTCCCGAAATTTGCAGTGGGCACGGTAGAGATTGCCAAAGCCGTGGCCGCCCTCGAGGCCATGACCATTATCGGCGGCGGGGACTCGGTGGCTGCCGTGGAGCAGGCGGGCCTGGCTGATAAAATGAGCCATATCTCCACCGGCGGCGGCGCGTCACTGGAGTTCCTGGAGGGCAAAACCTTGCCCGGCATCGCTGCCCTGGCTGATGTAGGACAAACTTAAAGCTTGTCTTACAGTCGTGGTCACAAACGAAGTGAATGCCGATAAAGGCACCTACGCCCTGTTGCTGCACCTGGACCAGCCAGAACTGATCCAGGTGGGCAGGCTGGGCAAGTTTACCTTCCCCGCCGGATGGTACGTGTACGTGGGCAGTGCGCGCGGACCGGGCGGGCTGGCCGCCAGGCTGGCCCGCCATCGTCGTCGTGTAGCCGATGACAAGCGTCTGCGCTGGCATGTAGATTACCTGCGGGAGCGCGCCCGCCTGGTTGAAGTGTGGAGCGCAGCCTCCGGCCAGCGACTGGAGTGCGCATGGGCGCGCGCATTCGCCGACGCCCCCGGCGCGGAAATCCCCATCCCCCGCTTTGGCTCCTTTGACTGCCGCTGCCCTGCTCACTTGATTTACTTCGCCGCCCATCCGCTGGACGACCTCTCCCGTGCCCTGGCCGAAGATCCCGACCCCGACGTCCGCTGGCGAGCCCTGGCCGCGCTGCGCATCGTGGGCACGCCACAGGCCATCACCGCCATTTCTGCGGCCCTGTCCGACCCCGATGAGGGAATCCGCGCCGGGGCCGCCGTTGTCTTGGGCGAACTGCACGCTGTGGAAGCCGTCCCCGCCCTGGTGCAATGCCTGTCCGACGCCAGTCCCCTGGTCGCCAACCGGGCCACCGAGTCTTTGCAGCGCATCGGCGAGGAGGCGGTGCCGGCCCTGTGCGCCGCGCTCACCGACGAACGCGACCCCGTGCGCATCCACGCGGCCCAAGCCCTGGTCGCCATTCAGTCGCCGCAATCCGTCGCCTCCCTGTGCCAGGCCTACCTGCACGACCCCAATTACCTTGTCCAGCACTACGCCGCCGAGGCGTTGGCCGCCTTGGGCGTGATCGAGATAGTGGCTGTGGGTTGACAGAAACGCCCAAGGCGTTGTATACTGGGGATAGAGGAAGTTGGTACGATTTGAAGGAGAAAGTCGAGGGTAGAGAGATGAGCGGGGAACGGATGGAAGCCATCCTCAAAGAGATCACCGAGATTATCGTGCGAGAGTATCAACCGCAGCGAATCATCCTCTTTGGCTCCTACGCCTATGGCACACCCGATGCAGATAGCGACATTGATCTCTTAATTATCAAAGACACGGAAGAGACACCCGAGCAGCGTTGGTTTGTGGTGAAAAAACTTCTCAATCATATCCATCGCCAGGTGGCAGTGTCGCCGCTGGTGTATACCCCTCGCGAAATTGACGAGCGCCTGGCAATCAACGATTTGTTCCTTGACGAAATCCTGGAAAAGGGAAAACGGCTATATGGCTGAAGGATACCACCTCCAGGCCCAGGAATGGTTCCAACGCGGGGATCACGATCTTGAGATGGCCCAGCTTTTGCTTGATGAACGCGGGTACACCGATACCATCGCCTATCTGATACAACAGGGTCTGGAAAAATACCTAAAAGATTACCTGGTCTGGCACGGTGAGCGTCCACCTCGCACGCATGACCTGCAATTTCTCCTCAAGCGTGCGATAGATCACGACCCCAGGTTCGAGCCGCATCTTGATCTATGCATCAAAGCCACGCGCTTCTATTTGGAAGATCGGTATCCTCCTGGACCGCCTCCTGCGTATGACTACGCCTACATCAGCGCAGTGTTGGAGGAAGCTTGGCAACTGGTGCGTTTGATCCACTGCTCTAACCAACCCGTCAGGGACAATTGTGGCCCGACCAACAGCAAAAGAGCAACCGTGTGATTGGAGGAGAATTACGGAGACATTGAAATTGCTGGTGACAGTTTTTCAGGATGAAGAAGGCTGGTACGTCGCTGAGTGCCCAGCCATCCCCGGCTGCATGAGCCAGGGAAGAACATTGGAAGAGGCGCTGGAGAACATTCACGAAGCGGCAGAGTTGTGTCGGGAGGTGCGGAAAGAAAAGGGACTGCCGTTAACCGCCTTCGCCCCCTGATTCGCAAAGCAGAGTTGACCATTAAAGAGTTCAAATAACTGCTGTAGCTCACTGTCCTCAATTGACGAGGCTTCGTGATGAACCGCATCTACTATTCCACCAACGCCCGTCATCACCGCCCTCCATTGCTCATACTTGTCAGCCGATGGGTCAGCCGATTAAGCCGATGGGGCCGATGGGTCTCACATCCGCTTAATCCGCTACATCAGTAGACCAAACGGAGGTAAATCATGCCCGAACTCAAACTCCTTTACCTCTCCCAGGCCGATGTCGCGTCCGTTGGCCTGACCATGGCCGAGATCATCGCCGCCCTGGAGCAGATGTTCCGCGAGAAGGGCGAGGGCCGAGTGGAAATGCCGCCCAAACCCGGCATCCACCCCCTGCCCGACGCCTTCATCCACGCCATGCCCGCCTACATCCCCGCCCTCAAGTCCGCCGGGATCAAGTGGGTCAGCGGCTACCCGGAGAACTACAAGCGCGGCCTGCCCTACATCAACGGGCTGCTCATCCTCAACGATCCTGAGACCGGCATCCCGCTGGCGGTGATGGACTGCGTGTGGATCACCGCCAAGCGCACTGGCGCAGCCACTGCCGTGGCGGCCAAGTACCTAGCCCGCCCCGATTCCGAGGTCGTCGGCATCCTGGGCTGCGGCGTGCAGGGAAGGAGCAACCTGGAGGCGCTGCAAGTGCTCTTCCCCATCAAGCGGGTGCTGGCCTACGACATCAATCCCGACGCCCAGCGTCGCTACGCGCAGGAGATGAGCGAGCAATTTGGGCTGGAGGTGGTTCCGGTCCAGGAACCAAAACAGGCCGTGGTCGGCTGCGACATCGTGGTCACGGCGGGACCCATCCTCAAAGTGCCGCACGCCACCATCAAACCCGGCTGGTTCGAGGCCGGGGCCTTCGCCTCACTGGTGGACTTCGACTCCTACTGGCATCCGGACGCCATGCGCCAGGCCGACAAATTCTGCACCGACGACGTGCCCCAGCTCGAGCACTACCGGGAGACTGGTTATTTCCAGGACATCCCGCCCATCTACGCCGACCTGGGTGAGCTGGTCACCGGGCGCAAGCCGGGGCGCCAGTCGCCCGCCGAGCGGACGATGACCGCCAACCTGGGACTGGCCCTGGACGACATGGCCATCGCCCCATTGATTTACCAGCGAGCAGTGGAAAAAGGCACCGGCACGTGGTTACCCCTTTGAACATGTTATACAATGGTGCGACGCACTTCCGAAGTGCGTCGCACCTAAATTGATAAGGAGGACAGACCAGGTGATCTTTTTCGCCGACCCCAAGACCGGCAAGTGGATACCCATCCCCGACGAGTTCCTAACGCTGTTAGACAGCTTCAGCACAGAAGCAACCTGATCTCAGCCGCGGATGGCGATGACCACCGCCCAGACCAGCAAGACAATGGCGGTCACGGCGCTGACCGTCAATCCCACCATCCACGAACGGGGGCGAAACTCGAAGCGCACCCGGTGCTCGCCAGGCTCCACGCGCACCGCGCGGAAGCAGTAATCAGCTTGCAGCACGGGCCGCGGCTCGCCGTCCACCATCGCTACCCAGCCGGGATAAAACATGTCGCTGACCACCAGGTATCCCTCCGCCGGTGTGGTCACGGTTACCTCCAGGTAACCAGCCCCGAAATCGGCAATGCCCAGACGGCGCTCCCCGTCGCCAGGGTCTACATCCAGCGGCTCCCCCTGTCCCTCCAGCAAAACGACCATCGTCGCCGGATCGAAATCCGGGGCGTGGATGCGCGTGTGAGCCGCTCCTGCATCGGGCACAGTCACGGCACGGTGCACCAGCAGCACGCGGGGCAGTGCTGCCGTATTCAGGTAAACGTCCACCTGCGGGTCGCCGTCAAAGGCCAGGACGAACTTTTCCTCCCCTGGGGGTTTGCTCTTGAGCGCGATCAAATACTTCACCCCGGCCAGGTCATACAACGGCGAATCCCGCCCCACGCTCCAGTAAAAAGCATCGTAAGCGGCCAGGCTGAGCGGGTTCCACAGGCCGCCCAGGTCGTACAGCCCGTGCAGCAGGCTGAAGTCCGGCTGCCAAAATCCCCACGCCTCGCGCGCCGACTCTACGCGGAAGTAATTGGGATCGGAACGCAGATACTCCAGCACCTGCGGGTGATCAAAGCCGGTCACCGGATCGTAGTCACACACCTCAACCTTCATCCCCAGCCCAACCAAATCCCCGGCGACCAGCGCCACTGCCAGCAGGCCCAACAAGGGCCCGGCGCGCTGTGCCCTCGTCCGTCCCCACAGCCAGACCAGGCTCGCCATCAGGAGCAGAGCGAAGATCACCAACCCTCGGTTCGCTGCCCCGGCGATACGCCGGTAATCATCGGCGAAAAAGCCCCGTGCCGCAGCCAGGATGCGACGGGACAGCAGCCCCACGCCCACCAGCGTCACACCCCCCACCCAGGGAGCCAGCCGCACGGCCCGATGCAACACGGCGCGCGCCCGGTCGTCCAAAGGGCGCAGTAACACATCAAGGCTGAGAGCCGCCATCCCTGCCACACCGAGGTCGAAGAGGATCAACGCCCGCGCCGGGACACGCACCTGGTCGAAGCCGGGGACGAAGCGGTAAAACAGATAGTGCACCGGCGCGTAGCGGCCCAGGGCCAGCAGCAGCCCGCTGATCGTCAGGAACGCGAAAAACCCGCTCACCCTATCGCGACGCAGGAACAGGAGCAACGCGGCCAACACCAGGGGTAAGACCCCCAGATAGCCCACCTCCACCCGGTCCCACGGCCCCCAGAAACCGCCAGGGCCGCGTCCGTACAGATCGGGCACCAGCAGACCGATGAGCGCCGCCGGGGGGAGGGAGTAACGGCTGGCTTTCTCGTAAGGCATGTGCGCGCGGGCGGTATAGCCGGTCATCTCGTAGGCCGGGAGCAAGGTCAGCGCAGCCAGGCCCAGCCCGACGGCCAGCATCAGGGCGAACATCAACGCGGGGGAAAGCAGCGTCCGCCAGCCTCCGCGCCAACCCGTCAGCCAGCGCCACAGCAGATACATCCCCAGGCCGAGCACGGTGAGTAACAGCATCTGCCCGTGGCCCACCAAAGCCGCTACCGCCAGGAAGACCCCGGCCATCGCCGCCAGGCCGGCCCGCCGCTCCACCACCGCTCGCCGATAGAAGACGAAAATCAGCGGCAGCCAGGTAGTGGTGGCGATGATGTTCAAGTTGCCCAGGTGGGTGATATTTACGTCGCAGAGCATGTAGGCCAGCCCGCCCAGCAGCGCGGCCAGGGGGTGCAGCGGGCAGCCCGGTTCCAAATATCGCAGGCAGAAGTAGGTGAACACGCCGGACAGGAACACGTGGACGACGACCAGCCACTCCATCGTCGCATAAGTGAGCTCCGGGGTGAGAAAATAGAACAGGAGATTGATGGGATAGAAAACCGCCGTCTGGTTATCGGCCAGAAATGGGGTGCCCAGGTAGAGATGGGGATTCCACAGCGGGATGTCGCCCCGGCGCAGGCTTTCCGCCGCGTAGTGGTAAGTGGGGTACAGGAACGAGGCCAGGTCACCGCCGGCGGCGGGAATCCAGGCGCCACGGGTGAACAACACCCGCCAGAAAAACACGGCGGTGACCCCGGCCAGCACGCCAACAGCCAGCACGTCGCCCTGGACGCTGGAGGAAATACGTTGTCGTGCTTTAAGCCAGCAGACCAGGCCATAAACCGCCAGCCAGGAGATAAGCAGGAACAACGCGCCGGTCCAGCTCAGAAGCATCCACTGGTCTCCATATCAAAGTGAAGTGAAAAGCCGTTGGCCCCTAAAGCAATGTGTCCAACAAGTGACATTCCATGCCAAAGGCTTCCGCCACTGCCGGGCACGTCAGGAAGCCTTTGTAAGTATTCACCCCCTTGGCCAGGGCAGCATCACATTTGATAGCCCCCTCGAAGCCCAAGTTGGCCAGCTTAAGCGCATAAGGTAGCGTGGCGTTGGACAAAGCGTAGGTGGAGGTACGCGGTACCGCGCCGGGGATGTTGGGCACACCGTAGTGAAGCACACCATTTACCAAGTATACCGGGTTGCTATGCGAGGTAACATGGCTGGTCTCCACGCACCCACCCTGATCAATAGCCACATCCACGATGACACTACCGGGCTTCATTGTTTCCACCATTGCCCGCGTCACAAGACGAGGGGCTTTCGCCCCTGGCACCAGCACAGCACCGATTAACACGTCGGCGCGGCGCACAGCCTCGGCGATGTTGTGCGGGTTGGAGGTCAATGTGATCAGATTGCCGTGCAGTATCTCGCTCAGGTAACGCAAGCGGTCAGCGTTGATGTCAATGATGACCACGCTGGCTCCCATGCCCAGGGCCACCATGGCCGCATTGGTGCCCACCGTCCCCCCTCCGATGATCACCACATCGGCCGGGGGCACGCCGGGAACGCCACCCAATAACTTACCCCGCCCGCCGTTGATTTTCTCCAGATAGTGAGCCGCGATCTGGACGGCCATCCTGCCAGCCACTTCACTCATCGGGGTTAACAGCGGCAGGGAACCGTTAGGAAGCTGTACCGTCTCGTAACCGATACCGGTGACTTTGCGCTCCAGCAACACACGCGTTACTTCTTCAGCAGCGGCGAGGTGCAGAAAAGTGAAAAGTATTTGTCCCTCGCGCAACAAATCATATTCCAAGGGCAAAGGTTCTTTCACCTTGATGATCATATCCGACCTAGCGAAGATCTCCGCCGGCGTGCCGACGATCTCAGCACCGCTATGGGCATACTCTTCGTCAGGGAAACCGCTTCCCTCGCCAGCATGAGTCTCGACCAGCACACGATGGCCAGCCTGCACCAAGGTTCCCACCGCACCAGGTGTGGTGGATACCCGGTATTCGTTGTCCTTGATCTCCTTTGGAATACCGATGATCATCATTGATCCTCCTTAATTCTTTTTGTGGTGATGCCCCACACTATTGCGGGGGCTGGGCACATCCGATATTGCGGTGACCTGTCTCTAGAAACCAGACGTCCTCATGCTCGTTATACACCAGTTCAAATACGCTGTCTTCTGGAGTGCGCACTCGAAAATGCAGGCCCTGCGGCGTGCGCCAGGTTCGCTCGACGGCTTCCACTTGATAGCGCTGACCCCGCCAGGTGAAGGCCCGAGGTCGCTGGGCGTAAGTATGCCCTGAATAGCACTCGACTTCAACAGGTTCCTGCATTGCCTTTAACCGCTGCCACTACCCCGTAGGACGGGATGGCATCCCGACCTACGAACCACTATCGTCCACGTGGGAGGAATCGCCCACGTTGAGCACACGGTAGCGGCCCCGCACTACGGCCCGCTCGCCGATGAGCGAACGTTCCAGCATGGCGTCCTCGATAAACGCCCCGCAGTCAATAATGGAATCACGGACAATGGAGTTGCGCACAACACAACCATCGGCCAGAGTAGCATAGGGACCGATGACCGACTGCACCACCCGCGCCGTAGGTGCGATGTAGACTGGCGGCACGAGGACCGATTGCTCTGTGACCGCCGAAAGGCTGTTATCATGCCCGTTGTCCAACAGGTAGCGATTGGTGTGCAACACTGTCTCCGGCTTACCGCAGTCCTCCCACACCTCCACCACTTCGGCCTTAAAGTACGCCCCCTGGTCAATCATCAGTTGGAAAGCATCGGCCAGATAGAACTCGCCCTTGGTCTGAATGTTGCGCGCCATCAACTCCTGAATGGCCCGCAGCAGCCAACGCCCGTCTTTGACCCAGTACAGGCCGATGACCGCCAGGCGGTGCTCGAAGCCGTCGGGCTTCTCGATGAAACGGACTATGCGGTCCCCTTCCAACACGACCACCCCGAAACGACGGGGGTCTTCTACCTCCTTGGCGTAGATGACCGCGTCGGCCTGCTCATGGAATAGAGGAGCGAGGTCAGCCTCGAACAAAGTATCCACGAACAGGATGAGCACCGGCCCTTCCAGGTGAGAGGCGGCCAGGGAGATAGCGTGAGCCTGCCCCAGCAGCTCCTTCTGTTCGATGTAATGGGTGCTGGGAAAATTGTAGTTGGCCTCCACGTAAGCTTCGATTTGGTCACCCAGCCAGCCGGTGATGAAGATGACTTCCTCCACGCTCAACCCGGTGAATTTGTCGAGGATGTGCCCCAGGACGGGTTTGCCGGCCACGTTGAGCAGTGGCTTGGGTTTGGTATAGGTGTGCGGTCGCAGCCGCGTGCCAAACCCCGCCAGGGGGATGACTACTTTCATGCGGATTCTCTCCTTGTTCGGTTTTGCCGAGCACGTGCTGCGTATTGTGTGGTGCGTGGTGCGTGTTCCGTCTCATCACGCCACACGCACCACGTCGCCCGCTTCGCCCGGCCAAGAAGTTCTCGGTGAACGACCTGTTTTTGAGTCCTCCACCCTACAAGTTGCCCATAGTCAGGGCCATGATCGCCTTCTGCACGTGCAGGCGGTTCTCGGCCACGTCATAGATGCAGGAGCGCGGGCCGGAAGCGACCTCGTCAGTGACTTCGTGGCCCCGGTCAATGGGCATGGGATGGGTAAAGATAGCGTTGTCGGTGCGGGCCATCTTCTCCGTGTCGCAGATCCACTGTGGGTAGCGCAACGCCTTCTCGATCTCCTGTTGCTTCAGAAACTCGCCATCCTGGTAAGCTTCAGGGCTCATCCAGTGGCGGGAATAGACCACGTGAGCGCCATCGTACCCGGACACAGGATCGTGGACGATCTCGAAAGTACGATCGTTCTCGGCGCAGTTTGCCCTTGCCCAGGCGATGACCTCGGGATCCAGATCGAAACCCTCCGGATACGCCAGGGTGACATCCATCCCGAAGCGGGAGCCGATGAGCAGTGCTTCCTGCACGCTGCACCACGAGCGGGCCAGAGCGCCGTGGGCCCAGGTGACCAGCAGCTTCTTGCCGTAGAGCACCGAGGGGTCAGCGGGGAAGCCGGGGCCTTTACCGTACCACTCGGCCCAGCCCATCAGGTCGGCCAGGCCCTGGCAGGGGTGGAATTTGTCGTGGGCCATGGAAATGACCGGGATGGTACACCAATAGGCATACTCGCGGATGAGTTCGTCCCCCGCGCCGTAGTAAGGCACCTTGTCCTCCAGAATGCGGATGCCCAGGCCGTGGGCATAGCGGCTCATCACCTGGGCGGCGTCCTCCACGGTTTCGCCAGCGGTGGTGGCCGTCTTCAAGCGCATGGCCTTAGGCTCCAGGAACTGGGCGTGGCCTCCCAACTCCGTCGCCGCGCACTCGAAGCTCTGCCTGGTGCGTACCGAGGGGTTATAGAAAAACATGAAGAAAGTCTTATGTTCGAGGAGGCTGGTCCAGTCGGGCGAGAAGCGGTCGCGTTTCATCTTGGCCGCCAGGTCCAGCACTTCCACCAGCTCCTCGATTTCCCATTCCTGGGTGCAGATCAGGTCTTTCCCGTAGAGATCCATTTTTCAATACCTCCGGTTTCTATTGTTACGTGTTGCGTGTTATGTTGCGTGTTGCGTTTTGCGCGTTGCTACTCCGCCAACCCCGCACCGAATTCTAGCAGCGTCTCAACCTCGTCCTGGCTGCGGGCTTCGGCGTATACGCGCAGCACGGGCTCAGTACCTGAAGGACGAATCAGCAGCCAGCTTTCGTCGGCCAGACAGTACTTCACCCCGTCCAGGGTGTTCACCTGGACCACGGATTGTCCGGCGAGTTGAGCAGGTGCTTCGTCCACCAGACGTGCCACCATCGCCTTTTTGTCCACCGGGTGCCGCAATTGGATGTCACGCCGGGCGTAGCAGGCGGGGCCATACCTGTCTTGTAAATCGGCGACCAATTCATGCAGAGGCACCCCGGCAGCAGAGACTACCTCCAACAGAAGCAGACCCATCAGGATGCCATCGCCCTCCGGGATGTGCCCTTTGATGCTCATCCCGCCGCTCTCCTCGCCGCCGATAAGCACGTCGTCGGTCAGCATGAGATCGGCGATGTGATTGAAACCGACGGGCGTTTCATGCAGGGGCAGGTCGTATTGAGCTGCCAGGCGGTTCACCATCTGGGTGGTGGATACGGTTTTTACCACCGCCCCGCGCCAGCCGCGCCGTTCCACCAGATAGCGCAGAACCAGAGCGAAAATGTGGTGGGGGTCTACAAACTGACCCCGGCTGTCCATAGCGCCGATGCGGTCGGCGTCGCCGTCGGTGGCCAGGCCGATGTCGGCGTGGGTGTTCTGGATGGCGGCCGAGAGGGCTTGCAAGTAGCGAGCGATTGGTTCCGGGTGAATGCCGCCAAAGCCGGGATTCATCTCGCCCCGGATTTCTTGCACGCGACAGCGGGTGCGGGCCAGCATCTCTTTGATGCATCCTCGCCCGGAACCGTACATGGGGTCAGCGATGACGCGCAGCTCGCCGTTGGAGATGATGTCCAGGTCAACCAGGGTGGCCAGATGTTCATAGTACGCCCAGGCCGGGTCGAAACGGCGGATCAGGCCCTGGTCGAGGGCCGTCTGGTAATCTTCCAGGTTCGGGCCGCGAGCCCGGAGTTGGTTAGCTTCCAGGATACGCTCCACGTGCCGACCCACTTCCGGGGGAGCGGCGCCGCCGTAACTGGCCTTGAGTTTGACGCCGTTGTAACGTGGCGGGTTATGGCTGGCGCTGATCATCACCCCGACCACCGCCCGCTTGTGCTTGACAGTGTAGGAAACGGCTGGCGTGGGAGTGTCGGCGCGGGATAGCCAGGTGATGATGTTATTGCCGGCCATGACACGGGCCACCTCGGCGGCGTAGCGGTCGGAGAGGAAACGAGTATCGAAACCAACCACTACCTCCGGCTGAACGCCGCTGCCGGCAGCTTCCTCCAGAACGTAATCGGCGATGGCCTGGGCCACCAGGCGTAAATTGGCAAAAGTGAAGGTATCGCTGATGACGGCCCTCCAGCCGTCGGTGCCGAAGTGGATGGTCATGGATTCACCTCACATAATGGTATGTGGGAGGACATCCCCCAAGTCCCCCGGCCTCGCCGGGCTCGGCTACGGTCCTCCAGCCGTCGGTGCCGAAGCGAATGGTCATGGATTCACCTCACATAATGGGATATGGGGGGACACCCCCCAAGCCCCCCGGCCTCGCCGGGCTCGGCTACGGCCCTCCAGCCGTCGGTGCCGAAGCGAATGGTCATGGATTCACCTCACATAATCTGGCAATCACCCATATTCTCTCACGCGGGGGAAGCTGCCGTAGCATCTCTAACACCATATCAGCGGTCACAACGGTCTTGGTGCTCACCACTCACATCCATGACGTACTCCCATACTTTTCACAGCACCATACCCCGTCTCCATATTCCCTCCCCTCTCAACTCCGCCTCTATTGTAACGCTATTCGCATCCCCCGTCAACTGACTGGCGACATCGCCACCGCGCCGATGCCTTCTAACTCACCGCGCAGCAGCGCCCACCAATCAACCGTTGTCAGTTTCTCCCCGTCTGTCCGGTAGAAAGCGTCTTCGTCCCCTGGATACAGAGCCACGGCTGCTTGCGCTTTCAGCGCGTCGCGGTAAGTGTGCATCTTGTACAGGTCGGCCCGCTTGGCGATACGCAACGCATCCTCAGCGGTCACTGCTTGCTCCCAATCGTCATCGGCTCCTTCTCCCCCCAGCTCTTCCACATCCTTCTGGTCGAAGCGGAACTTGGCGTCGAAGACGACCAGACCGGCGGGGCCATGCCAGGCGAAATCGGGACGCAGGGACACGGAGTAACTCCGCGGTCGGCCAAAATCCTCGTTGTACACCAGCCAACCAGCGGGACCAAAGCGTACTTCACTTTTCCACCTCATCCCAAGTTCATCGCTGAAAGTCAGCTCCCAGCGTGGCCTCACCTCCAGCAGATTCCCAATCCTTTCGGCCAGGGCGAAGAAGCACCAGAACTCGTACAACGTGGCCACATCGCGGGCGGCGATGGCCTCCGCCAACGGCGCAAAAAGCGGCACGCGGGCGCACTGGAAGAGCCGCCACAGGGCCAATAACTCGCGGTAGCCGTCGCGCTTGAGCAGCACCTGCGAGGCGTAAGGGAAGCGGGTCAGCTCCCCCACCTCGTCGAACAGCGGGTCCAGGCGCGCGCCTACCAACGTCCCCCGCAATTCCTCCAGTTCCTCAGCTCACTCTCGTCCCTTCCGGGGTCTCCACCACGATCTCGGTCCATTCCTGCAACAGCCAATCAGCAAGGCGAGGTTCGTCGCTGGCCCGGCAGCGATGCAAGCGCGCTATCCCGCCTTCCGACAAATCCCAGCACACCGTTTCCTGCTCACTTTGCCGCCACATGCTTCCACCCCTTAGTTAAGTTTGGTCATTGGGATTTGACCCATTGACCTTGACTTCCCTCCACAGCATCTCCCACTCCGCCGGGCTCAGCTTCCCCATCTCCAGACCCCGCTCCCGGCACAGCTTCTCCACCGCCGCAAAGCGCCTGGTGAAGCGGTCACACGTGGCGCGCAGGGCGCTCTCCGCATCCACATCCAGCCAACGTGCCAGACTGACCAGCACGAACAGCACATCACCCAACTCCAGCTCGCGGGCCTCGGCTGTGGTAGCTGCCTGCAGTTCGGCCAGTTCCTCGGCGACCTTACTCATCACCTCTGCCAGACCCCGCCACTCGAAACCCATCCGCGCCACCCGCCGTTGCAACGACTGCGCCCGGGCCAGGGCCGGCAACGTCCTTGGTACCCCGTCCAGCATGAAACGTTTCCCTTCCTCTCGACCGGCCCTTTCCTCCCGCTTGATCTTTTCCCAGTTGTGCAGAACCTCGCTCACACCGTTCACCTGGACATCGCCGAAGACGTGGGGATGGCGGCGTTTGATCTTGGTATCAATGCCGGCCACCACGTCGGCCAGGCTGAAATCGCCCTCCTCAACCGCGATTTGAGTGTGGAGAGCGATTTGCAACAGCAGATCGCCCAGCTCCTCGCACAAAGCCGGCATGTCGTCCCGGTCAATAGCCGACAGCACCTCATACGTCTCTTCCAGAAGATTGATGCGCAGCGAGCGATGGGTCTGTTTTCGATCCCAGGGACAGCCGCCGGGAGCGCGCAGACGGGCAATGGTATCCTGGAAAGTCTCTACCCCACCGACGCCTGGCAACGGCGGCACATACAGCGTCGTCAAATGATCCACGTCCTCTACACGGTCCAATTCATAAAGCGGCAGGGTACGCATCCATTCCTCGTTTGTGCCCGCGCTACGCACCAGGGTCACCAGATGCTCGGCGGGGTAAGCGTTCATCAAGGTAAGCTTGACGCCGCTGGCCACATCCCGCCCGTAAAGCTGGCCGACCAGCACCGGTAGATCAGGAGTGAACGGTGGATGGTGACGTGCTGCCAGGTCAAGGGCATCCACAACCTGTAAGCCATCCAGAGCATCCAGGCCCAGCGCCGTCAGCACCGGCTCGATGAAGCTCAACCCGGCGACGACGCGCGTGGCGAGGTTCCGGGCCCGCGCTTCTTCCAGAACACGCTGCACCGTCGCCTCGCCCACCAGAGGATGCCCGGGCACAGCGTACACTACCCCCTCAGGGCGCTGCCCCAAGGCCAGCACCTGGGCCGCAATCTCCTCGTACACCTCGGCGAAATCCGACGCCTGCTCGTACAGGGCATCGAAGGAGTGCACAGTGAGATGGGCAGGTAAGGCGGATACGATGGGATGGCGAGCGGTGCGCAAATACACTTCCGACACCTGCTCCAGCACCTGCCACGCTTCAAGCGTTAAATGGGCCGGATTCCCCGGCCCCAGACCTACAATCGTGATCATCATTACCTCTGTAACACTTCTGTAACCAAGCCGTCACACTTTTGTAATGCAAGGGGGGTGGAATCTGTAGTATAATAATGCGCAGAGAGCATTCGGGCATCTCTACCGGATGGAGGAAGCAGTCACTCCCCTTCCCCTCCTCCCCCCCAGGGGGGAATGGGAGCAAGTGCCAGACCATCAGGTTCCGAATGCTCCTTTTTTTATTGGCTCATGTTGGTTTCCAGGTGAAGCGGAAACTTGGTATACTCTTGCTACAACTA
>JANLFX010000063.1 GCA_024653325.1 Anaerolineae bacterium
CCTGCTGCCCACACCTCCTGCCGGTCTACCGGGGGCAGAAGGTGAGGCAGATCAGAAGTGGGAATCCGATCTAATTCGGCATAGGCATAACTCGGCAGCGCGGATGAATCCACCGCCTGGAGCAACGCTTCAATCGCCGTCGTAGCTGATGCCTGGAGCAGTGCGGTGAGTGAAGAGAAGTGCGGGAAGCCGGTAGCGGTCAAATCATAGATGCTTTGTCCGATTAATTGACCCAGGCGGACGCCCTGGTCGGGAAGATAGAAGCGACAAATTTTCATGGCGATACCCCCTTTCTTGGATCTGATGCTTACACCCCGGACGAGTAAGCGGCGGCTTAAATGGACCTAGCTTAACCCGGTCTGGCCGTTCACGGCTACGTCAATCCTACCCTCAATTAGGAAAGAAAGCAAAGCGCAGTAGTGACGTTCGCCACATCACGATTGACAGACCGGGAAAAACGTGCTATATTGTATCATACTTTTCACCCAGACACCACATTGGCGCGGCACAGGTTATACTGTCCAGAATTATCAGCCGCGCATTAAAAACAACATATAGCCGAATCTCTTATGAGAACGGGGGACCCAAGTTGTAGGGGTGAATCTCGTTTGGTGAATCTCGTTTACACGAGTAGGGACGCTTCCCGACCGAACCCGTCAGCTAACCTCGTAGGCAGTAGGGAGATACATAGGACTGTTGGAGTCACGTGGCGTGAATCAGGCCTGATGCGACTACTGCCAACAGTCCTTTTTGTTTGTCGCTAATAAGATTGCTATGGATTTGTCAAGGAGGTGTAAAGATGAAAGGGGTAATCCTGGCTGCTGGAGATGGCTCCAGGCTGGCACCCTTGACCAACCATCGCCCTAAACCATTGGTACCGGTGCTGGGCCGGCCACTCATCGAATACACGATTCGGTCTTTTGCCCAGGTGGGCATCAGGGAATTGATCATCGTGATCGGTTACCGGGGGGAAATGATTGCCCAGGAGATAGGATATAAAAGCACCTATGGTTTGAAAGTGTCTTACGCTCCCAATCCCTGGTACAAGGGGGGCAACGGAACCTCCATCCACGCTGCCAGACCATTCCTGGCTAACGAGCCCTTCATTCTCTCCATGGCCGATCACATGATCACGGCCTCCTTGCTGAAAAAGTTGCTGGGAATGAAAGAGATTGATGATTCCCTATGCATAGACAGGTCAGCCAAGGCTCCCCCTCAGGTAAAAGACGCCACCAAGGTCTGGGTAAATGATCTGGGACTGGTTACCCGCATCGGTAAGGATCTGGAGCATTGGAATGCCATTGATACGGGGGTTTTTCTTTTTACCCCGCACGTTTTCTCTGTAGTGTCTGCCCTGATGGAAGAGCAAAAGGGCTGCTGCACCGTCACCGACGCTGTTCGGAGGCTTATCAAGCAGAAAGGCCTGCGAGCCTGTGATGTCTCCGGAGCTTTTTGGATGGATGTGGATACCCTGGCCGACCTGCGCTACGTGGAAAGATTGCTTCGTCCCCCCAGAGGTAATCATCCAGCAGGTATATCTTCCGGGAGGCTCAACGTGACATGGAAAGAAAAACTGGCCACGATGGACTGATTTCAAGACACCTGAACAGAAAAATCTCGCGCCTCATAACCAGGTTCCTCGTTCCTACAGGAATCACGCCCAATCAGGTCACCTTTATCAGCTTCTTTATCGCTCTCCTATCCTCAGCCACCTTCACCGTGGGTTTTAATGTCCTGGGTGGATTGTTGGCTCAGCTTTCCTCCATCGTTGATGGTGTGGATGGTGAGATAGCACGGCTGAAGGGGCTGGCTTCACCCTTTGGCGCCTTCTACGATGCTGTTCTTGACCGCTATGCCGACGCTGCCATTATCTTGGGAATGATTCTCTGGACTCTGCGTTTTGAGGGCCAACCAGCAACCTGGCTTTTCGGCCTGCTGGCCCTTTTGGGTTCGCTCATGATTAGCTACTCTGCCGCCCGCTCGGAGGCCAGTACCGGGATGCGCTTTGATCATGGCTTCTCCTCGTTTCTCGCCCGTGACATCCGGCTTTTCATCATCATGCTGGGAAGCCTGGTCGGCCAGGTCTACTGGACTCTGGTGTTTCTGGCAGTATTGACCAATGCTGTAGTCATCTATCGAGTTTTCTTTCTCAGGAGCGAATTGAGATAATGGCCAGGGCCATGGCGCAAGTGAAGCCGGATCAGTATGACAACGGATACGCGGATGCCCTTCAGTTTGGAATCCCAAGCACCCTGTAGTATAATTCCTCTCAGGATTACAGCAACCCCAAACAGCTTCTGGAGGTTTGATTGTGCGGATCAAGTTTCTAGGCACCGGCGCGGCTGAGGGCATCCCGGCTATTAACTGCGACTGCGCCCATTGTACCAGAGCCAGAAATGAGGGAGGAAAACTGGTCCGGGAGCGAAATACCATACTGTTCTCCCTGCCTGGCTACGAGCTACTAATTGAGTGTCCTCCTGAAATCAGAGGGCTGATCAATAAACACCAGATCACTAAACTGGATGGCATTCTGGTCACCCGGTCTCGTTATGATCATATAGGTGGTATCAAAGAATTCGAATACTGGCCTGGGGGACTGGACTTCCTGGCAGATGAGCGTTTATTCGAGACCATTAAAAGGGAACATTGGACGGAGACGCTCAATGCTATTATGTTTCACATCCCGTACTATTCAGGGGCTTCCCTCTACTTCAGCGGGTTCTCCATTATCCCCTTTGCCGCTCGCCGCCAGCAGCCCATTTTCGGCATCTCAGTAAAAGAGGGCGATACCAGAGTTATCTACACCTCCGACACCCCTGCGCGTATGACCAATTATGCGCGACGGGTCATGTGGCAGTGTGATCTGCTCATCGTCAACGCCCCCACTTTTGATAAGGTTTACGAGAACCATATTACCGCCATCGAGGCGATAGAGCTTAAGGAACGGGTGGAAGCCAAGCAGATGGTCTTGACCTACATTGGTCACGAGAACAAGCCCCATGATGAACTGGAGAACTTTGTCAGCCACCTTCCAGGCGTGACCGTGGCCTATGACGGGATGGTGATAGAGGTGTAATCTTGGGATTGGGAATCAAGTTTTTGGGCACCGGCGCGGCAGAGGGCATCCCGGCCATCAACTGCGACTGTGATCATTGTACCAGGGCTAAGCTAGAAGGCGGCAGCTTAGTCCGCGCCAGGAACGCTATTATCTTCTCCTTGCCCCGCTACGAGTTATTGATTGACACGCCACCGGACATCCGGGCGTTACTATCCAAAAACAAAGTCCGCCGTATTGATGGCGTCTTTCTCACCCATTCCCATTACGATCACAGCGGCGGATTGGAAGAATTTCTCTATTGGAAAGCAGATTTGGACCTTTTTGCCGACCCGCTGATGTATGAAGCACTGCAGCGGGAAGACTGGGGCAGCAGACTGCCTGAAATCGCTTTCCACTTTCCATGCCATCCTGGAATAGCCGTGCGTTTCGATGGTTTTTTCTTCACCCCTTTTGCCGTGTACCATACGGTCCCCTGTTTTGGCCTGGCATTCTACGAGAGTGAACGAAAGATTGTCTACACTTCTGATACCAGTAGCCGATTCAGCAATTATGCTTATTGCCTTATGCGCCAAGCTGATCTGCTCATCGTCAATACCCCACGCTTCTCCCCACCTCACGAGGGCCATATCACCTCCATTGAAGCCCTCGAATTAAAGAAACGACTGGGCATCAAACGTCTGATCCTGACCCATTTCAATCACCACAACTATCCTCATGACGAGATGGAAGAATGGGCCAAGGTCCAAGATGGTGTTACCATAGCTTACGATGGCCTGGAAATCGAGGTCTGAGGGTAGCCGACAGAATTTGCTCCCTCTCCTGTTCCGTGTTACAATAGAAATACGGCAGGGGTTCATTGCCATTCCATTTGGAAAGGGTTGTCATGGGGAAAGCGGACATTAGCAGCAAACGACTGCTGGAGACGGAAGCTGAGTCGTGGGTGCGCTGGCTATTGGACGATCCCAATTTGCAGGTAAAAGCCACCCTGTCGGGAGAGTTTCAATTCGTGCTGCGCCAAAATGATGTGTTGCTACAGGTGCAGGGCGAACAAGGACCCTTTCTGATATTGGCCGAATCGCAGTTGCATTTCGACCCCACAATGCCCCGCCGCATGCGAGCCTATGCCGCCCTGGCCGAGGAAAAGTATGCCCAACCGGTGTATCCGGTGACATTCTATTGGCTACCCTCGCCAGGCACTCAGAAATTGATACTGGACTCTGGCGAATTTTTAGCCCCCCTACATCTTGGGAAAATCCAATCACTCAACCACAAGATGTAGGTTCGTAGTAGCGACTTTAGTCGCTTTTTCCCCGCGCTGGACGACTAAAGTCGTCACTACGAACAAAAACGCCAGACTCCAGATTGATAAATTGCTACCACAGCGAGTTCATGGGGCTGGTGGCTCACCAGGATTTCCGGGTAGTGCCAGTGTGGGAGATTGATGTACGGGAAGTATTGAACCGAGAAATCTTGGCCCTGGTGCCCTTCGTGCCACTGATGAGGGGAGCGGACGAGGAGTCCATTCGGCAAGGAGTGTCTCTACTGAGAAAGCGGGTCATGGGGGAAGAGGCCGAGGTAGTATTGGCTTTATTCGCCAGTTTCGTGATGACCCCGGAACAAGTGTGCAGAATAGTGAGGTGGGATATGGCAGTGCTACGAGAATCACCCTGGTATCGAGAGATTGTTCAAGAAGGCCTGCAACAAGGCCTGCAACAAGGGGTGCTTGAAGGTCAGCGAGAGGCAATTCTACACTTTCTAAAAGTGCGTTTCGATCTCTCTACAAGAACATTGGACCAGGTGAAAAATCAGCTTCGTGCTGTCGAAGATCCAGCGCTCCTGCGGTCACTGGCAGAGGGAGCAGCACGGGCAGAGAGCTTGCAGGCATTTCTGGCCGAATTGGACGGGAATGAGATTTCGGCATAAGGAGAATCAGCCCATCCCCCATTGGGAATTGAGCATTGTGCATTCTGAATTGAGAATTATCCCATGACACACGTCATCGGCACCGCCGGACACGTGGACCACGGCAAATCCACCTTGGTTCAGGCTCTAACAGGCATTAACCCCGACCGACTCAAAGAAGAGCAAGAACGGGAGATGACCATTGACCTGGGTTTCGCCTGGCTTACCCTACCTAGCGGTGAACAAGTGGGCATTGTGGACGTGCCCGGACACAAAGACTTCATCAAAAACATGCTGGCCGGCGTCGGAGGGATAGACGCTGCCCTGTTCGTAGTCGCCGCCGATGAGGGGGTAATGCCCCAGACCACCGAACACCTGTCCATCCTCGACCTGTTGGAAGTGCCAGGGGGGGTCGTGGCTATAACCAAGATAGACCTGGCCGAGGATCAGGAGTGGCTGGAACTGGTCATGGCCGACCTGGCAGAACGACTGGTGGGCACCTGTCTGGAACGCGCAGAGATGGTCCCGGTGTCGGCGCGCACGGGCGAGGGATTGCCGGCCCTCGTCGCCGCCCTGGATCGCTATCTGAGCATACGGCCGGTACGTCCAGACTTGGGCCGTCCCCGCCTGCCCATTGATCGCACGTTCACCATTGCCGGATTTGGCACCGTAGTAACCGGTACGCTTATTGAGGGCACACTGCAAGTGGGCCAGGAAGTGGAGATACTGCCCCATGGTCTGAAAGCGCGCATCCGCGGCCTGCAAACTCATAAGCAGAAAATCGAGGTGGCCATGCCCGGCAGCCGAGTAGCCATCAACCTCACTGGTGTGAGCACCGACCAAATACAACGTGGGAATGTGGTCACCTTGCCCGGTTGGTTACGGCCCACCACGCTGGTAGACGTACAACTACGCTACCTGGCGGACAACCCACACCCGCTCAAGCACAACTCGCTGGTGGATTTCTTCAGCGGCGCCGCAGAAGTAGTCGCCCGTGTGCGGCTCCTGGGTCAGGAAACCCTGCAGCCAGGGCAGACAGGTTGGGCCCAACTGCAGCTGGAATCCCCGGTTGCCCTGGTCAAACACGACCGCTTCATAATCCGTCAACCCTCTCCCAGCCGCACGCTAGGTGGGGGCATGGTCGTAGAACCACATCCCGGCCGCAGACATCGGCGCTTCCGCCCTGAGGTCCTCGCTCGCCTGGAGACCCTGGCTCACGGCACGCCGGAGGAGATTCTTCTCCAAGCACTGGAAACCCGGCAACCGTGTGAAACTCGCGAACTGATCAAACAATGTGGACTGCCCGGCGACCTGGCGGCTGAAACTTTACACACCCTGCTCCGCAACGGTCAGGTCCTGGTGATAGAAACAGGCAGGCCTGCGGTGATCAACAATCCGGCTGCCAGCAGCTCGTACCTGATTACCCAAACGGGCTGGCGAAGCCTGGTTGAGCGTCTGGCAGGCAGTTTGCGTGCTTACCACACCTTGCATCCATTGCGCAAAGGCATGCCCCGCGAAGAGCTGAAAAGCCGGGCGAAAATGACCGGCAAGCTTTTCAACCAGGCGATCAGTCTGGCTGCCAGCGAAGGCCACCTGGTCGAGGAAGGGGAGACCATCCGCCTGGCCGAACACCAAGTGCGTTTCAGCGCAGAACAACAACAGCGGGTGGATGACCTGCTGACCACCTTTCGACGCCACCCGTATGCCACCCCCTCAGTCGCCGAATGCGAGGCCAGCCTCGGCCCCGAGGTATTGAACGCGCTTATCGAACAGGGACAGTTGCTCAAGATCAGCGAAGATGTGCTGTACCTGCCGGAGACTTATCAGGAGATAGTAGACCGGGTGGTAGCTCACCTCAAAAGGGAAGGAACCATCACCGTGGCCCAGGTGCGGGACATGTTCAGCGCCAGCCGTAAGTACGCGCTGGCCCTGATGAACCACCTGGACGAGCGACGCATCACCAAACGGGTGGGTGATGAAAGGGTGTTGTGCAAGAACGAAGAGGGGTAGGTTATGGCTTCCACACTCAACATTCAAGTGCGCGCAGACTGGAACATCATCGAGCAACAGGCCAGACGCGACGCGCACCGCAATTTGATCATCCTGGTTTCAATAGCCGCCTTCTCTGCCCTGGCCACAGCCTTTGTGGACCATTTCGTTTGGACCTCGGAGGCACTCCGCTCTTTTCTGGTGGAAGCAGCTTCCCTGTGCCTGTACGGAGCGGTAGCCGTGTGGTATGCTCTCCGCCGGAAACCGGAAAGATGGCGTGTTGCCGGGACGACCTACGCCTTCTTGCTGGCGGTGATGGCCCTGGTTGATTACCTGACCAAACGCGGCCTCCACGACACCTTCGTGGGCAGCGGGCAGGTAGCCAATCCCATCCTGTACATCGGCCTGCTGATGGCCTTTTATCCCCTGCCTTTCTTCTGGCTGATCCGCCGCTATCCGGCAGAAGCCCGTGGTATCGGACTGTACCTGACCAGGCCCGGGCTGTGGATTGGTGCTGGCCTGCTCAGCGCGGCAGTGCTCAGCGGACATTTCCTTTTTACCAGCCTTATCAGCAAAGCGATCCAGCTTCGCTTCCAACCCCTGCCTTACCTGGTCTGGACTGCCCTGTTTGAATTTGCTGTTCAATCGCTGAGTGAAGAGCTGTTTTTCCGTGGCCTGGTCTTCAATCACCTGCTCAACACCCGCCAGATGAGCCTGTGGTTGGCAGCCATCATCAGCTCCAGCGCCAATCTGTTGATCTACGTGGTCAAAGGTGGATGGGTAGAAAACCCGATACTTACTCTGGGTGTCATCTTTTACGCCCTGATGATGAGCATACTCAGCGCAATTTTATACCGGGCCTCGGGCAGCATTATACCTGGTTGGATCAGTAACGCTGCCTTCGGATTTTTTACCGTCTTCCGTTAGCCATTGGGAAAGGCCTGATCCTATGGTAGATGGAAAGCATCGCCTGACTAAGCAGAATTTGCCCCCGGCAATCTTGCTCGGTCTCAGCCTGGTGATTATCACCCTGTTCGTGTACTATGCCGAATCCCGGCGCATCGCATATTACCCTGTCTATCGTTATCTGTATGCGATTCCTATCGCCAGCGCAGCCCTGCAATACGGATTGATGACCGGCTTCGGCATTTCCCTGCTGTGCACCTCCTTGTTCCTGCCCATCCTGGCGGGCATTGTCGTCTCCGAAGGAGCTTCCACCACCGCCATCGAACTGATCGCTCTGCTGATGTTTCTCAATCTGATGGCCTATCTGGTGGGGGATGCAGCCGGTCGTTTACGCCAGCAAAAGAATCTGTACCAGACACTAAACCGCTTGAGCAAGCAACTGGACCGCGAACTCCAGCTCAACGAACTGTTGGCCATAATCTTGTCCCAGGCGCTGGAGGTTATTCCGGCACGTCGTGGCGAAATCGTTTTGCTGGACGATCAAACCAACGAATTGTACGTTGCGGCAAGTCACGGAACCTCGCCCCTCATTGACCAACCTCTCCCAGAACATAGCCTGGCTCGCTGGGTATTGACCACAGGCCGCTCAATTCTGAGCAATAATGTTTCCGGAGACCCCTTTTTCATTCCAGGACCTGCTTCAGACAGCGAGGCCTGCTCAAACTCTTTGATAGCCGTTCCTTTGCGCCGTGGCCGCGAGCCTTTCGGCCTGATCTGTCTCATGGACCGGCAGGACGGTCTTTTCGATGAAAACGACCTGCGCCTCCTGGAAGCCATAGCCAACAAGAGTGAGGCCAGCATTGAGAACACCCGTTTGTTCCATGCGATGGAACAATCCGAGACCCGCTACCGCACCCTTTTCGAAGGAGCCAGCGATGGCATCTTCCTGATTGACCCGTCCTCCGGCGGAATCATAGACGCCAATCCTCAGACAGCACGGCTGACCGGTTATCCGCGCCACGAGTTGATCGGGCGCTCGGTAACCGAACTCACCCCATCACAGAACCTGGAACTCCTCCAGAAAGCATTGGAAAAGAGCGCTGACGCCGGGGCGATCACCCTGGAAGAGACAAAGATCATACGCAAGAACGGGCAGACAGTGCCGGTCGAGGCCACGGCCAGACGCATCATTCTGGACGAGAAATCCGTTTATCTGGTGATTGTGCGCGACATCTCCCGTCGTAAAGAATTGGAACAACAACTGTTACAGGTGGAAAAGCTTTCTGCCCTGGGTCAACTCGTGTCCGGTGTCGCCCATGAGCTTAACAACCCCCTGACCTCCATTACCGGCTATGCCCAGCTTATTTTGGAGACGGAGCTAGAGCCCCAGACCCGCAGTGACCTGGAACGCATTTTGGAGGAGGCCGAGCGCAGCGCGCGCATCGTGAAGAATTTGCTCACCTTTGCCCGTCAACACCGCCCGGAGAAGCGACTGGCCAACGTCAACCAGGTCATCGAAAGTGTGCTCAATTTGCAGGCCTATCAATTGCGGGTGGATAACATCGTGGTGACTACCGATTTGGACGAAAACCTGCCGCCCATTCTCCTGGACTCCTATCAGATCCAGCAGGTATTATTCAATGTCATTAACAATGCCCATCAAGCCATGTCCAGCCATCGCCACGGTGGACATTTGCATGTGACCTCCCAACTGGCCCGCAACGGGGAAGTCATCTGGATCATCATCCGCGATGATGGACCGGGCATCCCCCCGGAGACCCTCAACCATATTTTCGACCCCTTTTTCACCACCAAGGACGTGGGCGAAGGCACAGGCCTGGGCTTATCCATCTGTTTCGGCATCATGAAAGAGCATGGTGGTAACATCTGGGCCGAAAGTGAAATTGGGCAGGGAGCCACCTTTTTCATCGAATTGCCGGTTCGTTCCGTTCCAGAAGAGAAGTTTACTATCGAGTCCCCCATCGCTGTACCTCGGATTAGAGGCGAGGGTAAGCGTATTCTGGTGGTAGACGACGAGCAGCACATCCTCACCCTGCTGAGCCGTATCCTGACGCGAGAAGGTTGCATTGTGGAAACAGCGAGCAATGGCGACGCGGCGGCTAGCAAACTCGCTGAGCAACGCTGGGATTTAATTATCTCGGACGTGAAAATGCCGGGCATGGACGGACGACGGTTATATGCCCACGTGTTAGCCACCCAGCCAGAATTGATCAACCGCATCATCTTCACCACTGGCGATACTGCCAACGAAGCGACACTGAACTTCCTCGCCGAGCTTGACCGGCCCTACTTGAGGAAACCCTTCTTCACAGAAACAGTCAGGCGGGTCGTAGCGCAGGCGCTGCAAGATTGACAAAAAAATAAGGGCGCAGCGCGCTGCGCCCTTATCCGCTGGCAAACCCAGGGGTAACACGGGCTTAAGCCTGGGCTACCAATTGTTTGGCCAGGGCCACGCTGCCCACGGCATCCTCCGCATAGCCGTCCGCGCCGATTTCCTCAGCCCACTGGCGGGTCACCGGCGCGCCGCCGACCATGACTTTCACCCGGTCGCGGAGGCCCGCCTTCTGCAGCGCTTCGATCACCTTGCGCTGGTTGAGCATCGTGGTGGTCAGCAATGCCGACAGGCCCAGCAAATTGGCGCCCATATCCTGCACCGCTGCGACGAAATCCTCAGCCGACACATCCACCCCTACATCCCTCACCTGGAAGCCGTTGGCCGAAAGCATGGTCGCTACCAAGGTCTTGCCAATCTCGTGGATGTCGCCCTCGACGGTGCCGATAACCACCTTGCCCAATATTGCACGTTTTTCCTGCCGTCTGGCCAGTTCCGGTTCCAGGACGGCAACCGCTGCTTTCATCGCCTCCCCGCCGATCACCAGATCCGGCAAGAAGTACTCGCCACTGGCGAAAAGCTCACCCACCCGATTGATGCCCGGGGTGAAGCCTCTGTTAATTGCTTCCAGTGGATCTACACCCAGTTCCAGAGCCTGGCGGGCCAGTGCTTCCGCCCTCTCCGGATCTCCATCAACGATGGCCTTCGCCATCTGTGCAAACAATTCTTCGTTGGACATTTTTCCTCCAGAGTATTCATGAGAGCAAGATTACATCCTGCCTTAGCCACGTGATGGCAATCGGTCCAAACCGCGAGCTTGGGCCGCGCGCAAAGTAATGGCCTCCAATTCCTTGACCACCTCCGCCGGGAGTGGTTTGGGCTGATAAGTGGCGACGACCTCCTCCACACGCTGGTGGGCACGAGCCACTGCGTCCATCGCTCCTTTGTCCTCCCAGGTCTGGCGGAAATCGCGATCAATGACCGCCGAAGGTATGTACTGCTCCTTGCTGAACCACTGGCGGGTGTGCCGGGTCTTGAGAAAATTGCCAGCGTGGCCTACTTCGCGCATGATGGCCAGGGCCAGTGGCTCCTCGGAGTCGTCCATGCCCCGCACCAGGCGCTTGGCCATGCCGATGATCTCGGCATCAATGACCAGCTTCTCCAGGCTGAAACAGCTCTCGAAGTCCAGCATCCCCGCTCCGGAAACCATGTTCACCCCCGCCAGAGCAGCCAGTACCGTGCCGATGCCTGATTCCAGGCCAGTCTGTGCATCTACCACCTTGGCGTCGCTCATGCCCATGTAGGCGTGGGTGGGCAGGCCGCCCGGTTTAATGGACTTGCCCACCTGGGCGTAGGCCATGTCAATCATCATCGTTTCAATGGCCCCCATCGGAGTAGTGCCCGCGCGCATATCGAAAGCCGCTGGCGAACCACCCCATATGATGGGTGAGCCAGGCTTGGCTAACTGATGGATGGTCACCCCGCTCAGACACTCCGCGGTGTGCTGCACCACCGAACCGATCAGCGTCGCCGGGCCGGTAGCTCCCGCCAGCGGCATGGACACCAGTTCAGCGGGCACGCCGAAGCGAGCGCAATCAATCAAATTCTGACAGGTGATCTCGCTCCACAGCAGCGGCGGTGAGGGGCAGGCATCGAAGACGGCGATGGGCCGTTCGGCCAGGGCTTTCTCGCTGCCAGCCACGGCCACCAGCATGTCCTTCATGATCGCCCAGGTTTCCACGGCGAATGCTCCAGTGATCACCGGTTTGCTGGCATATAGCAAAACCAGATACAGACGATACAGGTCCTGCATAGCCTCCGGCACATCGGCGCAGACCAGGGAAGTAGCTACCGCGTCAATCTGGGGCAACCCCTCGGCCAGCTTGAGAAATTTGATGGCATCGGCGGTCACCGGCTTGCGCGACCGGGTCTGGCCATAATCCACGATCTCGATGGCCGCTGAGCCGGGATCGAACTGGACATCATCACCCCCGTAGTGCACCACAGGATTACCCGCGTAGTCGTACAGGTAGAAAGACGATGGAGCAGTCTCCACCGCCCGGCGAGCCACTTCAGCCGGGATGTGGGCCACTCGCTCGTTCTTGTCTATTTGGGCCCCGGCATCGGCCAGGAGTTCCAGCGCTTCATCGGAGTGGATGCGCACGCCGGGGTCCATCAGCAACTCGTACGCCTCGGCGATAACACGTTCCACCGCAGTTCGTTCCAGCAATTCGATTTTTGGTCGTAGCATCTTTTCCTCCACAGCAATAAAGGCAGGCCTGAACCCTGCCGCAGGATGAAATCGGTGCCGAATAATTACCCCGGACCAGTGTCAGAGACCTGCCTCCAGAAGAGGACGAGGCCGAAGCGCTATCACAGTTTCGACCTCCTTGATCCATGGTTTACAAATGCCCTCGCCTGACGGCGAGAAACGGGTTGCGCAGTGGTCAAATAATATCACAGAGCAGGGCCTTTGTCAACTTGAAAAAGCGAATCCTCCCGCGGGTTACCAATCTGCGGGAGGATTCGTATCCTTTGGGCAGCAGGTTCAGTAGTTCAACCGCCGCTCGGTGCCATTGCGCAAGCGGGCGATGTTAGGTCGCAGGGCGAGGACAATCACTGCCCCTGAGAAAAGACCGTACAGGGCATAGGAGCCATAATGGGAAAAAGGCGGATAAATGAAAGCCAGGACCAGAAAAACTATTGGCACCAGTCCGGCCACGATCATCGAGGCCACAGATGCATAACGGACAATACGGATAGCCAGGAGCAGAACGATCCCCAAAGCTAAAGCCACTGGAATGGAGAAGACAGCCACCACCCCCAGATTGGTTCCGGTGCCGGCTCCTCCCCGCCAGCCCAGAAACACCGACCAGTTGTGACCTACCACCGCCGCCAGTCCGGCCAGGACCTCGGCTGCCACCGTGCCCACAAGCCAACGGGCCAGGAGCACGGCCAGCATTCCCTTGAGCACATCGCCCGCGCCAGTGAGGATTGCCGCACCGATGCCCGCTGCGCGGTACACGTTAGTGCCCCCTGTACGACCACTGCCATACCGCCGCACGTCCTCCCGCTTAAACAGCCACACCACCAGATACCCTACAGGCACCGCGCCCAACAAATACCCGATCACTGCTGCCAACCCATGAAGCAAAACTAACATCTCACTTTCCTCCCTCAGATTTGGTGACCCTGTGGTAGGGTGCAACATATCGCGCCCCTACAGTATACTTGCATTTACTAAAACACCAATGCTCCCCACTGGTTGCGCCCCCGCTTCCAATCGCAAGACAAGATGGCATCTTGCAGGCCCTCCTTGACCAAAGAGGCGTTCAGTGTTATGATAAGCGCGAAGATGAATTCACCGGAAGGAGCTCGCATGACCTCAGACGAACGCCGTGGCCTGTGGTACGTAGTTATTGCCGTGTTTTTCTTTTCCACCAGCCCCATTTTCACCCGGTGGGCTGCCCCTCTCTCGCCCTACGTGATTACCTGCGGACGGTTGGGAACAGGGGCTATTTTCGTTTACCTGTTAGCCGTCTTACAAGGACAGCGTCCCCGCTGGCGGCGGGAGGACCTGAGCCGTTTCCTGCTCTTCGGCCTGATCGCCGCCCTGCACTTTCTATGCTATATCGCTTCCCTTAGTTTCACCACCATTGCCCACTCCCTGGCCTTGACCTACACCTCACCTGTTTTCGTCACCCTGTTCACTCGCTTGTTTCTCAAAGAACCCATCGCCAGTCGGAAATACATAGGCGTGGTGATCACCATCATTGGTATGGCCATACTGGCCGGTTTTGAGCCCCAACTCACCTCACGGATGATGATCGGTGACGTGTTAGCCCTGGGTTCGGCAGTAGCTTTTGGACTGTACTCGGTAGCCGGACGCTCGCAGCGAGAACTGTACTCGCTTTTCACCTATGCCAGTGGAGTGTACGGCCTGGCTGCCCTGTGGACATTGCCCCTGGCCCTGTTGACCTATTCCCCGCCATCCAGCCCGCTCAGGCCAGCGCTGTCCATCCTGGCCTTGGGCCTGTTGCCCATGAGTCTGGGACACACTCTTTACAACGCTGCCTTGCGCAGAACGCACCCTACCTATGTCAACCTCATCGCCACCCAAGAGGTGACTGGAGGGGTACTTCTGGGTGTATTGTTTCTGGGTGAGATACCCAGCGTGCAATCGCTCATCGGCGCAGCAGTAATGTTGATCGGCATAGCCCTGGTGTTGATATAGAGGAGAAGACATGCGCATAGATGGACGATCCAACGACGCTCTACGTCCGGTAACCATCATCCCGGACTATATTGCCTATCCTGAAGGGTCAGTGTTGATCGAGGTGGGCAATACCAGAGTATTGTGCAACGTTACGGTAGAGGATACCATTCCAGCCTGGCTGCGCAACCGGGAAAGCGAGCAGGGATGGCTCACTGCCGAATATGCTCTGCTCCCTCGATCCACCCATACCCGTACCCCGCGCGAAACTGGAGGGCTGAGAGGACGCACCCAGGAAATTCGTCGCTTCATCGGTCGCAGCCTGCGCGCCGCCGTAGACCTGCCAAAGCTGGGGCCGCGCACCATCATTGTAGACTGCGACGTACTCCAGGCCGACGGAGGAACGCGCACAGCGGCGGTCACGGGAGGGTATGTGGCCGTGGCTTTGGCCTTGCAGCGGCTGGCTGGTCGCGGTGTGCTCCCGCCTGACGTGCTCCGCGAGCCGGTGGCTGCCGTCAGCGTGGGGGTGGTCAACGGTGAGCACCTGCTTGATTTGTGCTACGCGGAGGATGCCATCGCTGACGTGGATGTCAACGTGGTGATGGCCGCTGGAGGCGATTACGTGGAAGTGCAAGGCACGGCGGAGGGCCGACCTTTTGGCCGGACAACGTTAGAGAAGTTATTGAACCTGGCTGAGAAAGGCATACGCGAGTTGCTGGCGATCCAGGCCAGAGTCATGTAGGACAAGCTTGAGCTTGTCCCACGGAACATTTTTGACAAATCTGCTGTGAGCCGCTATAATTAAATTACTCATGGGCGGTTAGCTCAGCCGGATAGAGCGCCAGTCTTACACACTGGAGGTCACAGGTTCGAACCCTGCACCGCCCACTCATAGATCGGGGTGACAGCCCTGATCGCATAAGTACATAACGGCTGAGATGGAGACTAGTACGCTGCCTTCAGCTTACAGAGAGTCGCCGTGTGGTGGAAAAGCGATAGCCTGAAGCAGTGGAAATCCACTCCGGAGCCGCCAGGCGGAAATCGTATTAGGATGGCTGTCGCCAACGAGAGTATGCCTGGCCGGGAGTGCCCGTTATCGCAACTTTTATGAGGCCATGATCGAAAGATCACGGTGAAGAAAGGTGGCACCACGAAGGCGGACGCCTCTCGTCCTTTCCTGGACGAAGGCGTTTGTTTTTCATCAGATGACCAGTCAGCTGAAATGTATCCAGGAGAAGCGAAATGCTAGATTTGAATTTCATTCGTGAGCATACCGACGAAGTGAAAGAAGCCTTGGCCAAGCTTCACGCTGTAGCACCGATTGACGAGATACTCAAGCTGGATGAGGAACGTCGCACATTGCTTGCCGAATCCGAAACCCTGCGCGCGCGGCGAAATGCCGTTTCCAAAGAAATGGGAGCTTTACAGCGGCAGATTCAACAGACCCAGGGTAAGGACCAGGAGAAACTACGGGAGCGCTTTGCCGAGACCAGGGAGGAAATGCGCCAGGTTGGCGAGCGCATCAAGGCCATCGAGGAACAGATGGTACAAGTTGAAACCCTGCTCAAAAAGGCTCTGCTGGAAGTGCCAAACATGCCGCACGAAAGCGTGCCGGTTGGTGCGGACGAGAGTGATAACCTTATCGTGCGTACAGAAGGAGAGCCTCGCCAGTTCGATTTCGAGCCACTGCCGCATTGGGAGCTAGGGCCGATGCTGGGTCTGATTGACTTTGAGCGAGGGGTGAAGATTTCCGGCACGCGATTCTACGTGCTCACCGGGTTGGGCGCGCGGCTGCAGCGGGCGCTTACCGCCTGGATGTTGGACCTGCACGTGATGGAACATGGCTACACTGAGGTTTATCTGCCTTTTATGGTGAAACAGGATTGCATGTGGGGGGCAGGACAATTCCCCAAGTTCCGCGAAAACGTGTATTACGACACCGAGGATGACCTGTACCTAGTACCCACTGCCGAAGTACCCATCACCAACCTCCACCGCGACGAAATATTGGAACCCGGCACTTTGCCCCTTCGCTATGTGGCCTGTACTCCCTGTTTCCGCCGGGAGAAAATGTCGGCAGGACGGGACACACGAGGTATTAAGCGCGTGCACCAATTCGATAAGGTGGAAATGTACAAGTTCGTGGAACCGCATACCTCGTATGATGAACTGGAAGCAATGGTGCGGGATGCCGAAGACATTTGTCGAGGGCTGGGCATCCCCCACCGTATAGTACAGATGTGCACCGGTGACCTGGGTTTTCAGGCGGCAAAAAAGTACGATGTGGAGATGTGGGCCCCTGGTTGTGGTGAGTGGCTAGAAGTTAGCTCCCTCTCCAATTGTGAGGAATTCCAGGCCCGCAGGGCTAACATTCGATATCGGCCGGCAAAAGGGGAAAAGCCACGGTTTGTACATACTCTTAACGGTTCGGGCCTTGCCTTGCCTCGGGTGATGATTGCCATCATGGAAAACTATCAGCAGGCTGATGGCAGCATCGCTGTGCCTGAGGTGCTGATACCGTACATGGGGGGTATAAGAGAGATTAAAGTTTGACAATCCTGCTTCTCTCTGCTATACTTAACATGCGGGTTGAAAGACACACTGTCCCGTGCGCGGAGGGATGGCCGAGTGGACTATGGCGACGGTCTTGAAAACCGTTGTGGCGGCAACGTCACCGGGGGTTCGAATCCCTCTCCCTCCGCCACGAAAGGTTTTATCATGACAGGGAGGGTGCCGGAGTGGCTGAACGGGGCGGCCTGCTAAGCCGTTGTACGCGCAAGTGTACCGTGGGTTCGAATCCCACCCCTCCCGCTGTTTCAATATCACCCCGCTCTCAAGATAAGGAACAGCCAAAGAACCGGATAGTCAATGACGGTGCCGGTGGACAGGCTGGCTAAGCGCGCTACGGCTGATTTTGAGAATCCGGCGATTAATGGTATAATATATTTCAAACTAAACTTTGCCCCCGTAGCTCAGCGGAATAGAGCGTCTCCCTGCGGAGGAGAAGGCCACACGTTCAAATCGTGTCGGGGGTACCTGTTGTAAGAGCCCCGTTTGGGGTTTACCCAGGCGGGAGCACCCGCTCACGAACAACGAAAGCTCCCGCCCACTTGGGTTGGGAGCTTTCTTAAATCCAGGGGGAAAAGCCCCACCTTGCACTCCGGACAGTAGTAGTAACCCTCGCTCTATCTTCACATCCCCCACCCAGGTCTGCGGCGTTACCCCCTTCTACCCCTTGTACGTCATCTGCTGCCCACACTGCGGACAAGAAGGGGCAATTGCAGGCTGCCTCAGCTTTTGGGCCTCGATCACTGTCCGAGCCATCTCCGCCTGAATCGCTGACGAAGTTTCAGCACAATGTCCTCTATCTGACTCGGGTTAGGCTCTGATATGTGATCAGTCCAATCCAGCAATTCGTCGATCAGGCTCTCAGTCTCTTTCATCAACGTGGCTTTTCTCTGCGCACGGGTGCTTGGTATGTCTGTCCCTCTTATATTGGATATTCTTGGTCTCCTATGCACGACTTCGCCCCTATTATCCCATCTTTCTCCCCAAAAGTGAAATGTGCCCCGGGGATGGCATCCTGCCCCACAATTACAGCTCGTGCCAGGTAATGCCCCGTGCCATGTGCAGCAGCTCATCCTTGATCAGCGGGAAAGTGTTGACGTGCACGCCGTCCTGGCGGTCGAACTCCACGCCGGCGCCGTAGATGCACACCGTGCAGCGGTGTTCCTCCCACCGCCAGGCGATGTAAAAGCCGTGCATCACCAGCGGGTGGAAAGGCTCGACCAGATGGCGCCACGTTCGTTCAGCGGGGATGCCGTAAGAGGCGTCGTAGAGGCGGTAGACGGTGGGGGTGCCGTGGATGTCGCTACAGGTGTCGAAGGAGCCGGTGAGCAGCCAGGCGGGATGGCCCTGGTGTTCCGTGCGCCCAACGGTGATCCGGCCTCGCGGGGTCATGCTCGGATTGGGATGGCCGCTTTTGTCCAGCCAGTACAATTGGTCGCCGACGGCGGCCAGCGTCAGCCGCTCGGGGTCGGGTTCGTCGCCTTGCTCGAAGCCGTAGCGGATAACGCCTTCGCTATCGCGCACGACGTACACGCCCAGCCAGGCCTGGTAGAGCTTGCTGGCCGGGTTGAAGCGCTCCGACCAGTTGTGGCGGCCCGAGCGGGCGATCTTGAAGTAGTTCATCCCGCGCAGGTGCCACTGCTTCCACAGCCGCTGGCCGTCAATCTTCAGCGGGTAGCGCATCCAGCCGGGCGCGGTGACCGTGAAGCGGGGCACTGCGCCGATGATGCGTTCCTCGTCATTCATTTGCCGCCCCACCCACCAGCCGAGCAGGAGCTGGTTGAGGTGGGTGCAGCCGGTGCGAGGGCGGTGGGTGGGCATGGTACATTCCGCTATTAAAGTATCAAGGCACGATCTGAATGTTGTCTATGTATGCCCAGGTATTGCACAAGTTGTCTTCCCTGTTCCAGACCGAGAAGAAGACCGTGATTGTGTACTGCCTGCATACTCTTGAAGGGGGATAGACTCAGGGTATTGACCAAAGTTCCATGGGGGAGAGTAGCAAGATGGCGGAGGTGGGATAGGGCCCTCATAAGGATTGCCTTTTTGCCAGACGACATGGTAATGGTGTTAATCGCTACCTCCAATGTATCATAATACTTTATACTTTCCTGTTCCCACGTTCTGCATGTGGTCGTAGGAGTACATGTGATAGTCAAACATGAGTTTTGGGGACGCTGTAGAGGGTACGATGAAGCATTGATAGATCGTGGCACGGCCTTCTGGAACATCTGTATTGGAGTAACCTGGATTTCCAAGCCGGGCTACGTAAGTGTTGAAGCGGGTATTATAAGGGTCTTCCCCTGGCGCTATGACTGTTCTTCTGATTTGCCCGGTTTCGCCCCAACACGTGAAATCGGCAGTTTCAAAATCGGTATTGCACGATGGAGAACAATAGTTTTTCGCGGTCAGGGGCAAATTAAGCTTCCATAGCTTAATCTTGTCCATGACTTCATCGAACTGTCTAGTGACTAAGAATGGACTACAAACCAGGTAATTAGACAATCAAACGGCGATACATCCCCTCCAGCAACGGCACAACAATTCCCCAATCATACCTCTCCGCCGCGAAGCGCTGCCCCGCCCGCCCCAACTCCGCCCGCCGGGCCGGGTCGTGCAGTAATTCTATCACCGCCTGCGCAAACTCCCCTGGCTCGTCAGCAATAAGCAAGTCCCGTCCTGCGGTGAGGGGGTAGCCCTCGCTACCCAGCGAGGTGGAGACCACCGCCCGCCCCATGGCCAGCGCCTCCAGTATCTTCAGGCGACTGCCGCCACCGATGCGCAGCGGCACCACGTAAACCGCCGCCCCCGCGATGTAAGGCCGCACGTCGGGCACACGCCCGGTGACGACGACGGCGGGGTTCGCCGCCAGCGCCTGCACGCGCGGCAGCGGACTCTGACCCACGACGTAGAAACGCACATTGGGCACCTGCTGTTTTACCAGGGGCAGCACCGATTCCACGAACCACAGCACGGCGTCTACGTTGGGCCGGAAGTCCATCTTGCCGGTGAAGACCAGCGAGTTGGGGGGCAGGGCGGGGTCGTCCGCGCCGGGTACGTAATCAGCGTAGAGGGCCATGTCCACCCCATTGGGCACGACCGCCAGGGGCAATGCCGGGTCCAGGGCCCGCAAGGCCGCCGCATCTGCCTCGGAGACGACCACGGTGCAGTCGAAGTAGTGACAGACGTGGGCCTCGTAAGCGCGCAGTTTGCGCCACTGGATGAACGAGTACAGCGCCCCAACCCAGCGGCGCGGATCGCGCACGTCCGTCTCGAAAGCCCGCTGCTGGAGCACGTACTCGGCATTGTAGGTGTCAAACACCAGACGCGGGCGAGGTACGACGTTCAGGGCCAGCCCATAGCGGGCCAGCATGATCTCCTCGATTTGGATCACATCGAAGTGCTTTTCCCGCAGCAGGGCATCCAGCCGGGCCTGGAACTCGGCGGACACCAGGCGCAGGGCCAGGTCGGGTTCGGGGGAAAGAAACGCGGAAAGGGCCCGTCGCCAGGGCGAGCGCGTGGGGGCAGGAACGACCTCGATGCGCTGGCAGTAATCGCGTAGCGGACCGGCCTGCTCCAGATCAGCGGGAGAGCGTACAAAGGAGAGCAGGGTGATGTGGTGATGTTGGGCCAGCGCGCGGATCAGGTTATAGGCGCGCAGCGCCCCACCATGCTCGGGTGGGTAAGGGAGCTGGGGGGTGAGGAAAAGAAGGTTCATCGTCAATGTATGGACGTTTGGCAGGGGGCGCCGCATGCGGCGCCCCCTGCTCACGAGAGCAGGCTCTGGTACACGGCCAGGGTCTGCCGGGCGGTCTTCTCCCAGGAGAAGCATTTGGCCCGGCGGAAGCCTTTGGCGATGAGTTCTGCCCGCTGCGCCTCATCGGTCAAGCCACGCCACAGGGCCACGGTCAGCCCGGGAACGTCATCGGGGGCGACCATCAGCGCGGCGTCGCCGACCACTTCTGGCAGTGAAGAGACGTTGGAAACAACGACCGGCGTGCCGCAGGCCATGGCTTCCAGCGGCGGCAGGCCGAAGCCCTCATAAGTTGAGGGGTAGGCAAAGAGACGGGCCGCTGTATAAAGCGGGGGCAGGTCCTCTACCGGCACGCGGCCCAGGAAAAGCACATCCTCGCTCAGCTTCAGCTCATCCACCAGGGAGAATACGTCCTCAAAAAGCCAGCCGCGTCGCCCGGCGACAACCAGTTGCACTTCCGGTTTGTAATCGTCGAGGAGTTGGCGAAAGGCGCGCAACAGAGTGGGCAAGTTCTTGCGCGGCTCAATGGTGCTGACGAAGAGGATGAAATCGCCAGCGATGTGGTATTTCTCTCGCACACGACGCAGTTCCCTCTCATCTTCGATGGGGCGGTAAATGGGACTGGCCGCCTCGTAGATCACCGTGATCTTGTCCTCGGGCACGCCTAACAGGCGGATGATGTCCTCTTTGGTGTTTTGTGAGACGGCGATGATGTGATCTGTGTGCAGCACCGCCTGGTCAATCTGACCGTAATAATGGGCGCTGTCCTCGGTCAAAAACTGCGGATACAGCAAAAAGGCCAGATCGTGAACGGTGATCACCGATTTGCAATTGCGCCGAAACGGGGGAATAAAATCCGGGCTGTGCAGCACGTCCAGGTCCAGAGGGGGAAGCTCAAAACGGAGGAACCATTGTTCCAGCCGATGGTGAGCCGGGGAAATAAATGATACCCGCCTGAAATTGTGGTTCAGGCTGAGGGGTACTTTATCACGCCAGTTCTGGATAACGAGATACTCGTTTTCTTGGTCAATCTCGGCCAGGGCGCGGATCAAGCGCTGGGTGTACTGGCTGATGCCGGCCTGGGTGTAATAAACCATTCGAGCGTCAATTCCGATGCGCATTCCTGTTCCCTTCACAATGATGCTGGGCCAGGCCGCTCGGCGTTGAGCTCCGGCAGTACCTTCCACGTTTTTCTATTGGATCAGCGGAGAACTGAACCGGGCCATGCCCGCGAACATGTATCATACCACGACTGAACAATTTCGTCAAGCGCGAAGCCTCTCTGTGACTGTTCGACAACCGGTAAAATTGGTGTAAGATTAAGAGCAGACTAGACCG
>JANLFX010000064.1:0-78 GCA_024653325.1 Anaerolineae bacterium
CGACTTCAGTCGCTCTTTTCCGCCTGCAAACGACTAAAGTCGTCACTACGAGCCAGTAGTAGCGACTTCAGTCGCTCA
>JANLFX010000064.1:177-22031 GCA_024653325.1 Anaerolineae bacterium
AGGTTCGTAGTAGCGACTTCAGTCGCTCAGGTTCGTAGTAGCGACTTCAGTCGCTCAGGTTCGTAGTAGCGACTTCAGTCGCTCTTTTCCGCCTGCAAACGACTAAAGTCGTCACTACGAGCCAAAAACGCCAGAGTCCAGTTCATTTCATTCCCTCATCACCCCAAATGGGTTGTATCGCTCTGCCTCCGCTGGTCTCCATTATACCTTATTCCCGGAGGAAATCAATTACCAGCTTACGTAGGGCGGCTTTCCATAGCCGCAATGGACGGCAGGTTTGGAAACCTGTCCTACCAGATGATTCGCTCATTTCTTTCCCTCATGGATGATGGTTTTCCGGTTGGCCCAATCTTTCTCGCAAATGGGAAAGAGCTGGATGTTGCCCTCGTGCCTGCCCAGTTGTTTGCCTAGTTTTTTCATCAATTCTTCCTGATGGGTACGCGCCAAATCACCCAGGAAGGCTGAGTACTGGATGCGGTCCAAGCCGTAGTCCAGGCAGATGTCGGCGACTTTGGTGCGGATTCTGTCATCAGGGATGTCGTAGACTATCAGGCATTGCATGCGAATGGTGAATGGCGAATTACCATTTTACGATAAAAGGTTGGTAGGCAGGACGGTCGCCGCGCACAAAGGTGGCCAGGTGGCGGGCCTGCATCTGGATGATGGCTCGCAGTAGGTGGCGTTTGCCCTGATACTTTTCCGGCTTTTCTAACCGCTCCAGCACGTTCTCGGCCAGCATACGGCGGGTGTCCTCTTTTAACAGTCCCTGCTCATCCTGCTCAAAGTTCACCCCCTTGCCCACCAATCCGAATACGACCCGGTCCACGGCAGCCACGCGGAACTCTTCGATCAGATCCAGCACCAGGCTGGGTTTGCCGGGGCGGTCCACGTGGATGAATCCGGCATAGGGGTCCAGGCCAGCCAGGACGATGGCCCGTTCTATCTGGCCGTAGAGGATGCCGTAACCGTAGTTCAGGGCGGAGTTTACCGGGTCTTTCGCTCCGCGTCCCAGCCGTCCTGGCCAGTTGTATTCAGCGGACACGGTTCGTTGCAGGGCCGCCCAATAGGCCTGCGCCGCTCGCCCCTCGATGGCCAGCACCTGGGAGCGCACTTCGTCCACGGTCGTGCCCTCCAGGTGGTCGAGGTCTGCCAGGTTTGCGCGCATTTCATCCGCCGTCCGACACAGCTCGCGATAGAGGTCGGGGGCGGTTTCTTTGCGGTACTTGGCCACGTAGCGCAGGAAGGCCGCCTGGTTTTCGATTTTGCCGCTGGCGAAAGCGCGGGCCAGGGTCAGGCTGCGGGTATCGTCATAGGCCATCAACTGCGCCCGGCGGGTCTGCACGGTGCCGGTGAGTCCGGACGAGTACAAGGCGGCGTAGGGCCGTCCACTGCTGCTCAAGAAGTAGATGGGGATGCCTTCTTCGCAGCAAGCCAGCACCGCGTCGGAGCTCAGGCTCACGCCGTTACCGGTGATGAGTACCTGCTCCAGGTGCAGGATGGGCGCCTCGGCCAGCATTTCCGCCTTGCCGTCCTTCTGGTGCGTTACCCGCAGGCGACCGGAATGTTTGCCGACGAAAGCGCCGAATTGGTCAACGATGAGGTGGTGAATGATGGGCATGGGTTTCCTCCATTCGCTATTCGCCATTCGCCATTCGCATCTCATACCACCCATCCCCTTTGACCGCGTCCTTGCCCACGTGGGTGAACTGTCCCCAGGCCAGCCAGGGCAGGAAGGGCGTCCAATCGGCGCATTCCAGGGTCACCTCGCCCACGAAGCCGCTGGTGGGGGTGGAGCGCTGCTGACGGGTGGAATAGGAGCGCAGTTCAACCCAACACAGGTTGTTTTTCATCACCCGCACTTTTTCCGCTGCGGCCAGCAGGGCCGGGAAATCGAATTGCTGGGGGGTGTCCGAGAAATCGCGGCTCAGCGCTTCCAGCCGTTCCAGCAGGCGCTGGAAAAAGGGACGGAATTGAAAGTTTTGTGGTTTGAGCAGGCGTTTCTCCTCGGTGATCCGCGTCGGGGTCAGAAATTGGATCACGACTTGCTGCTTCGCTGACTCGCTGATTTGCTGATTCGCCCATTCGCAAATTTGCTGATGGGTGATGGGGATGTCGGGCACCTGCACCATTTTGTCGCCGGCGCGGAGGACGGGTTGTCGCCCGCCGGTCAACGGGTTCACGGCAGCGATCTCGCGGATCACAAACGTACCCCGTCGTGGGATTGGCGATTGGCGATTTGCTGATTTGCCGATTTGTTGATTTGCTGATTTGCCGATTTGTTGATTTGCTGATTTGCTGATTTGCTGACTCGCCGACTCGCCGACTCGCTTTCCCAGACCACCTCGTTCCAGTTCTTGACTGGCCAGCACCACATAGGGAAACAGGTTGAGCGCCCGGGCAAACATGGTCAGCCCGAAGGAGAAAGTCTCGCCCGGCTCGTATCGGACTCCCGGTGATGCATGAGGCGTGAGGCGTGTTACGTATTGCGTATTGCGTATAGGGTGCAGCGGCGGTTCGATGGTGTAGGGTCGAGGCACCTCGACGCCCCGCTCGCTTTGGGGGTTGCGGGTGGCCACCAGGAAGCAGATGGGGCAGGTGGTCCACAGGGGGCAGTCCCCGCAGTCCTGGAGTTGTTTTTCGAAGCAGAAGTGCCGGCGCAGGGCATTGAACAGTGCCCCACGGATGGCGGAACCCTGGTGCTCGTTGAGGAGGATGGGGGTTTGCACTGCACAGGTGAAATGCAGTTGGTGAGCGGTGAAGTGGTGCATGGTTCGACTCCTTTTGAATATCCTGGAAAGAGGATCGAGATGTAAGTCTGACTTCGGCAACGAAGCGCAGGCAATGGACGGTAAAAAGGTTAACCGCAAAGGCCGCAGAGACCTGTCCTGAGCGTGGTCGAAGGAACGCCGAGGAAAAAGAAAAATCTCTGCGCGCTCGGCGGTGAATTTTCTTGCCCAATGGGCAAGAAAATTCACCGGTAAGGTCTACTCACATTCATAGAGCGTAAAGCCACGGCCAGCCCGTACCAACCGATAAGGCAAAACTGTGTCAATCCGAATCCTGTCGCGTCCCACCTGGATTTTCTCAGATGTATAAACATTGATCTTTTCGTAGGTCAGGTCTGCTCCCCAGTCATCGAGACGTTGAACATGGCCAAGAGGAAAAGTGATCGGACCGGCACATGCTTTGTCCATTTGGTTCCAGGGGACCATAGCAGTGAATCCATCCGGTGGTCGTGTATCTGCCGTCTCGACCGTTTCCGGTGGAGCCAGGAGTTGGAAGAACGATCCGCGCTTGCCCAGATAGGTCAGGTGAGGCAACAGAGGAGCCACCTGATCCAAATACACTGGTTCACCCCCTAACGCCAACGCCAACGTGCCCTCCAGATATACATATTCCCGGAAGGCAATCGTCCGCTGCATCGCCCGTCCGTGTTCCTCGGCGTCTCGTTCTGGTTTCAAGACCTTGGTGAAAAGGCTGGTCACAGCCGCTCTTTTGGATGGACGGAGTGCCAGGTGCAAGGCTTTGATGCATTCAAAAGCTTGCGGGCCGTAGACAACGCCCTGGACCCGAATAGCCACATCCAGCAGGGCCGTGCGGATGGCAAAGGGTGTGGGTACCAGCAGACTTTTGCCACCAGTCGAGGTAGCCTCGCCAGGCTTGAGTGAGAACAAACCAACCGGCTGATACCGCGCGATGAGCCAGCGCATACTCAACCTCCGTTCTCGCCAAAGAGTCGGTACGGACGGCTCCCGTCTATGATTTGCCGCATGGTAGTCGCAAACTCGGCCATGTTGGCAAAAAGATGCACTTGAAGCCGCCCACCATCGCGGTCCAGCGCCTGGGCAACCTGCTGTACTTGCTCCTGGTATCCCTCTCCAAGAGGACTGATGGTCGGCGCCGGTAGCACGGCGTTACTGACGGTAATCACTCCATCGAAGGCGACAATGTGCGGGTTCTGCGTGCCGCGCATGGCGCCATTGGGTTCGATAAAGGTGTACAAGATGCTCTCCAGGAAGGTCCGATAGCGCCGCAGCCGTTCCTCCTCAGCAATGGCATACGTCTGGCTGATGTCGTTAAAGCCGATGCGGGCCAATTCAAAGGTAGCGACGGCGGCATAGATACCGGAGGACGCCGGGCGGTGGAAGATGGGTTGAGCTTGAGCTTCCTCTCCTTCGCCGCCCCGCTCCTGGGCATAGCGGACGTGGAAATAGGACTCGGTGCGCACTTTTTCCGGCAGGCCGACGACCCAACTGAACTCGGCGACCGATTTGCGGGGGATGGAGCGATTTCGACTAGCAATCAGCGTGCCTTCGGCGTCATCCAGCGCACAATGCTGCAAAAGCGCGTTCACGGCATCCTCATCTTTGGCAGGCAGCCCTTTGATGAATTCGCCATCGCCCAGGATGCGGTCAGAGCGGAAAATCTGGCAGCCGGAGCAGAGGGACAGGCCACGCTCCCGTGCCAGCCGGTAAAAGTGCTCGGCCTGGATGTGCTTGAACATGTCCCCACTGATGGCGTTGACCTTGTGGATGCCCCCTGCCGGGTCCACCAGCGTCACGGTGCGGGTCATCGTTTGATTGCCCTCGCCTCCCTCGTTGTTGAGCGAGTGCAGTTCCAGCGTCATGCGTCCAGAGATAGACAGACTGTAAACAGGCTTTGCAGACATTTTGATACCTCCTTAGTTTTGCGGTTGTGCCGAATCGGGTTCGGTTTCTCGAGGCTCACGGGCGTACCCGTAGGCGATCAATAGATTGGCCACCACTTCGGAGCCGTATTCATCCACCAGTCGCACAACTTCTTCAATATCAGTCGTGCGCAGATCACGGCGCATCTGCTGACCGGTGTTTTCCAGTTTTTGCGAATTCTCCTGATTGTAACTCTGCATAAACTCACTGAGGGCGACAATAAACTCGTCGCGCACAGTGGCCTTGCGCTTGAGCTCGGCCCCAAGGCCGTAGCGCACATCATAGAGCGAATCTTTGTTCTGCGCTTTGCGCCCCTGGGGAATGATGGTGCTGTAGCGAATGGCATAGGCCACATTCTGAAAGCCCTCGTTCTCCACGATGGGCGAAAGGGGTTTGTTTCCGGCCATGATCAACCTCCTTAATTGAGATGGACTGAATGTGGGAACCCAGCGCGCCCCCGCGTTGTACCGCCGGATGATCTCGTGGCTGTAGCCGGCGGCAAATTCAAAGAACGCGCTCCAGTTGTTCCCGGCAACAAAATCCCGATATGCACGCAGCAGGTTGTAACCATCGCTGCGCGTCTCGTCAATTTCTCGAATCACGCTCAGATGCTCATCAATCACCTCCTTCAAAGCCAGTACTTCGGCCCGCGAACGAGGTGTGCCCGTCCAGCGGGGCAGATTGAGAAATGACAGGTTAACCATTGTGTACGCATTGCGGCTGAGCAGTTTGAACTGGGCCACGTGGAACCCGGCCACGACCTTTTCCGGCACGGCGGAGGTCGGGTCGGCGTCGAAATCCACGTTGTCTTTGCCGGCCGCCTCCACATAGTCCAGCCAGGCGCGGGTGAACAGCAGCAGGCTGGTCGCATCGGATTTGAGGCTGGTTTCGTCGCGGCGGCGCTCGTTCCACAGATAGCGGTTGAAGCGGGCCATCACCTCCTGATGGACGCGCCAATCCAGGCGCAGCGGCGCCAGGACGTACGCTTTCCAATCTTCCACGTCCACCACGCGACGGGGAACCAGGCAGGCCCACAGCCCCACAGTCTTGAGAAACTCCTCTAACCAGGGGCGGTCTTTGATATTGTCCATCCGTAGCGCGTTGGCCTTGGGTTCGTTGAGCCCCTTGCCCTGGTGGGGGTTGAGCAATTGCGAGGCGGTTTCCTGGACCCGCAACCCCCTGGCAACCTTTTTCCACGCCTTGAGCGCGCTTTCGTCGCTATCCGGCGTGGCAAACAGTTGGAGAATAACCCGCGCATGTTCAGCGGTGATGCTGCGATCGGCTGCCCATTGGGCCACAATGCGATTATAGATACCCATCGCCTGCATTCGCCAGTCACCCAGAAAAGCCACGATCGTCCAATCGCCCGGTGGTTCTTGATCTCGCAATTGTTGCTCAAGGTCGCTGCCGCGTATCCCTTCCCCCCAAAGCGCCGAACGGCTTTCCTGATAAGCGCGCACCTGATCCCAAGTCTTGTCCACGTCCCGCGTACTGGTGTCGGGAGGCACCTCATCGGCCTGGGTGCGCCGGTTGGTCAAAAATGGGGCCGGGCTGCGGAAGAAGAGGCCATCCGGTATCCATTCTGCCCGTACCGGCTCACCGAGGCGAATCTCGTAGTACGGGCCAGCGTCGGCAATCTCGATGCGCGGCCTGGCAAATTCGCCTTTCGCCTGTCCGGCCAGGCGATCCAGAAAGGTTGCCAGACCGTAAGCCAGAAAGACATCGGCATACGTGCCGGTACGCTTGGGAACGAAATAGGTATCCTGGTACATCATTCCTCCTCCTGCGACAACCCGTCGCACAATCTCAGAATGCGCACAATGATGAAATAGAGCAGCCACCCATCCCACGGCGGCGGTGGTTGCAACAATCGTTTTTCCAGATTAGGGGCATTGTTTTCGGTCATCAGCCACTGCGCCCATGTCCACCAGGTGTCATCTCCTACGGCAGCCAGTGCATCAGCAACAGTTTCGGCAGCGCGGGGATGCAGACGGTAGGGCGCCGCCTCCTGGAGCGAGGGGCTGTGGTGACGGGCAATAGCGGTCACGGCGGCCTGATACAGCGGGCGGTGGTTGTTCCCTTCCAGCGCCTCCCACAGGATGCGCGCTGCAGCGAAGGCTCCTTCACCGGCATGATGGGGGCGCTTGGGGTAAATCTGGCGGGCAATCTCGCGGTGCTCCTTTGTCCGGCTTGTGGTGTGAGCCACCAGAAAGTGCGGCTTCTCGCCGCTGACCCGCTTCTGGTATTTCACCGCCCATTCTTGCCATTCCACCTGAAGTTTTCCCACGTCGTGGAGGGCCAGCACCAGGCGCACCGTCTTTTCCAAGAGGCCACCCATGCCCAAACGGGTCGCAATCCAGGTCAGCCGGTCACGGAAGTGGTGCTCAAAGGCCCGCTGCATATCTTGAACGTGCTGAATGTAGGATTCCAGGTCGTAGCTGTATTGTTCCCGGTCATTCCGCCGGCGGGGAGCCTGGGGGGAGCAGTAAGCGCCGTCGCTTGGACCACCCAGCCGGAAGCCCTGCGCCGGATCGTAGGACACCAGAGCGGGGTGAATGGCGAAAAGCAGTGATGAGGAAATATCGTCGGTACTCTCCACATCCAGCCAGTGATACGCGGTGGGAGCGCGACTGTCCTCTTCGTCCCTCTGAACGATCGGATAGCGGAGCGCCCAGGGCAGGCCAAACCCTTCGGCTTGCTCCAGCAGGTTCTCGACCGCGCCCCGCAGCGTGCCATGCCACAGAGAAAAACCCTCGTAGCAAAAGGGGCTTTCCTCCGTCACGCCATCAGGCGCGTCATAGACGATAAGGGTGCGGCTATCCACCTGACGGATCAGTTCCCGGCGAACAGGGACTTCTCCCCGGATCAGCCCATCACTGATCAGTTCCCAGAGGCGTCCCTCGTCCTCGCGCATCGCCTGCAAGACGGCCCGATCGGCCTCCTGATGGGCTTCGTTGACCACTGCCTGCTCTCCAGCAAAGTCCAGCACCTGGCCGTTCCGTTCACGCAAGGCTTGCTCCGTCAGCTCGCAGATGGATGCTTCCTCTTTCGACGAGTAAGGCGCATAGTTGGGCCGACCATCGTTGCGTGTGGGCACGGGATAGACATAGACCTGGCCCTGCTCGCCGGGGTAACGAGCACACCGTCCGGCCCGCTGGATGACGTTGGCCGCCGGGGCCAGTTCGGTGTGCAGCGCCTGGCTGGTGATGTCCAGCCCGACTTCCACCACCTGGGTGGCAACAACGAGCAGACGTGGGACAAACCAGCATTGCCCTTTTTCCTCATCTTGCGGGCCACACTCGGTCCGTAAAAACGCCTCCTTGACCTGACGATGGGGCCGCTCAAAGCGACTGTGGAGCAGCATCACCCAGTTGGTGTCTGCCGGCGCGTCCGCTATTTCGGTGCGGAGCACCTTTACCGCCTCATCCAGCAGGCAGCGATGCTCGTCAGGGGACGAAGCATATCGTAGCCGTTCGTAAAGCGGCGTCAGCGCAGAATGGTCAACCGGCACCGGTCGGCAGCCCTGGTCTACCAATGCCCGATACAATTCGAGTGCGCGATCCACGGTATTACACACGGCCAGAGAGCGCCGATCGTGAGTTTCCAGAACATCTCCGGCTTCGAGGGTTTTCTCCCGTCGGGAGAAGCAGCGCGTTTTGCGCGGACGTTCGCCCTGGCGGGTTTCGATCTGAGCCACTTCTCCCGCCGACACAAGCACCGGCTCGGCATCGAGCAGGGAGGCAATCTCGTACAGCATGGTCTCGGAAAAGGTGGCCGTCATCAGGACAAAGGGGACGAAACAGTTCAGGAGGCGCAAAAGCTGCAACGTTGCCTGCATCGCCTGGGGCGGGAAGAGGTGGAATTCGTCAAAGACCAGGTACGAGCTGAGCACGGCTCCTACATTGACGTTGGCCTTGCCCGCCGGGAGACTGTAAGGCACACCGAACGCACTGCTGAGAACCTGGTCGAGGGTGGCAAAGACCAGGTCACCCATCAGTTCAGGGTCTTCGGGGCGTTCGCCAGTCTGAATGCGCACGTCCAATCGGCGGCCAAACCGCCGCTCGTAGGACTCGGCCAAGTGGCGGTACTCATGTTCGAACTGGGTCGCCAGGACGCGCATCGGAACGGTGTAAAGGCACTGCCTGGGGAAAGCCATTGGCGGAAGGTCGAAGAAGGCCTCGATGAACGGCGCCAGGGCAGCCCGCGTTTTGCCGGAACCGGTGGGCGCCTGGAGAACGACCGAGCGGCCCACGTGCAGTAGCGCTTTGACCTTTTCCTGGTATGGGTAAAGTCCCACGGTTAGCCTCCAAAGAAATCTTCAAGGGTTGAAGAGTGGGCCGTGGCGGAGGGAGGTACAGAGGAGACGTGCCACCCATACATCTGCGCCATCCGCCGGGCCTCCCCCACCATCTGCTCCCGCAGCTCCTGTGGCGCCAGCACCTCCACATCGGCGCCCCAGCCGCGGATCCAGGGGAACATCTCTTGTGGCTCGGCGATCCGTGCTCGCCAAAGCAAAAAGCCGTCCGGCAGTTCCTCTACCTGCTCGCTCCGATGCCAGCGGGTCTCTCGCACTCGTTGGGCCACACGTGGATGAAACTTGAGCACGACTTGCGCTGGTTCCGCCTCGGTATACCAGATGCCCCACGCATCGGCCAGTTTCTCACGCGGGTCAAAATCGGCCGGTATGGCGTACGGCTTGGATGGCTTGATAAGCTCGATCCGCTGGATCCGCTCCAGTTTAAGAGTGCGCACCGCCCCTGGCGGCTCGCGCCAGCCGATGACGTGAGCCGTCTGACCAACGGCATACGGTTCGATGAAATAGGGCGCAAAGTCGTACTCGTATACTTGTCCATTCTCGTGTCGGTGCCACAGGTGTACCATCTGCCCCTGCGACCAGGCCCGGGTCAGTGTCTCCAGTACCTCCAGATAAACCGGGTCGTGGCGGCGGGCGGCGTCATCCATCACCTCGGCCGAGGCCAGCAGGTGACGACTCACCAGCGGGGCGAACCTGGTCAGGGCCTGTCCCAGTTTGCGTAGCGCAGAGGCGGCGTGAGGGTTGTGTTTGTCAGTCCGGGTCGCCATCAGCCGAGCAGCCAAGTGAAGGGCCATGCTCTCGTGGATCGTCAGCCGCACATGGGTCAGGTAGTCGTCCCGGCTGATCCCCACCAGGTTCTCATCCTCCCAGATGGGGAGCCGACAACTCAGTTCCTCGATGTATCGCCCCACCGTAGCGCGGTGCACCCCCATCCGCCGAGCGATTTCAGCCTTGCGCAGTCCCTCTGGAAAGGCGAGCAAGATCTGCTCCAGTTGCAACAATCGGTCAGCTTTAGAATGAGAACGTTCCGTCATCACCGCTCCTCACTTGAAATTTGCCTCCAGGATAAAGAAAGTGTGTTGCAGGATTTGCAACAAACCGGCCGACGAACGGGGAATTTTAAGGTTTATTATTGGGATTTCTGCGCTGCCGTGCCTCATCGCGCACCGCCTGCAGGTTCAGGATCTCGGCCACTTCGTATTGGGGAGGCAGGCTCCCCTGCACGGGACGAAGACGCAAATGAGCGGGAAAATAGCCGCAACGACCGTGCAGCTCGGCCAACAAGACGACAGCAATAAAGTTGAGCGACGGCGGATTCACCAGCAGCGGCAGGGTTTGCCACTCGGCCGGGGTGAGGCCCGCCGCGTCGGCCAGCCCGATCACCTGGGACACCAGCGGCTGCTGGGGGTCAATCTGACTGTGGACCTCGACCACGCGCTCGATCTTCTGGCCGGCGAGGGCTTCGATCTGGCGGATGTGATCCGGGGTGAGGGGGTGGGAGAAGTTGAGGAGGATCATAGGACCCCTCCCCCAGCCCCTCCCCTTTCAGGGAAGGGGGGATTTGGCTCCACCCCTGGCCTCTCCCCGACACGGGGAGGGGAGCCTAACTCCCCCTTCCCATGCTCCCTCCCCCGCGTCGGGGGAGGGCTGGGTAGGGGGTCAGAGGACCCCACCCCCGGCCCCTCCCCGATACGGGGAGGGGAGTCTGGGTTGGGGAGGGAGTTCGCCCTCGCATGACAGGCGGTTCGGATACGCTGTAGCACATTGTTCAGGTTGCTCATGATCTCCTCATTCCGAAAACGCAGAATTTGCAGTTCGCGGGCGGCGAGAATACGATCACGCTCAACGTCATATTCGGCTTGTTTCTCATGCACCGGGCCGTCTATCTCCACGACCAGGCTGGCGGCGTGACAATAAAAGTCCACGATGAGGCCATCAATGAGCTGTTGGCGGCGAAAGTGGAGGCCGTCCAACTGATTGCGCCGCAGCGCAGCCCAGAGTTTCTTTTCGGCTGGCGTCATGCTATGGCGCAGCTCCCTGGCCCGTTGCAGTTTAGCCGGGTCTATCTTCTGGCCGGTGATGATGTGTTGATCGGACATGGGTGGCTCCTTTTGGGCCCCACCCCCGTCCCCTCCCCGACGCGAGGAGGGGAGCGAGCCCTCCCCCGTGTCGGGGGAGGGTTGGGAGGGGGTCAGACATCACATCAAAGCGAGTTCCTCTCTCTCAATCCAGGTCTCCTGCTCTGCAAACTGCTCGATGGTCAGTGCTTTGGTCAGCCCTGCTTGGCGGGCTTGCTGCAAAGCGTCTTCATAGGGCCGGATCAACTCCCACTGCGGGCCGACGACATAGCCGCCACTGGCTTCGGCGATGAGGCCCTGCTTCCACATGGGACGGAGATAGAGATCCTGGAATGTCTCAAAGGCAATCCCCTGGATCAGGTTCCAATACTCCTCATGCTGGAGCAAACGGCTATACAGGTCTCTGGCTGAGGCTCCCTCCTGGCTCAAGAGGTGAAGCACAGCATCACTCACACGGCTCATCGCCAGCGGCATCACCGGCAACTCCACCCAGTAGCCGTTCTCGGCGGTGTAGCGCACGCACTTCTCGGCGGCCTGGTTCTCGGCCTGGACGTAGTAGAGCCGGGCTACGTCGCCGGAGAGCATGGCGGCCAGTTCCAGGGCGGCGTTGATGACGTTGTTGCCGCCGGTCAGGTTGGCCCACATCTCTTTGCCCTGACCGCCAACACCGGCTAGGGCCGCCACGACGCGGATCACCCGTTCGTAGGTACTGCGGATATCGCGGCGGTCCACCTCGCACCAGAAGACCATGCCATAAGTCCGGCCACCGCTGATGGCCGGCCACTCCCGGCGGAGCAGGTCGCGCAGCACCTCTTTCATCGGCCGCCCCCTTTGCTTCGGCCCTTCGGCGATGCGGCCAGGCGGGTTGTCCACGTAGTCAAAAGCCAGGCGCTCGCCATTCAGCACTTCGTGCGTGGTGAAAAGGACGAGGGCCTGCACATCGCCGACCTTCTCGCCGGCCGCCCGCTGGCGGACCTCGCCGGAGCGGGCGAAGAAGCGCCGGTCGTCGGCGTTCCAGCGCCGGTAGCGATGAGCCAGGTAGGTGAGCGGCCCGATGACGGTGCCAGACGAGAGGCCCAGGCCCATGAGGTGGTAGACGCCCATTTATCTCCCCCTCTTCCCGAGCCTCTTAAGAACTCGCTGCCGGAGTTCCTTTCTATCGCCATCGTTCAGGCTTCCAACGTCGGCATAACTCGGTAGTTCAATCACCTCGATGCTGTAAGCCTGGGCAAGGTTCTTGTTGTTTCTGTCCACTGGTCTGCCGGAAACCAGAAATTTGGCCATATATGTACCCAGGTATCGCTGCTCGGCTACGGCCTGGATCTGATCAATCCCCGACTTGGCTCCTTTGGTCTTGGCTTCCATGACGCCCACCTGGTTGCCCAAGCGAACTACAAAATCAATTTCCAATGCCTCCAGACCTTGTGGACGCACACTCGTGAATATCTCCAGTTCAGGGATGCTCTGCAGCGTCTGGTACACTTGCTGCTCAAACTCGTCCCGCGGTGACTCCGTTGTATAGTTTCCCACCTGGGCGCGCAGGTAATCGTCCAAAGTGAGAGTGACTGATAGTTCCTCCGAGCTTTCCAACCGTACTTTTCCCTGGTCGGTGAATTGATAGCGATGGAGCAAGCTACGGCCACCTTCAGTCTGAAAATAAACAAAGGGGGCACTACGTTGAGAGGCGGTCAGAAAGGCCGCCAAAGACATCGGTTTAGTCCCCCCGGTAAGGTTGAAGAGCAGCCTATACCCCACCAGTTCCTGGTCAAGGAAACCCCGCAAAGCAAGCTGAATCCCCGGCAGGTCGTATGGGTCAACGTTACGCAAGAGGCACCGGCAATCCTTTGACAGCAGGTCTTTGAGCCGCTCGGCGATGTCTCTCGTACGATCCGTGTGGACCAGCAGCACCGTATCAGGCTTCAGGTGACAGGTTGGCAATAGATTAGGCGCCGGCTGTTCGCCGACCAGAAGGATGAGTGCTGTTTTCATACGACCTCCCGAAGATCTTTCTTACGGCGCCTCCTCAATCGGCGCCCTGGGATTTTTGCGGAACCAGTCCTGCCCTGGGTATCTAACCTCTACTGTTGACGACGGATCCCATACCCAGATGCGTCGCAGATCGGCCAGGCTTGGCTGCCAGTTAGCATAGGCCTGGTGATATTTGCCCTGCCAGCGGGCGCTCTCTGCACTCAGTGCATCGCCTTCCAGAACCGCCACACCCCCGCCGAATTGCCGATAGCGCGCCTGGCGGTCTATCTGTTCCCAGCCGACGATTTCAATCCGAGCACTGCCCAGCCCCACCGGCTTGCCCATCCCAACCTTGTAGGCCATACCCGGTTCCAGAGTCAGCGCAAAAACCAGCAGAGCCAGTTCGGCCTCGGTCAGGTTGGTATAGTCCAGGTCAAATTCAAAGACCGCACCGGGCTTAATTGCTTCAATGGTTTTATTGTATTCGTTCTTGACCGCTGTCCGCCGTGGGCCGAGAGGACGATGATAGTAAAACTTGCGTCCACGCAGATAACCTCGCTGAACAGGGTCCTCGTACCAGGCGCGATGACGCGGCTTGGGCTCCATCAATGCCTCAATGGTGATCGTCTCAACCTCAAAATCCCCCATGGCAACGGCATCCCCCAGTCCGATCTTGCCCAGAAAAGGATTACCGCCGCTGAGCGAACCAAAGATGCGGCAGGCCGGGCAGAGATGATCGGCATCACGGCAGTGTTCAAACCCGCGAAGAACGCGATAGGAGACCGGCGACCGGCCGCGGTACTCAATCTCCCCGCCTCTACCGGGCAGAGGCAGAGTCAGGCACGAACCGCTGATCGCCTCGGCCACATTACGGATAACCCCCTTGAGCGAAGAGCCGGGTAGCAGCGGACGTCCATCTGCCGAGCACAGCAGGCGGAGTTCCTGATGCTTCCCCTTGGCTGTCTCTTGTGTTTGGGGGATGAACAAATGAGTTAGCGCGGTCAAGCGACAGTGCAACCGACCGCTGAAACCCTTGAACTGATCATGCCGTATTGCTGCCTCGCGCTGCGCCGCCGGCCCCAGGCGCACAAAACCGTAAGGATTCATTGCCCACCTCCATCCCGCTCCATTTTGACGTAGCGCCAAAACACCAGCCGACCATGGTCATCGCGGAACTCGCGCACGAACAGTTTCACATTCCCCTGTCCCGGCACACAACGGTAGTCCAGCGTGCGCCCAAGCCGTGCGTTCGTTTCCTCCCAGCAATAATACGCTTGCAACTCGTCCGTCACTACAGGCAGGGGGTGTTCGCTCAGCCCGTCGGCCGGGGCAGGAGAATCACCCGTACCCGCCAGGATCACGCGGTAGGCCGCTCCAATCTGTTCCCAGCGCAACTCAAATGCCTCATCAAAGAGGCGACCTTTGGGCCATTCGGCCACGTTGATCGGCTCCTTTTGTAGTGGTGGAAAGTCTATGGCATCAATCCGCTCCAGAATAGAAAAGCGCGCCTGTTGCCGACAGGCATCTATCAAAGCCTGTAAACCGGCCAGGTCAAGCGTGCCGGAAAACACCTGCTCGCTCATCGCCGCCCTCCCTGTCGCTCGGAGGCCAGGAGATCGGTAAAGTCGGTGGCCCGCTGAACCCAACGATCGGCGATCGCGCTCCAGGGGAAAGTCTGCGCGGGGAAAACGACAGACGTACGCAGGCCGTTGCTGGAGACTTCCCCATCATAAGGGACGGTAACTTCGTCAGGGCTGACCATCCCATAGTCCCCGGCGCCATCAAAGAGCGAACCAACTCCGCGCAAGGTCAGTTGACCGTTGACAACCTGCGGTGCTTTGGGTCCCAGAAAGTCAATCCGTGTCTTCTGCACCTCGCCGCACACCTTGCCCAGGCCGCGGCTCTTGCCCATCCCGATACGGATCAATCCATCGGAAAAGTCCTGGAGCACAAAGCCCAGCAGGGCTAATTGCCACAACTCAAAGTTGCGCAGGTGCAGCATTGTTTCGAAGGTGCCCTCAGTGATCACTTCCAGTTCAAACTTGGCCCCGTGCGCCGCCCCGCCGCTGAAGCGATCAATGCCCACGCCGTCGCGCTGCACTGGTTCGGGTGGCGTGCCGACGGCATAGGCGTCAGTGGTCGCCAGCCGGCCGGCAAAGCCGGTACAGCCAAACAGTTTGCAGATCAGGCACGCATCCTGGTATGCCTGGGCAGTTTCCGGCTTCTTTTTGTCAAAGATGCGCCCACAGGAAGTATCGGCAAATGGATCGCAAGCGGCTCCGGGGTTGAGCGTGCGGGCGATGCGCTCGGCGTGGCTGCGCAGGACGCCCTTGAGCGACGAGCCGGGCAGATAGACCTCCTCACGTCCGTTGCGGAACACCCGCACCCAGGCCATGTCTGGCCCGCTGACCTGGGCCAGGCCGGATTTAATCAGCACTGGCCCCTCAACCTTGATATGCAAATCCACAAGACATTCGTTGACCAGTTGTTTGAACATCGCTCAACTCCTCCTTTCCGCGTTCAGCAGCGCGCTCAAATGGCGACGGACAAAATCTTGAGCGGATTCAGCCGTCATCTTGCCGTCCAGCAAATACGCCTTCATCGCTTGGGGGTCGGTAAAGTCCACACTCTCAATCTGGACATTCTCCAGGTGACAGCGCCCCAATCCCCGCGAGCGGATGCCACCCAGGGGGATCATTCCGGCGATGAACTCCTGTAACCCCAGCGCTATCAGGCCCAGGTCGCGTTCAGTGGGGTTTTCCAGCGTCAGCGTGAAATCAAACGAGGTCTGGGGCGGCACCACCTCAAAGTCGTACTTGATGCCCTCGCGGGCGCGCTCGCTATCGCGGTCAATGCCTACGCCGTCGCGCACCTGGGTGGGCACTTCGGGCAGCGAGCGCCAGACTTCCGAGATCGGCGCGTCGTGAAAGAGGGCTACAGAGGCCAGGTGCGTGGTGCCAAAGGTCCGGCAGGTATCGCATAAGATGCGATCCAGCAGGGCCAAGAGTTCCTCTTCGGGGATGTTCTTGCGATCCTTGAGTTCCTCCCGCAGGCGGTTGGCGCAGGCATCGGGCGCGTCGCTCAGGCCGCACGTGCGCAGGTGGGGAATGTTGGGTACCAGCCGCTCCACGGCAGCGCGGAAGGCGCCCTTGAGCGACGAGCCGGGGATGAAGGGCCGGCCGGCCCCGTCGCGCACCACGGGGCTGTCGGTGGCCGCCGAGGGATTGCGCCCGCCGCCGATGTGCAGCGCAGTATCCATCACGATGCGCCCGGTGATGCGATAGCGGGCGCGCAGGTGGGAACGATCCAGTGGCTGATCCATAGTTAATACCTCCTCACAATTGCGTCTCTTATGGTTTGAAACCTTCTTTGTTGATTTGGTCCTGACTGCATTTTGAGCCAGGCATTGAAGTCCAGATCTCTTCCATCAAAATTGCCTTGTCTGACTCGCTTGACAAGCCATCGGGTACAGAGATGGACGATCTGGCTTTGAAATTCCCCCGGCAGTCTCTCGTAGAGCCACAACGCAAACTCCTTGTCCTCGGAAGAAAAGGAGCCGTCTTGTACCTTGCGTTTCAAATCAGAAACATATCGCCTCGCGATGGAATCACGATAGTGGTTGCTCTGATTCGGAACAGGCCAGACGATAAAACGAGCTAACTCTTCGCCATTGCGAACATCGTTATGGCCTTCCAATGCACGGACCACCTCATTCTCAAGTCTACCCCACAGTTCCGTTCTATCTGTTTCATTGAGCAGATCCCAAAGTCGACGCCAAATACCAACAAGAGTATCGTACTCCGGTCCTGAGTTGTTGAGATATGCATCCAACAATTTTGTTGCGGTTGAGAGGTGAAAGTCAGAATCAATCAAATCTACAATGGTTTCAGCGGAACTCCCACTTCTCAGAGCGTACTCAACAAGCAGTGCATCATCACGAATGCGGACACTTTCCGCCGGATAACGTACTACTTCCAGGCACAGTTTCAGACACCATTCTGCCTCTGGCTGCCCGGCTGGATTCTGGTTGGGATGCGCGCTATTGTTGCGGTGATCTCGAAAACGGTGCAAGTCAGCACTTTTAACTCGCAGAAATCGCATCTGCCCGCATACTTGTATAAAGGCCTTGTCATCATCGCCGACCAGGTCATCTGGAGTGTTTGGTAATTTCTTTCGGTCAGGGTATTCTTGGCGAAAGGCATACTGAAAGACTTCCAGCCCAATTTTGTTGACTTGATGAATCAGATGGGCAATGGTCGCCGACCATGCCATCACGATGGCAGCATCATAAGCCTCTGCCGAAAAGCATTTAAGCGCTTCGTCCAGGTAACAACGGACATCGGGCTCGCTCACTTGCTGAAGCACTCTTTCAGTTTCGGAAAGCAATGCGACACCGGACATTCCACCAGTCCTCGGCAGAGTTACCCCTGCATACGGTCTTCACCTGTCGCTTTGTACAGGCTATGTGCGATCAGATGCTGCACATACAGTTCAGCCAGTTCGCGGTGGAGCGCGTCCAGTGCCTGTCGGGTGTCCGTCTCAGGAGGAACTGGCAGGCCTTTCAACAGCGTCTGCGCTTCTCCCCGCAGGTTGCTCAGGGCAGTTACCAGGTCATTCCAGTACCCCTGCACGTCCAGCCGGCCGGCGCGTTCCGCCTTTCCGGCCTGGTGTTTGATAAACCTTTCCACATCAGCATAGCGCCGCGCGCTGCGCACCACGTTGCCCAGGCCGTAGAGTTGCGCGCTGGTAATGCGGCGTGGCAGCAGGTCGCGGTGACTGTCGGCAAAGCGGGCTGCCTCGGCTTGCCAGCGGTCACTCCAGGCCGCGAGCCTTTGTTTCCGCAACAGTGGGTATTCCAAATCGCTCATCACTCCCGCTCCGCCTTCAGATACTCAAAATGTGCTGCCAGGTGTTTGAGGAACTCCCGGCACAGCCGCAGATGTACCTGCCGCTCCAGGTCCGGATCCGTCGCGTGGTCCCTGGGTAGTTCGGCAACGATCTTTCCGGCATCGCCGCGCAGCCCCTCAAGCGTTGTCAACAAATCACGTCCAATGCCCTCTTTGGCCCACCCTTTGCGTTCGGAATCCCGTCCAACCCGCAACTTGAGCCAGTCGGTAATGTCGGATACCTTGTCGGTGGTGCTGGCCAGGGTCTCCAGGCCGCGCACCTGGGTTTTATCCAGTTTCGTTCCTTTCAGTTGGTCGGCATACCTCTGGGCTTCCCCGTCGTATTCATCACTCTTGCGGGCAATGGCCCGATCCAGCGCCACGCGCAGGGACACGGTTTGAAAAGACTGTTCGCTCATGGCTTACCTCCAGCATTCATAGTGAATCGGGTAGCACACGGCCACCCGGCCAAAACCCTCGTTGCGTCGTTCTCCCACGCCCTCGGCCTCAATCTGGGCCAGTCGGTTCAATGCATCCTGTTCCTGATCGGCATCGCACCGGCCCAGCAGCACCGATCCCCGCGCCAGAGCCACCGTATCCGGCTTGGGCAATCCCAGCGCGGCGTTCCATCCGGGTATGGTGACCGCGCTGAGGAACAGAACCTGCCGATCGGAGTCCGGGTAGCGCACCCAGGTGACGCCGTCGGGCAATCCAAAATGCTGTGGTGTGATCGCGTCCAGCACCGGTCGCAACAGGTCGTCCCGGAGGACCAGATGGCTCAGCAGGGTCAGCGAAAAGTAGCGGACGTTAGGGTCTCCACCTGCGCGCTGCGCTACTGCATTGAATTTGCGCCAGCGGTCCGCTAAGGGTTCACTGGCAGGGGCTTCAACCCAGGTTTTGACTTCGACCTCACCTAATCCCCGGCTGCGGCCGGACCCCAGAAACAGGGGAGCCTTGAGCAGAGTCCCCAGGGGGTCTTTCAGAGACGGGTCAGCCAACCGCACCGTGCCCCGGAAGAGGACGGGGTCAGACTTATCCTGGGTCTTGCGTTGCCCGACCAATGTGTGCTGGGTGAACAGCATCTCGCGGGCTACAGTGCCGGCGCTGCGCTCAATCGCCGTGCTGATGCGCAGGCGAGAGCGAGGCGCTAACGGTTCAGCCGGGGCCAGGCTACACAGGTAGCCGCCCACGCGATCCAATGACTCGGCACATTCCGGGCATTTGTTATCTGGATTTGTCCAGACATCCAGGAGCGCGTCACGAAAACTCGCACTGTGTTTCAGACCGTGGCGCTTGCAGGCACGCGCAGTAGCGGGAAGTAGCGTTATCCATTTCCCTTCGACCGAGGGCCACAGATCGCCGTACTGTACTTGTTCGGAGAGAAAAAGGGCGCGAAAAGTGTTGTCAGGCGTTCCGTGTTCGGCCAAATAGGCCTCGGCCAGCGCGCCGCGCAACGCTGTACCGGGAATGTAATCCAGCGTTTCAACATACTGTACACCGGCGCGTGTTTGATGCAGGGCCAGCGGCGCGCGCAGTTGGAGCGTCAGGGTGAAATCAGTTGCCATTGCCCGCCTCCTTGTCAAATTCGCCCAACAGCTCGAGATTTTCAAGCACTTCGGCAATCCTGATAGGGCGTTCTCCCAGGGCGATTTGCTCGGGCGGACGGATCACGCAGTGCCCTGACCCCCGGCTACTCCCGCTGCCCAGTGTGTTGACCAGCCGCAGCCCAGCCAGGAGCAACAGCAATTCGTAGCCACCGGTCGTGTCATCCCCTGCGATCGGTGTCACATCCAGCCACCCGGTGATCGCAGATCGAAATTCCAGATTTTCAACGGTGAACTCACTGGTGAAAAGACGGTCCGGCGCAGCAGTTCCCAACCCCCGGCTGAGCTGGACCTGGGTGCGTGCGTAAAACTGTGCCTCGCGGTTGGCTTCATCGCCACTGAACACGCTCCGATAATCCTGGGCCAGTCGAGCATCCTGCCAGTGAAGTTCGCTACCCCGCCCCGGCGATCCGAATACCCGGCACACCAGGCAAGCCTGCTCATGCGCCGAACACATCCCGCCCGGGCGTGGGGCATGGCAGACACGTAATCCGGACTGGCGGGCCACTTGTTCGCAGGCCCGCCGCACGCGCCCCTTGAGCGACGAAGCGGGGATATAGGCTAAGCCATCAGCATCGCGCTCAACCGTGCGATGGATGAGGCCGCGCCGAAAGCCGGTGTTCAGCGCCAGAGGGCCATCCATCTCAATCACGAGCGGTTCGATTTGGATATACACTCGTGTCATTCCGTGCCTCCTTTTGCCGAAACAAATGGATACAGTTCTACCAGGTCAGTGAGCGCGGAAGTTCTTTGTCCCCTCCTTTTCCCCAGTTCATCATCCCAAGGCGGCAACTGTCCATCGAACTTGACGCCAAACTCGGCAAAGAACGCCTTGAGCCGATCGTAGCGCGTCTTGTCCGTGCTTCGGCCCAGGTAGCCCAGCGTGGCAATGCTGGCCAACTGGGCGTTCACTTCCCCCTCAAACAGCGCCTGATACATGGCCTGCAACTGACTCATCGGCAGATCGGCCGCCTTGAGTTGGCGAACATGTTTGAGCAATTTGCGTAATTGAGCCAACGTATAAGGTCGGTGATGAGGGATCGCCTCGCGCAGTGTGTCTAGGTCGGTATCGCTTCCCGAAACGACCTGGAAATCTATGGCTCCGGTTTGATACCCTTGCTCGGCGCAGAGTCTCTTGGCCGACTTTTGTAGGTCCTCGGCCAGCGCGTGCATCGCCGGGATGGGGAAATCGGCATGGGCCAGCACCACACCGCCGGCCATCGTCAACTTCTCGCGTTCGCCCTCCAGTCCCCCTGGTTTGAGAACTTGATCCGGCGAATGCTGCTCAAATCCAGCAGCAATGGCCAGCGCCACTTCGATCGCAGTGTCTGCCGCTGTAATCAACAGCACATCGTCTCCGCCGATCAGGATGATCTCAAAGGGAGCAATGCCATTGCGCGGACGACCGTGCTTCTTCAACGCTGTAAATGTCTGTTCTTTCGTCAAACTCCAGAGTCCTGTGGAAAACTCATGGTAGCCTTCAACCGTCTTCATCTCACTTAGCAAATCCCCGATGTGATTGCCGTCCAGTGCGATAAAGCCCACGTAGCCTGGCGGTGAGGAAACCAATCCAATATGATCTAGATCTTTGGGCAGTGTATCACCTGTCCAGATGGTGGGGTCAGCCCACTCGACAAACTCAGCAAAGAAGCCTTTGGCGCCACCCAACTTGCGCTTCTTATAGCAAGCCTGACATAACCAATCCCCACTCCCATCGTCAGCCTGCTGCACTGCCGGGTGTTGCCCGCACGAGCTGCACAAACGCAGATAGGGTTCTATGGGCAAGATGGATAATTCAGCCTTTGCCGTCTTGGCCCGGCGCAACTCTCTGCTGGCCCGGGTCATTTCCGCTCCGAACGTTCCTGACAAGGCATCTGCCCGCACGTACGCGCCAGTGATAGAGACGGTAATCGTTGCGGCGTGAAAATCGCGCTCAGTTTCCGCGATCAAGTCGCGTGCCTCTTGCTCCGTTGACACCAGCACGGCCGCGCCACCGCCGGCCGAATAGACAATGTTCTGTTCCCCATAGCGACTTTCAAACTCTTTCTTTCTTTGCTGGTCGAGAGAAGACAACAAAGCACTGCCGCCTCGAATCTCCTTCAGCCGATTGGTAGCGAACAAATATTGCTTGATGTGGTCAGTGTCAAAACAGACCAGCCACTGTTGCTTAGCATTCATCGCTCTTCCACCTCCTCATCCCCCCAACCACCAGGGTCACCGTCTCCAGCTTCACGGTCAAACTCCTTTCACCCATATTTCCCCTTGTATACTACAGTCGGAGTGGCACGACATGCAGCATACATCTCCTTTCTGTC
>JANLFX010000065.1 GCA_024653325.1 Anaerolineae bacterium
CGTTGACAGTATGTTGCCCGACTAAAGTGTCAACCCATTCTGAACCATCCCATTTGAGGTTATGAAAATGCCTAGACTGGTTGTATCTCGAACTGGAAGCGCACCCGGAAGCGACGTAACAGGCGCAGGATGGGTCCTCCGAAAAGCAAAAGTAGCAATCCATTACCTACGGCCCGGCCCAGATCCCACCACAACGAGGTAACCACATAGAAGGCAGCGTAGCGTTTCAATGTCTCGATGGCTCCTATGCCAGGCTGCCAGTAGAGCGCTGTCTGCGTCGGGTCGAATACAAAAGGCCAGAACCAGAGGTTCATCGCCGCCCCGAAAGCAAATCCCCAGCCGAATCCCCACACAGTGAGCACAGCCACCTCTAGCCGTGGTCGGCGCTGCATATCCGGCAGCCAGGCCGAGGCCATCCCAATCCAGCCCGTAGCGAACATCTGAAAGGGCAACCACGGCCCAACCCCTGCTCCTAGCAGAGCAGAGACTAATATCGAGAGTGCTCCCAGCAGAAAGCCAAAAGTAGCTCCATAAGAATATCCGACCAGGATGGGCAAAAAGAATACTGCCGCAAAACCGGCCGGTCCGGGCACGGCGCGCAACACCGCATTAACCGCCGTGAGGATGCCCAGCACGGCGATGATTTTGGAGTTCATCTGTCCGGAACTCAGATTACTCAATACCATACCCAGGCAGAAGACCATCAGGATGATGAATAAAAACGGTGCATCGTTGGAATGGGACAACATGCCCTGAGCGGTCTCTGATGGCTGGGGAAAGAAGAAAGGATATAGAAACGCGGCAACACCCACCAGGCTGGCTGCGGCCAATACGACAGCATTAAGCGTCTTTCTCATGATCACCCCAACACATCCTCCACGGTCAGGAACCGTGCATCGCGGAAAAGCTTGTTCACCTGCGAGGCAAAGACCTGAGAGTCGGTCATCACCTGGCGAACCGGGCCATCCACTACCACCTGACCATCGCTCAGGATGATCACCCGATCAGCGCAATTAGCTACCAACTCCACGTCGTGGGTGGTCATGACCACTGTGCGGGCCTCTCGTTTTTGGGCGCGTAGAAAGGCGGTGAGAGCTTCTTTTTGCCGGTAATCCAGCCCACGCGTCGGCTCGTCGAGGAGAATAACCTCTGGATCGGCAACCAGGATGCTGGCCAGGGCTACCCGCTGCCGCTCCCCCACACTCAGATCGCGTGGATAACGGTCAGCGAGGGCTTCCAGGCTCAGGGTGCGCAACAAAGGAGCATAGTCCACGGGTGGCAGGCGATGATTCCTGCGCGTGAAGTCCAGCTCCTCCCGCACAGTATCGGCGAAAAGAAGCGCATTGGGGTTCTGGGGGACATAACCCACGCGGGCGATAATCTCATCCAGAGAAACATGGCGGGTATCATGATTGGCCACTACCACCCGCCCTTGCTGCGGTTTTAGCAGGCCAACCAGATGCTTGAGCAGCGTGGTCTTACCTGACCCATTGCGCCCCATCACAGCCACGAACTCCCCGGCGCGTATCACCAAATTCACCCCGCGCAGGGCCTCGTGTCCATTGTACGAAAACCACACATCCTCAGCCTCGATAGTTACTGGCTGCTGGTCACTGGTGGCTGGTTGTTGGAGGCTGGTGGCTGGCTCAACTGGCAACTTGTAATCTGGAACCTGAAGCTGCCTGACGAAACGGCGGGCGTCTTTGATGGTCAGCGGGAGGGGTGCCCAACCCAATGCCTTGCCCAAAGTCACCAGTGGCGGGGTGAGGGGCACACGAATCATTACTTCGGTGGGTTCACCAAAAACGGGCGACTCGCCGTCAGCGGACAGGTACAGCACGTGGTCGGCGTATTGCACCACGCGCTCCAGACGATGCTCGGAAAGGACGATGGTCAAGCCCAAATCGCGGTTGAGCTTAAGCAGGGCGTCCAGCACCTCTTCGGCAGCCTGCGGGTCAAGTTGGGAAGTGGGTTCATCCAAGACCAGCACCTGTGGCTGAAGGGTGAGCACGGCAGCGATGGCTACCCGCTGCTGTTCACCACCGGAAAGGGTGCTCACTGCTCGGTGGCGCAGGTGAGCAATGCTGAGTTGATCCAACACCTCTTCAATGCGCTTGCGCATCGTGGCCTGCGGCAGGGCGTAGTTCTCTAAAGCGAAGGCCAGTTCATCCTCCACCGTCTCCACCACAAACTGATCCTCCGGATTCTGAAAGACAAAACCCACATGCCGGGCCATCTTCCGCGGACCCTCGTGGGCCGGATTGCAACCCATCACCCGCACCTGTCCGCCGAGAGTCCCGCCGTAGAAATGTGGGATCAGTCCGTTCAAACAGCGCAAGAACGTGGATTTGCCCGCTCCTGATGCGCCGATAACCAGCACGAAATCCCCTTCCGGGATGGTGAGAGAAAGGTTACGCAGCACAGGTATCTCACTTCCCGCATAACTGTAACTGACATTTTCAAACTCAATCATTGCTCACCTGTATTTGGTCATTGGTCATTTGAGATTGTGGGAAAGCCAGCATTGCCGGCGCGACCAGCACTGTCAGAGCGACGCCTAGCACGGGATTGAATGGCGGCCACGGTGAAAAAGGCGGATAAGGATAATAGCTCAGGGTCACGCGGGCCCAGGAACGTATCAACAATATAATGACAGCCAGGCCCACGCTGATGGCAGCAAGAACTGTGTCCTGCCGGTGCCAGACGCCGTGCCGATAGCGCGTACGACGTACCCGTTGGCTTTGAATGCGGAAAACTAGGGTCAGGGCGGTCACGCTCAACACGAGGAGCGTCCAGCTCAACGTCTGCCCTTCGCGGAAATAGGTGACGGTGAAAAACCCACCTACCAGACCCAGCAAGGCCACAGCGGCAGCAATTCTGACCAACACCTCACGGCGAGGGGACAGGGATTGCAGGCTGCCGCCAAAACCGCGCGTCTCCATAGATTCGGCCAATTGCATAGCGCGCTCCAACCCGCTGGTCAACAAGGGGACGAACAGGGGCAGCAAGTCCCGTATCCCGCGAAAGCGGTGCCCGCGGATAGCCTGAGCCTCATAAATCTCCTGCATACTGCGTAACATCTGCGGCACAAAAGTGAGGGCGATGGAAGTGACCAATCCCGCTTCGAACAGAAAAGCAGGAGTCCAGCGCAGCAGACGGGCCTGGTCCACCGCGCAGTTGAACACGGCAAAAAGCAGCAGCAAGGTAAACAGCGAGAGAGCCTTGCTTGCCCCGAAGATCACTGCCTCCCCGGTGATCGGCCCGCCCACCAACGGCCAGGTCCGGGGCAGGGTGAAAATCACCAACCGCCCGGCGTGCACACTCAGGGCGTTAAAAGGCACGGTGAGGGCTATTATGGTCAAGCCCAGCTTGAGGAAACCAGACCAACTCTGGGCCAGCGGTGAATATCTGCCGATCACCATGTACACGATGCCCGCCGCCAGACAAACAATTCCCACATACAGGGGATTCTGGCTGAGCATCACCGGCAGCACCGCCGCGCCCAGCCACAGCAGCCAGGCGATGGGATGAAACATCACGTCATCCTTTTGTAAAGACATAATCCCAACCCGCCCAGAACAAAGATAACCACGGCGAAAACAGCATAGCTGATCGGATCGGACGATGTGCGCGCGGTCGTCACCCCGCTGCCAGCGGGTGGATTGGAGGCCAGCGAGGTAGGGGATGGCTGGACAACGGTTGATGTGACCATCGCGCCCGGTTTCGGCCCTGTGGGAACAGACGATATGGTGACCGTCGGTGTGCGGGGTGTGGCCTCCATCCCGCAGATGTCATCCAGACTGAACAACGGGGGTGTTGTGCGACCATTACCCCATACCCAGCCTTCTATATCTCCGTCATGCACAGTGCGATTGCTGCCGCCCAATCCCGAGTAACGCCAGCCCCCGCTCGAGATATAAAAATAAGCCCAATACTGGCAAGGCACACCCTGGCATCGGCACCAACAATCCTCAGCCGGGACCTCGCAGCCCTCGGATTCGATTTTGCAGACCCGGGCCCCCAGACCGCTGGTATAATCGAAAAGCACGGTCAGACCAGAGCGACGAAGCAGCTCTTCGCCGCTGATTTCGCCCTCGGAAAAGGTGATACAACGAGTAACGACCGTGCCATCGCCGAACTGCACTACCAATCCGGCCCGATGTGGCTCCTGGGCCTGGAGCGGGATCGCAATCAGGATCAGCAAGCTACATACCAGAAACCCGCACCACGCACCACGCAATACGCAATACGCATCACGTAACATCAATACTCAATCCCCCTTCGCGCTTTGATCCCTTTCTGGAAGGGGTGTTTGATCTCCCGCATCTCGGTGACCAGGTCAGCATGGGCGATGATTTCATCCGGCACACGGCGTCCGGTGAGCACTAATTCCACGCCCGGTGGTCGGTTCTCGATGATGGAAAGAACCTCGTCTACGGTGAGAAGCTCGAAGAAGAGGGCCACGTTGATCTCGTCCATGATCACGATATCGTATTTGCCGCTGTGCAGTACCTGGCGCACCCTTTCCAATCCAGACCGGGCCAAAGCCATATCCTCCGGCGTGGCGCTTTTGACGTGGACGAAACCCGGCTGTCCGAACTGTTCGATGGTAATCAGCGGTCTCAGGCGATTGACCGCCTCCAATTCGCCGTATTCCTGGCCCTTCATGAACTGACCGATGTAGGTACGCAGGCCATGACCTGCCGCTCGCAAGGCCAATCCCAGCGCAGCGGTAGTTTTCCCCTTACCATCACCGGTGTACACTTGGACCAGACCAAGGCCCTCTTCTTTCATGACACACTCCTTACGTGGGACAAGATGCCACTTGTCCTACAACTTATATCTCCGCAGCGTCCAACCCATTGCCAACAGCGCCAGTCCTCCGCCGATGACTGCACCAGCAGGGACAAATAACACGCCACCAGTGGTGGGTAGGGTGACCGGTTCCGCGCTGACGGTGGTAATAGCTACCGGAAATGCTTTGCCAGCGATGGCCGGTACCGCCTGGATGGTGCTCAACAGGTTATCGTCGGGCATGGCAGCCTGCCAGGCAAAGGCACCGCTTTTGTTCTGCAAAGCCAGTAACGCGCTGAGTGGCGTATGGCCGTTTCTGGTCCAGGCCGCACTTGCCGGATTCTCTCCAGCGGCAATCAAGGCTTGAATGACCACGGCAGTAGAGTTAGAATCGGTGTCGGTACCCCACTCTGATGGATTGATGTAAGGAAAGCCGCCGTCGTCGTTTTGCTGGGAATGGAAGTGAGCAATAGCTTTAGCAATAGCCTGATCGTTGGCCGACTTACCGGCAGCGACCAGGGCCATGACCGCGTAAGCAGTACTGTTGTTATCGCCACTGCCAGGCGTAGTGTCTCCGTTCCACGACCAGGTGCCATCCTCGATCTGGCGGGCCTTTAACCAATCCACCGCCGTTGCGGGGATAGGTCGGCTGACGCTTTGCAAAGCCATGATGGCCAGGCAGTGTCCAGCCAGAGTCTCAGCCTCACCGCCGAATTTGCCGTCGCTGCTCAGTTGTCGCTCCAGAGAATAAACCAGGTCTACTGTGCTGAAAGTACGCGGGTTCTGACCGGCAGCGACCAGGGCCATGATCACCTTGGCTGTGTTGCCGGCTGAGGTTGCAACTTCAGAGCCGTGAGCGGCCAAATAACTCAGGGGAGTGTGGCCATCCTTGTCCCAGGTAGCGGGATCCTCACCCGCTGCGACAATGGCCAGCACAACGTCGGCCGTTGTGCCTGCGGCGCTGGCTGGTGAACCAAACCCGCCATCGGGGTTCTGCTGGGCACGCAACCAGGCCAACGCCTCTGGCGCGCCAGCATAAGTCGGAATGGCAGCCATCAGGAGTGTGGCGAGCACGAACAAAGTACAGAACAGCTTTTTCATGGCGAAAATCTCCTTAGGATAGTAAACGTGGGCCGAATCCAGGGTCGGCATCCATCAAAAAAAGAAAGCCCGGCCTGGGGTGGTCGGGCTTGGTCCTCCAAATCAAATCCCCCTTGCCACAAGGACAAGGGGGGTTATGGTCCGCGTATCATGGGCCCTTACCCCCTTTCCGCGAAGGTTCTCAGAGCGTGACAATGGCGGGCGTCCTGGCTCTCCTGGCCGGTTTGTAGCTTAATGAGCAACGGCTAGGATTACAGTTGCGGGACAGCGCCGGACTCTCACCGGCTTCCCCCTTTAAACCCCTGGCATCCGGGCGACGGGGTACCACTGTCGAAAATTATTCAGTTGGATTAAACTATAGCACAAGGCAGGAATAATGTCAAATCGGACAAAGGGCATCCCACGAGAAAGTTTGACGCTGACGCAGAGTTGTCGTATAATGGAAATAGCCCCTATCCCGGCTGTGAACTCACAGCACGCCAGGGGCTACCAGCGCATCACCAAACCGAGGAGGTAGCCTATGGACATGCCAAACCTGCGTTGGTGGGGATGGGGCACACTGGATCAGAGCTACTCGTTGGATGGCCGCCCCGCTTTCTGGCCCACCCTTCAGCAGTGGCTGGAATTGCCCGACGAGTCCATTGAACATGAGATACCCCCTGTTCCTTTAAACGACATTTCCCTGCCTCCGCCACGCCTGGACAACGCCTCACTTGCCTTTCTGTACAAACTGCTGGGGAAAGAGGCAGTGCGCACCGATAAGCAAGCCCGCGTGGAGCACGCCTATGGCAAATCCTACCGCGATTTGGTCCGTATCCGTGCCGGATATATCCCCCACCCTCCTGATGTGGTGATCTACCCCGCTGACGAGGAACAAATCGCCACCCTGTTGGCCTGGGCCGCCGATCACGACATCGCCGTCATCCCCTTTGGCGGCGGCAGTTCTGTCCTAGGCGGCGTCGAGCCGGAACCAGGCGACCGGCCCGCGCTCACCCTGGACCTGGCCCGCCTGGACCGCGTACTCTCCATTGACCCGGTCTCCCGCACGGCCCGCATTCAGGCCGGAGCTACCGGCCCCGAAGTGGAAGCGCCATTGAACGCACGAGGCTTCATTCTGGGTCACTTCCCCCAATCTTTTGAGTTCTCTTCCCTCGGCGGCTGGATCGCCACCCGCTCCGGTGGTCAAAACTCCATCGGCTATGGCAAGATCGAGCACATGACCCTGGCCGTGCGCGTTGTCACCCCGGTAGGCATCATCGAGACGAAAGACACGCCTGCCACCGCCGCTGGCCCCAGCCTTCTACAAACACTCCTCGGCTCTGAGGGCACTTACGGCGTGATCACCGAAGCCACTATGCGCATCCATCCTCTGCCGACAGTGCAGGACTACCGGGGCATCCTTTTCCGCAGCCTGGAGGATAGCATCGCTGCCTTCCGCGATCTGATGCAAAGCCCGTCATTGCAGCCGGCCATCATCCGCCTTTCCGACGCACCGGAAACCGCCGCCTACGCGGTGATGAGCCACGAACACCACGGGCTACGCCACCTGGCCAACAGGCTGATCGCGGGGTATCTGAAAATGCAGGGGTATGACCTGACCACGGGCAGCACCTTGATGCTGTTGGGCTTTGATGGGGACGCCGAATGGACTGCCCAACAGTGGAACCTGGCATTGGAACTGTGCGCTGACCATCGTGGCCTATCGTTGGGGCGGATGGTGGGAAAGTCGTGGGTACGCGAGCGCTACGCTCAGCCTTACCTGCGCGATACACTCCTCGGCCACGGAGTCATGGTGGACACCTTGGAAACGGCCACTACCTGGTCGAATCTGATACACCTGTACGAGGCCATGATAAAAGCGATGAAAGAGGCTATCGCGGATACCGGAGGCGGCCCAGGTTACGTGATGACCCACATCTCTCACGCTTATCCGCAGGGCGCCTCGCTCTACACCACCTTTTTAGGCCGGCAGGTACCCGACCCCGATCCCCTGGCTAAACAGGCCCAGTGGCAGGCAATCAAACAGGCCACCACCGAAGCCATCCTGGCCGCTGGTGGCACACTGTCTCACCACCACGGCATAGGCCGTGACCATGCCCCGTGGCTTGAAAAAGAAATCGGCGCAGTGGGCATAGAGGCACTGCACGCCCTCAAAAACACCCTCGATCCCGCCGGAATCATGAACCCCGGCGTCCTGCTGGCTCCATGAAGGAGATAAAATGGACGAAACCTCAAACCGCCCTTTCTCCGCCGCTACCCGTCAGGAGAATCTGGAATGTCTGGCTCAGGAGGAATTCGATCTGCTGATTATCGGTGGGGGCATCACCGGCGTGGCAGTGGCCCGGGACGCGGCCTTACGGGGCTTCCGCACCGCCCTGGTCGAAAAAAATGACTTCGGCAGCGGCACCAGCAGCCGTTCCTCGCGGCTTATCCACGGGGGTATCCGCTATCTGGAATATTATCAGTTCAAGCTGGTCTTCGAAGCCTGCAACGAGCGATGCGTGATGCGCACCATTGCTCCCCGGCTGGTACGCCCTTTGCCTTTTCTTTACCCCCTGTACCGGGGACAAAAGCCCGCCCCCTGGATGCTGCGCGCCGGGCTCATGTTGTACGATGCCTTGGGGCTTTTTCGCAACGTACAACGCCACCGCTGGCTACGTCCACCGGAGGTAAAACGACGCGAACCCCTGGTCGCCGGACGGGGTCTGCTCGGCGCAGCTCGTTTTTACGATGCCCAGGTGGACGATGCCCGTCTGACGCTGATGACGGCCAAAGCCGCCCATCTCCATGGCGCGGTATTGGTCAACCATGCCCGTGTGGCCGGACTGATGAGCGCCGGGGGACGAATCGTCGGCGCGCAGGTCGTAGATGAGATCAGTGGGCAGGAGATAGAGGTGCGGGCCAAGGTCGTCGTCAACGCCGCCGGCGTCTGGGTAGACGGCGTGCGCCAATTGAGCAGACATCACAGCAGGCCGATGACCCGCCCGACCAAAGGCATCCATCTGGTTATCCCTCGCGCCCGGCTGACCAGCCAGCACGCCGTGGTTTTCGATTCCCCACGCGACGGCCGTCACGTCTTTCTTATTCCCTGGGACGACTTCGCTCTCATCGGCACCACCGACACCGACTACGATGGCGACCTGGACAACCCCGCCGCCAATCAGGAAGACGTGGAATACCTGCTGGAAGCAGTGCAGCACGCCTTCCCCGGGGCCCAGATCAAACATGACGACATCATCAGCACCTTTGCCGGCCTGCGCCCGCTCATCTTCTCCACTGGCGGCACCTACGCCCTTTCCCGCGAACACGAAATCATAGAAAGCCCACCCGGTCTCATCACCGTGGCCGGCGGGAAACTGACCACCCACCGATTGATGGGCAAACAACTCACCGACCGCGCCGAAAAAAAGCTGGCGCGAGAATTTGGTATCTACCCCGAGGCCGAGTGCCGCACCAAAGACCTGTTGGTAGGTGCACAAATCGAGCGCGTACCGGTCGGCAATGTGAACGAGAGAGTAAGCAAACACTTGGTGGATACCTATGGTGGGGACGCCAGATGGATACTGGCCTATGCAGAGGAGAATCCCGATTTAGGAGAGCACATCGTGCCAGAATTACCCTACCTGATGGCCGAGGCTCTCTACGCCGTACAGCATGAGATGGCATTGACCTTGTGCGACGTGCTCATCCGCCGCACACACGTGATCTACGAGACACCCGATGGTGGGTTGAAGCGAGCCCGCGCCGTGGCCGAATTGATGGCTCCACGTCTGGGTTGGAATGCAGCGGAGATCGAACGCCAGATAGCCGATTACGCCGCCCAGGTGGCTCTCACCCAACAATGGCGTGGGTAGCTCGACAATGTTAAATTCGGGCTTTTTGACCTCTCCTAACCCCTCCCTCACCCTCCCCTTCCCTCTCCGCTGCGGAGAGGGAAGGGGAGGGCCGGGGTGAGGATGGGTGAGGTAGTCACCACACGGCAAATCTAACAATGTCGAGGTAGTTTTCGGGGCAAAATGCGGCAGTCGCTGCCCGTTTTGGATTACGAAGCAAATGAGGAGGAGGAAACCTTGCCACTTTGGGGAGGAATTGAAGCTGGAGGCACAAAATTCGTGTGTGCTGTAGGCACCGGCCCAGGTGACCTGCGCGCCGAGGTGCGATTTTCCACCACCACCCCGCAGGAAACCATCGGGCAGGCAATCCGGTTTTTCCGGCAACAGCAAGAAAAGGAACCCCTGGCCGCCATTGGCATCGCCTCTTTTGGCCCGGTAGACCCCAACCCGGCTTCGCCCACCTTTGGTTATATTACCACGACCCCCAAGCCGGGTTGGGCGCACACCGATTTCGCCGGGGCAATCCGGCGGGCCCTGGGCGTGCCAGTAGGCTTTGATACGGACGTGAACGTAGCAGCCCTGGGCGAACACCGCTGGGGTGCCGCTCAGGGCTTGGACACGTTCATCTACCTGACCATCGGCACAGGCATCGGCGGGGGAGGCATAATCAACGGCCAATTGATCCATGGCCTGCTGCATCCGGAGATGGGGCACATCCGCATCCCCCACGATTGGGACAGTGATCCGTACCCCGGCTGTTGTCCCTATCATGGTGACTGTCTGGAGGGATTAGCCGCCGGACCCGCCATGGAGGGGCGTTGGGGGCAGCCGGCCGACACGCTACCGGCTGACCATCCTGCCTGGCCGTTAGAAGCTCACTATCTGGCATTAAGCCTGGTGAACTTCATCTGCACCCTATCGCCGCAGCGCATCATTATGGGCGGTGGGGTAATGCAACAGCAGCAACTCTTCCCGCTGGTGCGTCGGGAAGTGCAGGAATTGCTTGGCGGCTACATTCAGGCCACGATGATCCTGGAGCGGATTGACGATTATATCGTTCCACCGGGGTTGGGCAACCGGGCCGGAGTACTGGGCGCTATTGCTCTGGCTCAACAAACAGCGTAGGCCGGGATGACATCCCGTCCTACGCTGTTTAATTTATTTGTGTGCCTCCCGCCAGGGAGCTGAATTGGGGGTAAAAAGCGGCGAGCCGAACTTATCCACGCCAAACTCGGCGATCTTCTCCTGAGTGGGCAGTGAAATGAGCCAGTCTATGAAAGTGTTCGCCAGCTCGGCCTTGATGTGCGGGCCTTTGTTCGGGTTGACAGCGATGACCCCGTAGGGGTTGAAGAGGATCGGATCGCCTTCCACCAGGATTTCCAGTTCAATTCCCTCCAGCGTGCGGGCCAGGTAAGTGCCCCGGTCGCTAAGGGTATAGGCCTGCTGTTCGTCGGCCATGGTCAGCACCTCACCCATCCCCTGTCCGGCTGAGATGTACCAGTCGCCGGCCGGCTCGACACCCGCTTTCTGCCAGATTTCCTTTTCCTTGACGTGCGTGCCGGAATCGTCGCCACGGGAGATGAACGTGGCCTGGGACTCGGCCAGCTTCTGGAACGCTTCCACCGCGCTGGTCAGGCTTTTGATACCCGCCGGATCGGCCGCCGGCCCAACGATGACGAAATCGTTGTACATCACGTCTTCGCGGCGCACGCCGTGACCGGCCGCCATGAAAGCATCCTCTTGGGCCCGGGCGTGCACCAGCAACACGTCGGCGTTGCCGTCCTCACCCAGCTTGATGGCCTGGCCGGTGCCGACGGCAACCACATCCACCTGGACGTTGAATCGCTGCTCAAAGTCCGGCAGGATAAAGTCCAGCAGACCAGAGTCCTGGGTGCTGGTGGTGGTGGCCAGGATCAGTTTCCGCGACTCAACCGGTTTGGGTGTATCAGTGGGTGCAGGCGGAGGAAAAGTGGGCACAGATGTCGAGGCCGGCTTACAGCCAGCTACCAGGGCCAGCACCAATGTCAAGGTCAAGAATGTCCAGATCGTTCGCCGTTCCATTTGAGTCTTCCTCCTCGTTTCTTGAAAAGTTTGGGGGTTGGTGCCCGCATTGAGTTAATTGCGCACTCTCACCACCTCCTTTCCGTTACCGTGTTGGAAAGAAGGGAAGAGCGCGTTCAGAGGAAGACGCTCCTAAACCGTTCGGCTGAGCGCTCACGCCGAAGCCTGATCTCCTTTCCAAGCACGGGAGGCGTGGCCGTTTCCAACCACACCCTAACGCCCATTTCCCGTAGGCTCAGCCCTTAGGGGCAATGGGTCGGAGACCTCACTGGCAATATCAAATTCCGAGTTCAAAGTCTTGACCTTGAACTTTGAATCTGGGGCTCACGCCAAGCCGCCAAGGGCGCAAAGATGGGAGAAGACCTTAGCGGGCTTTGCGTCTTAGCGTGAAATTTCTGGCTTTTTATAGTGGGCTCAATAAACCATTTCGCCACGCACAAAAGCGGATGTGCGCCGATCGCGGGGCGATTGGAAAAAAGTGTCCACATCGGCTATCTCGATGATCTGTCCCTCCAGGAGCAGTGCTACGCGATGGGCCAGCCGCCTGGCCTGGAAGACATTGTGGGTTACCAGAACCACGGTAGTACCTCGCTCGCGGTTAAGCCTGCGCACAATGTCCTCAATCATCCCCACGTTGTATGGATCCAGGTTGGCCGTTGGTTCATCTAAGAGCAGAACATCCGGTTGCAGGGCGATGGCCCGGGCCAAAGCTACTCGCTGGGCTTCGCCACCGGAAAGGGTACGCGCCGGTTGACCAGCCAGCCCCGCCAGCCCCACCTGCTCCAGCACCGCTTTCACCTGAGGGGCTGAATCGCGCTGACCACGCAACCTGAGGCCATAGTTAACGTTAGCCCACACGCTCCGGCTCAATAGAATGGGTCGTTGGAACACAGTGGTCACCCGGCGGCGTAATTCCAGGGGCATGGGGCGGTCCGGGCCGAATTCTGCATCCAGGAAGCGGATATACCCGCTGGTGGGCGGTTCCAGGAAATTAAGCAATCTCAGCAGGGTGCTTTTGCCCGCGCCACTGGGTCCCACTACGGAAAAAACCTCCCCCCGATGAATCTGCAAATGGTCCACCCGCAGCACACACCGTCCATTGTAAGACTTGGAGATATTCCGCAATTGATAGATAAGTTCGCTCATTCGTCAAACGTCCTGCCCTGAAGCCACAGCACAATCACATTGGTTAGAAAAGATAGGAGCAGCAGTACCATGCCCAGAGCTATGGCCAGATCAAAGTTACCTTTGCGTGTTTCCAGCACGATGGCTGTGGTCAACACCCTGGTACGGTGCTCGATGTTGCCTCCGACCAGCATTACCGCCCCCACTTCGGAGATAATGCTACCGAAACCGGCGATTACCGAGACGATCACGCCCACCCGCGCCTCCAGCAACACGGTCAGCGTCGTCTGCCAGCGGGTGGCGCCCAGGGCCTGCACCTGCTGGCGCAGTTGAGGGTCTACCCCCATAACGGCGGCCATGGTAAAGCCGGCTACCAGGGGAAACGAGATGATGCTCTGGGCCACTATCATCGCTTCCGGGGTGAAAAGGGATGGGATTACCGGCCAGTGCAATTGGCCCAGCGGACCGCTGCGGGAAAGCAGCAGGTAGACGAACAGGCCGACCACTACCGGCGGAAAGCCCATGCCGGTGTAGAGCAGAGCGATGACCAGCCGCCGCCCGACAAAGCGGCTCAGTCCCAAAACCGCGCCCAGGGGGATACCGATCAGCGTGCTGAACAAAAGCGCCGTGCCCGATACCCGCAGGGACAAGGCTACGATTTCAAACAGGGCTGGATCTCTGGCAACAATCAATTGAAAAGCCTGCACCAGACCACGCAAGATGTCCTCGATTGGTCAATCCTCCTGCTCAATCACAAGCTGAAGTCTGGCGAATTTCGAGATGTCCATCTCTTGGGATTAGCGACAGGGAGAACACAAGATATGTGGAGATTCGTAGTAGCGGCTTCAGCCGCTTTTTGAAGTCTGGCGAATTTCGAGACGTCCATCTCTTGGGATTAGCGACTGGGAGAACACAAGATATGTGGAGATTCGTAGTAGCGGCTTCAGCCGCTTTTCGCTCTCTTGGACGGCTGAAGCCATCGCTACGAACAAAAACGCCAATGTCCACTCACAAGAACAAGAGGCCATCTTGTCCTACTCCACTGCCCCTTTGAGGATCTCTATCCCGTGAGGAATGGCAGGCAAGATAACCTCCAATCCTTCTCGCACTGCTTTGGGGCTGCCAGGGAGGTTCACGATGAGCGTGCCGCCCCGGATGCCGGCCACGGCCCGTGAAAGCATGGCGTGAGGCGTGACTTTCAAGCCCTCGGCCCGCATCGCTTCTGCCAGACCGGGCACCTCCTTTTCGATTACATCTTTCGTCGCCTCAGGCGTTACATCGCGCGGGGCGAAGCCCGTTCCCCCGGTAGTGAGAATGAGATCCAAACCCACCTCGTCGCACCAGACGACCAGCGTGCCGGCGATGATGTTACGTTCATCGGGCACCACGGCCTCCAGCTTCACTTCGGCCTCCAGCCGCCCGGTCACCAACTGGCGGATGAGCGGACCGCTCAAGTCTTCCCGCTCTCCGCGATAGCTGCGATCACTGACGGTCAAAATCCCAACCGAAATCGTCATCTGGCTCTCCTTTCAACCCTCCCGCAGGTTCCATGAATGTAGGACAAGCTGAAGCTTGTCCTACAGCATCATCACCTGCACCCGTTCACCAGCCGGCACGTGGTCCCATGTCTCCGGAATAATCGCCAGGCCATTGGCCTTGACCATTGAACTGAGAATGCCCGACCCTTGCTCGCCGGTGAGGCGCGCATAATACTCGCCGTTTTTTCCCTCAACGTACACCCGCAAAAAATGACGACGGTCATCCTTGTATTTCACCTCGTCCAGGAGAACTGCCTCTACAGTAGGCTTATCCAGCTCCGTTATCCCCATCATTGTCAGGATAGCAGGCCGGGCAAAGATTTCAAAGGAAACCATCACCGAAACGGGATTGCCGGGCATGCCTAACAGCGGCACACCCCCTATCCGCCCGAAGGCCATGGGTTTCCCCGGCTTCATGCGCACCCGCCAGAAAGTTATCTCGCCCTCAGCGGCCAGCACGTTTTTGACCACGTCGAAATCACCCACTGAGACGCCGCCAGAAACGAGGAACAAATCCACTCCCTGGGCCAATCCGGCCTTGATCTTCTCCGTCAACTCCGGTATCCGATCCCGGGCGATACCCAGCATAATAGGGATGCCGCCGTACCTGATGACCTGGGCCGCGTTAGAATAGCTGTTAGAATTGTAGATTTTGCCGGGGCCGAGGGGATGGCCCGCCTCCACCAGTTCGTCACCGGTGGCCAGGACTGCCACCCGTGGGCGGCGGATAACCACCACTTCCTGTCGCCCCAGTGAGGCCAACATCCCCACCTCTTGCGGACGGATACGGATTCCCCGGCGCAGGACCAATTCCCCACGACGCACGTCCTCCCCGGCCAGGCGGATTTCATTGCCTGCCGGCACTTCTATGAAAACGTCAACCCACTCCCCCTGCTGCTTCGTATCCTCGAAACGGACGACCGCATCGGCTCCCGGCGGGATGGGTGCGCCGGTCATGATGCGGATAGCCGTGCCAGGCGTCACTGCCGCCTCGCTGACATAGCCTGCCGCCACGTCGCCGATGATGCGCAGCCGCTTCGGGGTCTGAGGGCCAGCTCCCCGCGTATCGGCGGCCAGCAATGCGTATCCGTCCATGGCCGAGTTGGCACGGGGCGGGATGTCAAAGCTGGAATAAACATCTTCGGCCAAAACGCGGTCCAGGGCCTCCAGGATGGGCACCCGTTCCGGCTCCAGAGGACGGAAATGGCTGAGCACCTGCTCCAGGGCTTCCTCCACACTCAACATCGGGTACAACTCTGTCACTGCTCGCTTTTCCATTCCTCTCCACCTTTCCAGACCTCTTTTTTCCAGATGGGCACAATTTCTTTCAACCGGTCAATGGCATAACGGAGGGCGTCGAACGTCTCCTGCCGGTGAGCGGCAGAGAGAGCGATGACTACAGCGGTCTCCCCTATCTCCAACCGCCCCACGCGGTGGACTATGGTTACTTCGCGGATAGTTTTCCATCGGGCGCGGATCTCGTCGCCGATCTGACGCAACGCCTCCTCGGCCATCTCCGGGTAAGCTTCATAATCCAGGTAAAGCACCTCGCGCCCCTCTGAGTTGTTGCGCACCACGCCGATGAACGTCGTCAATGCCCCGATAGCTGGATCGGCCAGCCGGGCAATGACCTCGTCAACGGATATGCTCTTGGTTGTGACTTCAAACAGTTTCATCAGGTCTCCTTAAGGGTTGGAAGGTTAGAAGGTCGGAAGGGTGTTATCCTCCTCCGACTGGGGGTAACCAGGCCACTTCGTCCCCATCGTGCAGTTCGGCTTCTCTACCGGCATACACGCGGTTGACGGCAACGCGGATGAAGCCGGCATAAGGAACCAGTACAGGGTATTGTGCTGTCAGGGCATCAAGCAATTCTCCCACCGTCGCCCCTGCCGGCAATACCTGCTCTATCTCTCCCATCCCCATCGCCTCCCGTGGAGCGGCGAAAAATCTGATTTTCACTCTCATATCGCCCCCGTAACCCATTACTCGTTACTCATCCTCCAGAATAATCTCCCCACTCTTGCCCCCACTCTTTTGCACCAGGCGGATGTTGCCGATGCGCATCGTGCGCTCCACGGCCTTGGCCATGTCGTAGATGGTCAGGGCAGCGATGGAGACGGCAGTGAGCGCTTCCATTTCCACTCCGGTCTTTCCCCGGTTGCGCACGGTAGCCGTGATCTCGATGCGCGATGCTTCCTCGTCAATTCGAAACTCCACGTCCACTTTTGTCAAAAGCAAAGGATGGCAAAGGGGAATGAGTTCGGGGGTACGTTTGGCCGCCATGATCCCTGCCACCTGCGCCACAGCCAGCACATCCCCTTTCGGCACGCCCTTCTCGACGATGAGGCGCAGCGTTTCCGGGCGCATGGTCACCTCCCCTTTGGCGATGGCCACCCGTTCCGTGTCCGGTTTCCCGCCGACATCCACCATGCGCACGCGACCTTCTTCGTCCAAGTGTGTGAGTTCCATCATAACCTCCAACCCATTCCAACCACCTAACCACCTATCTCAGACATAACCCGGCTTCCCGGCATCATGTTCTCGGCCAGATGATGTTGCAGCGGCTTGCTCTCGATGCCCCGCAGAAGCAGATCTCTGATCTCGGCCACACTCGCTCCCTGGCGCAGGGGGGTGCGCAGGTCAATCTCCTGGTCGGAGAGAAGACAGGGGCGCAATTGGCCGTCGGCGGTGAGGCGCAACCGGTTGCAATGATAGCAAAAATGCTCACTGATGGGGGTGATGAAACCGATGGTCCCCTTTGCCCCGACCAGGCGGTAGTAACGGGACGGCCCATTGCCCACACTCACCTTCGCCGGTTCCAATTTCCCCAACGCCGCCTCGATTTTTTGCCGAATCTCCTTCGCCGTCACCACCACATTCTGGCGTTCTCCCTCTGCCAGCACACCGTTCCCCACCGGCATCAGTTCGATAAAGCGGACGTTCCAGCCCGCCTCCGTCGTCTTGCGGGCTAGGTCCACCACCTCATCGTCGTTCATGTCCCGGACGACCACCGTGTTGATCTTGATGGGCTCCAAACCCGCCTGCCGTGCCGCTTCTATGCCGGTCAGAACATCATCCAGCCGACCGAGACGGGTGATCTGTTGGAAACGCTCCGGGCGCAGGGTATCCAGACTAATGTTGACCCGTTTGAGGCCCGCTTCGGCCAGGGCCAGGGCGTAGCGTGACAGCAGAACGCCGTTGGTAGTCATCGCCAGGTCATCAATGCCGGGGATGCGGGATAACATGCGCACCAGGTCCACAATGCCCAACCTGACCAAGGGTTCGCCGCCGGTCAGACGTACTTTGCTGATACCCAACTCAGCCGCGGCGCGGACAACTGTCTCGATCTCCTCATAACGCAAAATCTCCTCATGTGGCCGCCATGGAATCCCTTCCGGTGGCATGCAGTATACACAGCGCAGGTTGCAGCGATCGGTCACAGAAATACGGAGGTAACTGATGGGGCGATTATAAGCGTCCAAATGGGCCATAGCAAGCTCCAAATCCCAATGGGGCAAATCCCAACGGGCCAAATCATACACAACCGCACTTCGCCGAGGGAGACTATCTGGGTCCGGTAATTGCAAAAAACCGGCGCCCACCTGGAAGGAGGACGCCGGCGCGTTGACCACCTGTCATCCGTTCTCCTTTCCAAGCACGGGAGGCGCGATCGTTTCCAACCACACCCTATCGCCCATCCCCCATAGGCACGCCTTTAGGGGAAATGGGTCGGAGAAAGGATATATTGTTTGTGCTATTGTGCACTATTTTACACTAAGTCGGCGGAAAGCGCAAATGATTCACTCTCTCAAAATCACAGCCCGCCTAAACTCTCCAGACGTTCTCGCAGCTTCTGCCACTTCTCTCGATAGCTCTCTACTTTGTCACGCTCTCTCTGTACCACATGAGCTGGGGCTTTAGCGATGAAGTTCTCGTTGGTTAACAAAATCTGGCCATCGGCGATGAGCCTGGTCAGTTGCTCCATCTCGCTGGCGATGCGCGTCTTTTCTGCTTCCACGTCCACCATCCCGGCCAGCGGCAGGTAAATCGTTACCCCGCCAACCACCAGGGTCAACGCCTGGGCTGGCACTTCTTCCAATGCCTTGTCCAGTTGCAATCGCTGAGGATCCAGCCGGGCCAGGGATAACAGGATGTCCCGGTGCGCGCACAACAGGTCGTAATAAGCGCCAGCAGCGATGGCCGCGGTGATGCGCTGTTGGGGCGACACGTTGAACTCGGCGCGAGCGTTGCGAATGGCGCGGATAATGTCCATCAACAAACGAATGCCTGCCTCGGCTTCCTCATTCACCTCACCCGGCTCCGGCCACGGGGCGATCATAATGCTCTCACCCTCGTGGGGCAGATTCTGCCAGATGGCTTCAGTGACGAAGGGCATGTAGGGATGCAGCAGACGCATGGTTCGCTCCAGCACGTACACCAGCACCCGACGGGCAGCGTTCTGGGCAGCGGTGTCCTGCCCGTAAAGACGCACTTTGGCCATCTCGATGTACCAATCGCAGAACTCGCCCCACAGGAAGTCATATATCTGCCGTCCAGCCTCCCCGTACTGGTACTGCTCGATCAGGCGGGTCACATCCTCGACCAGACGGTTGTGACGGGAAAGGATCCAGCGCTCAGGAAGCGGCAAGTCAGTGGGCAGGCTCGTTAACCCGTCACTCGTTGAGACGTTACTCACCACAAAACGAGCCGCGTTCCATATTTTGTTGGCGAAGTTACGACTGGCCTCCACCCGCTGCAAAGACAGCTTCATGTCGTTGCCCGGTGTGGAGCCGGTGAGCAGGGTGAAACGCAGTGCATCCGCTCCGTACTCGTCCACAATGTTGAGCGGGTCGTATCTCTCGGCATCGGGCATGGATTTGCTGATCTTGTCGCCCTGTTCGTTGCGGATCAACCCGTGCAGATACACTATGCTGTAGGGCGTCTGCCCGGTCATGGCCAGGCCGAGCATGATCTCCCGCGCCACCCAGAAGAACAGGATGTCGTAGCCGGTCTCCCGCATGGTGGTCGGGTAGAAATACTTGAAGTCGTCGGTTTCCTCAGGCCAGCCCAGGGTGGAAAAAGGCCACAGTCCGGAGGAAAACCAGGTATCGAGCACGTCGGGATCCTGGCTGATGTTGGTACTGCCGCAGTGCGCGCACTCGGTAGGATCTGTTGTCTCACAGGTCTGACCGCCGCAATCGGCACAATACCACACCGGGATGCGATGTCCCCACCACAGTTGCCGGCTGATACACCAGTCGCGGATGTGCTCCAGCCAGTTGAAATACACCTTGCTGAAATGCTCCGGCACGATGCGGATGCGTCCATCGCGCACAGCCGCTATAGCTGCGTCGGCCAAAGGCTTGATTTTGACGAACCATTGGGTGGATATGTAAGGTTCGACCACGGTATTACAGCGTTGGCAGTGTCCCAGAGAGTGCTGGTAATCCTCGATCTTAACCAATAGCCCGAGCTTTTCCAGATCGGCCACCAGGTTCTGGCGACACTCGTAACGATCCTGGCCTTGGTATGGACCGGCGGCCTCATTCATGGTGCCATTCTCATTGAGCACGTTGATGAGCGGCAAATTGTGCCGCTGACCGATCTCATAGTCCGTTGGATCGTGAGCCGGGGTCACTTTCACCGCCCCGGTGCCGAATTCAGGGTCAACCACCTGGTCGGCAATAATGGGAATGCGGCGTTCCAGTATTGGCAGGATAGCCGTCCGCCCGACCAGAGATTTGTAGCGTTCATCGTCCGGGTGTACGGCCACGGCAGCATCGCCCAGGATCGTCTCCGGCCTGGTGGTGGCCACTTCGATGAAGCCACCGTTTTCCAGTGGATAACGCACGTACCACAGTTTGGTAGTCATTTCCTCGTGGATTACCTCCAGATCGGAGATGGCCGAGGTACAACGCGGACACCAGTTCACCAGATAAGTGCCCCGGTAGATCAACCCCTGTTTGTACAGGCGCACGAAGGCTTCACGCACCGCTCGCGACAGACCTTCATCCAGGGTGAAGCGCTCCCGCTCCCAATCACAAGAGACACCCAACCGACGGTGCTGGTCGGTGATGCGCTTGTGGTAGACCTTTTTCCACTGCCATACTCGCTCGATGAATCTTTCGCGGCCCAGGTCGTGGCGGGTAAGGCCCTCTTTGGCCAGCTCACGCTCCACCACGTTCTGGGTGGCGATGCCGGCATGGTCCGAACCAGGCAACCAAAGAGTGGGATCGCCCTTCATGCGATGATAACGGGTCACCATGTCCTCAATGGCGGCGGTGATGGCGTGCCCCAAGTGCAGTGCTCCGGTGACGTTGGGCGGAGGCATGGTAATGGTGAAAGGCTTTTTCCAGGGATGCATTTGCGGGCGGAAATATCCCTTTTTTTCCCACCAATCATAAATGGGTTTCTCCGCCTTCTGGGGATCATAGGTTTTAGGCATCTTGATCTTGCTCATGGTCAGACAGTCCTTTCTTCACGGAATCAAAAAGCCCCCTCGCCTCAAGGACGAGAGGGGCTTTCCTCACGTGGTACCACCTTGGTTCTGGCCATTGGTCAGCCGATTCAGCCGATTAACCCGAGTCAGCCAATGAAGCGGATTAACCTGATAATCGTTCCCATCCGCTTAATCGGATTAATCGGGTGACCAAGACCAGCGCTCTGTGGCTATAACGGGCCACCCCGTGCTGGCTTACTGCCACAGCCATCGGCCAGCAAACTCCCAGGCGACCTTCGACCGGCGACTGATGCGCAGGGCTTCCAGCCGACGACCCCGCTTCTCTATCACCGCAGACCGGTCTACTCCTCCTGTTCACCGTCTTTTGTTTATGGACAGGAATCCCGTTTTAATTGTGGCTCGCGATCTTTGCACTGCTGGGGTCTTGAGCCATATCATGAAGAGCGAGGAAGTTACGGAAACACCCTTGCTCCCCACGGCTGGCCCAATTATAACCGATTTCGGGCAAGGTGTCAAACTCAATGACCAATGATGCGATGACCAATGACCAATTTAGCCCATTAGGATTTGGGGGATTTGGTCATTTGCCAGAAAACTGGTATAATCTGCCTCACACTCAAATCAGCAGGAGATTTCTATGAACGTGTCAAGTCAGGGGGAAACTCGACTTGACAGAAGG